>NZ_JBEXFP010000049.1:0-48614 GCF_040606825.1 Micromonospora sp. NPDC005367 | reverse complement strand
GACGGCCGGTCTCCGCCTTGGCGGCCAGCAGCGCCCGGTAGAGCGCCTCGACGTCCTCGTGGTAGTCGCCCTGGTCGGCGTCGCCGCGGCGCCAGAGACCGGGACCCCGGGTGGCGGACCGTCGTGTTTCCGCGCCGAGCGAGCCGTTGGGCCTGGCCGCGCTCCGGGAGCTGGCAGCGCTGACCACCGAACGTCTGCTCGGCGCGCTGGAAATGACCGTGACCGGGATGGAACCGGTCGACGTGCCGGGCCTGACGGTGTACCTGCCGCCACCGCCGCCCGCCGGCGGTCGGTACGGGTTCGCCTCGGCCGGCAACGACAGCGAGGCGTTGACCGCCGCGCTGCTGCTGGACGCAGTGCGACCCGGCCTCGCCGACCTGGTTCTCGCCCTGGCCGGGCGGCTCGCCGTGCACCCGGCCGTCGTCCCGCTCCTGGTGGTGCCGCCGGACGCCGCCGACGAGCAGGCCGTGGCGGCGCGGCACGGGCAGGCGCATCTAGCTCTCGCCGTGGCAGTGGCGCACACCGTCGTCGGGAACGTGCAGGTACCACCCCTCGCCGACCGGACCGCCGCCACCGTCGGTGTGGGGATCGGCGCGGCGGCCGTCGTGCTGGGGCAGAGGCCGATGCCGCCCGCGTACGCCCCGGCGCTGCTGAACAAGATCCGAGCCGAGTACCTGCTGCCTCGCCGATCGTTCGGCTCGGTGCGGGTGTCGCGGCACCGGTTCGGGTTGGTCGAGGGCAGCTTCCCCGACACCGCCGACTTCGCCGGCAACGGGCTGGTCGCCGTGGTCGACGGCGGCGCCGTCATCCGGACCGGAATCGCCGACGGCCCGGCGCGCGTCCAGCTCACCGTGCTGGCCGAGGCGCCGCCCGAGGTGGCGTCCGGTTGGGAGGAGATCGTCGAGGTCAGCTGGCACGCCGTCGAGGGGCTCGCGTCGGTGCTCGGCCCCGACGGCACGAGCGAGCCGCAGCTGCGCGCCCAGACGCCGCCGTGGCCCGGCGACTACCGCCTACGGGTGCACGCGCGTGGCCGCGACGACCACGACGACCCGGACGCGGAGACGTACGAGCTGGTGGTCTGGGCGGCACCTGCCGCGCCGGAGGTCGTTCATCGCCGTACCGACCGGCTGGGGCACCGGCTGCGCGGCGAACCCGAACCGGCGCGGCCGGCGCGACCGGAGCGCGCCTACCGGTGGATACGTCGCAGCGTGCTGTCGGAGGCGGCGACGGTCACCGTGACGACCGGCGCGACGGTCGAGCAGGTGCTGCGCGCGTTCGGCGCCGATCCGGACCGGCCGGAGTCGATCCGCTCGATCGAGGCTGACCTGTACGCCGGGGACTCGAACTTCCCCTGGGTTGCCGTGCTCGACGCCGGGCCGGCGATCCTCGCCGTCGAGTACAACGGCTTCCAGGGCTCGCAGGAACCGGTGCTGCGCCGGGCGTCCGCGCGCGGCCGGGCGGCGAGCATGTTCTGGAACGTCAACGCCCTCATGCGGCTGTCCTTCGCGGAGCAGGGACGGCTGCTCGCCGCGTTCGAGCCCGGCATGAGCGCCGCCGAGCCGAAGGTCGACGTCGAGCCGGCGGTCGCCGCCGCGACCGCCGGCCTGGAACTCGCCGACCACGATCGCCACCTGAAGGGCCTGGTCGCGGTCGAGAGGTTCACCGGGTACGGCATCACCGCGGCTGACCTCGACCGTGTCACGACGGCCGGTACCGGCTTCCGGATCATCTCCGTCGTCGACGACCTGTGATGCGTGGGGCGCCGGACGCCTGACCCGGTTTGTCACCGTTGCGGGCCGTCGGCGGCGTTCAACGAGAAGTAGTCCTCCTCTTCCTGCGCGAGATGCAGCCGGAGCACGGCGTCCAGGCCGTACAGGGCTGCGAGGAGATCGGGCACCTCGTCGGCGCGTAGCCGGCCGTCCGGCTGCCGGGCCAGGTGACCGCCGATCCGGTCGACCAGACGGCTGATCTCCACATGCTCCCGGCTCATCGTGGAGGTCGCCTCGTCGCTGCCGAGCGGACCGGCCAGCGCCGGGTAGAGCCACTGTTCCTCCGCCGCCTCGTGCGGCAGCACCTCGTCGACCAGCCGACGGTGCACCTCACGCAGCGTCGGCACGCACTCCGGCACGTCCGGGCGGGTCGCCACCATGTCGGCGGTGTCCCGCAGCCGGGCCAGCACGTCCCGCACCCCGGCGTGCTCGCCGGCGTACCGGTCGAGCAGCTGCCGGATCTGCGGGGAGACCTCCCGGCGACGCAGGCCGCCGCCGAGGGCACGCAGCGCGTTGAGGATCACCAGCACGTCGATGCCTTCCTGAAGGAACGCGCCGGCGACCGGAGGCAACCTGCCCACGGCGGCGGCAACCATCGCGACGACCGCGAGGCCCATACCGACGGTGGCGCTCTGCAGGGCGATGCGGCGCGCGTACCGGGCGATCTCCACCGCGTCGGCGAGACGGTCCAGCCGATCTACGGTGAGCACCGCGTCGGCCACGTCCGCGGAGGCGGTGGCGCCGGTGGCGCCCATCGCACGCCCACATGTGCCTCGGCCAGGGCCGGTGCGTCGTTCACGCCGTCGCCGACCATCAGCGTGATCGCCCGCCCGGACTCGTCGCGGACCCGGTCGATCTTCTCCTGCGGGGAGCACTGGGCGATCACGTCGTCCACGCCGACGACCTGCGCCACCTGCCGGGCGGTGAGCGGCCGGTCGCCGGTGACCATGATCAGCCGTCGGAGCCCGGCCTGCCGTAGCCGCCGCACGGTGCGCCGGGCGTCGGGGCGCACCGGGTCCTCGAGGACGATCGCGCCGAGCAGCCCGTGTTCGTCGCTCACCCAGACGCCGGAGCGGCCGGTCAGCTCGGCCTGTTCGCGCACCCGCTGCGCCCATTCGGGCGGCTCACCGGCGAGCTGCCCCACCCGGACGAGTCGCCCGTCAACCCGGCCGCTCACCCCGTGCCCCGGCTGTTCGGTGACGTCCGACGGCTCCGCCAGCCGCAGCCCTCGCTCCCGGGCCTGCCGGACCAAGGCGGTGGCCAGCACGTGCGGGGAGAGCTGCTCGACGGAGGCGGCCAGCCGCAGCACCTCGTCGCGGTCGCCGCCCGGCGCCACCATCGTCTCCGCCGCGACGGGACGCCCGGCAGTGAGCGTGCCCCGTCTTGTCCAGGAGCATTGTGCGGGCTCTGCCCAGCAGCTCCAGCGACCCGCCGTCGCGCACCAGCACCCCACGCCGGGCCACCCGGGACAGCCCGGCGACGATCGCGATCGGGGTGGCCAGCAGCAGCGGGCAGGGGGTGGCCACCACCAGCACCGCCACCGCCCGCAGGAACTGGCCGGTGAGCAGCCATGCGACGCCCGCCAGCAGCAGCGTGAACGGCACGAACGCGGCGGCGTACCGGTCGGCGAGGCGGACCATCGGGGCCTTGTGCGCGGTGGCCTCCTCCGCGAGCCGGACGATCCCGGCGTACGTGCTCTCCGCCGCGTTCTTCGTCGCCCGCAGCCCGAACCCGGCACCCGCGTTGACCACTCCGCTGGCCACCTGCTCGCCCGCGGCACGGGTCACCAGCTGCGACTCGCCCGTGACCACCGACTCGTCCAGCGTCACGGCCTCCTCGACCGTCCCGTCAACCGGCACCACATCGCCGGGACCCACCACCAGCCGGTCGCCGGCCGTCACCCGGTCCAGCGGCACCTGCTCGATCCCGCGGTCCGGGGTGCGCCGCCGCGCCTGCCGGGGAGCACGTTCCAGCAGTGCGCGCAGGTCACGGCTGGCCCGACGCTGCGCGTAGCCCTCCAACGCCTGCCCGGTGCTGACCATCACCGCGATCACCGCACCCGCCAGGTACTCGCGAACCAGCAGCGTGCCGACCAGCGCCAGCACGGCGATCACGTCGACCCCGAACTGGCGACGCCACAGCTGGCGCAGCGTCGCCCACGCGGCCGGCACCAGCGCCACCAGGGTCACCGCCGCCCAGACCAGTTGCGGCGTCGTGCGCAGCCCGGCGAGCCACAGCCCGCCGCCCATCAGCGCGGCCACGGTGAGCAGCGTCAGCGGCGCCCATTCCCGCCAGGCCATCCGGCGCTGCCGTGCCGGCCGCTCCGGCACGCACTCGTCCGGTTCCGCTCCCACCTGCGGATCGTCTCAGCGGCCCGGCTGTCCGGACGCGGGAACCGGTGTGATCCGTCCCGACCGGACGACAGTGGAGTCGGACTCGCGTGCCGGCTGCCCGGTATTCCGGACGGTGCAGCGGCAACAGCGCGCGCGACGCGCCCGGAGTGAGGCACGATGAGGGGAAAGGAAAGGTCGTGACGATGAGCCAGGAGACGCCGGCCGGGGACCGCCCGCTGACCACCGCGCTCACCCAGGCCGCCGCGACGGCCGGTCTCGCCCCGTCGGTGCACAACAGCCAGCCGTGGCGCTGGACGGTTCTCCCCGACGCGCTGGAGCTGCGGATGGTGCACGAGCCGCAACTCGCCGCCACCGATCCGGAGAATCGGTTGGTGACGTTGAGCTGCGGACTGGCGCTGCACCACGCGCGGGTGGTGCTGGCCGCCGAGGGCTGGGCCGCCGACGTGGAGCGGCTGCCCGACCCGGGTCAGCTTGAGCTGCTCGCCCGGCTCAGCCGGTTCCAGCAGACCAGGGCCGACGCGGACGCGACCCGCCTCGTGCAGTGCATACGGGCTCGGCAGACCGACCGGCGGCCGGTCAGCGACGAGCCGGTGCCCGACGCGACGCTCAACGAGATCGTCGGCGCGGCCGTCGCGCAGGGTGCCCGGCTCCAACTGCTCGACTCCGACCAGGTGATGGATCTGGCCGCCGCGGCGGGCCAGGCCGCGGTGGTCGCAAAGGAGGAGCCGGAGCTGCGCGAGGAACTCGCCTACTGGACGAGTCGGGCCGGCACCGGCGCTGGGCTGCCGCCCGAGGTGCTGCCCGAGCAGCCCCCGCAGACCACCGTGCCGGTACGGGACTTCGGCCAGTCCGGGACCCTGCCGATCAGCTCCGGGCACGACCGTGCCGCCGCGTACGCCATCCTCTGGAACACCGACGACGAGCCGGACAGTTGGCTGCGCGCCGGGGAGGGGCTCTCCGCCGCCTGGCTGACCGCCACTCGGCTCGGCGTCTCGATGGTGCCGCTCAGCGGTGTGATCGAGACCGACGGCACCCGGCAGATCCTGCGGCAGATGCTGGCCGGGCTCGGCTTTCCGTACCTGGCGATGCGTCTGGGGGCCGTGGATCGGACGAACCCCGCGCCACCCCACACGCCGCGCCTGCCCACCGAGCAGATCGTCGACACCTCCGCCGTGGACGCCGGGTAGCGGACCGTTCGCCGTCAGGGCTCGGCCGGACGGCCGAGCCCTGACGGGCGGTCAGAAGTCGTCGACGTTCAACGTCACCCGGTGCTCACTCGACTTCCAGTTCGGCACGTTGATCACGTCGAAGCCGCCGCCGCGTTGGTCCACCGAGACCGACACGAGGCCGAGGTGGGCCGGCGCCGCCGGAATGAACACGTCCATGCCGGTCATGAAGGTCTGGCTGAAGAACTCCGGCAGGGGAGCGGTCAGGTCGGTGACCCGGTCGCTGCCGTCGTCGAACGCGAAGATCCCGATGGTCCGCTTGGCGCGCGGCGCGTTCGCGGCGTTCAGAACGCTGCGGCCGTTGATCCATAGCTGGTCGCCGGCGCCGCCCTGGTCACCCCACCACTCCTTCTGCCGCTGGATGGTCAGCGCCGTGTGCCGGTCGCTGGTGTCGATCAGCGCGCTGAGACCCTCGCCCGGCCGGCTGGTGAGCAGCCGCACGAACGCATCCGACCGCAGGAACGGCTGGAAGTAGAAGTGGTGCGTCGGCGCGTCGGTTCGCACGATCGCGAACTCGTACCGGGCGGTGGCGAGCACCGGGATCGGACCGAACGATCCGTCGCCGGCCAGGGGCTGCCGGTGCGCCGGGCGGCTGGACAGTCGACGGCCCGTCAGCGGGCTGACCGGATAGACCTCGAGCGTCGCACCGGTGACGCCGACGTTGCTGGGGAAGAGCACCGCGCGGCCGGAGATCCGGGCAGTGCCGAGGAGTTGCGGAAGGATCCGCGTGGTGTGCGGCGCCCGGCCCCGGAAGAAGCGGAAGATCTCCCGGAACGACTCCTCCGACGACACGGTCTGGGTGTGGGACTGGTCCGGGAAGTACACGTTGGTCGCACCCGCGATGGCCCGGGCCGGGTCGCCCTCGCCCCAGATCGCGAGCGTGGGCACCCCGCCCGGCGGTGCCGCCGCGGTGCGCCCGTCCAGGTTGACGTAGTGCGCCACGCGGCTGGCGCGCGCCGGTGAGCTACCGAGGTAACCCTGCATGACGAAGGTGCCGAGGCTGTGCGCGAGCAGGTCCACCTTGTCCGCGCCGCTGACGGTCAGCAGCCGGTCGATCCGGGCGTCCAGCTCCGCGTAGATCTGGGGCAGGATCGTGGCGACGTTCGGTGAGTCGTACTCCTGCGCCTCGATGATGTCGATCGGGTAGCCGTTGCTGGCCAGGCGCTTGGCCTGGGTCTGGAACTGTGACGCCGATCCGGCGCTGCCGTGCACGAAGACCACGGGACGGTACGACGTGCGCGCGCCGGCGCCCGCGGCGGGTGCGGTGGTGGTGACGGACAGGCCGGCCGCGACTGCGATCCCGGCCAGCAGGGCGAACATCCTGCGGCGAAGAGTGTGCACAGGGCCTCCAGCAGTCGACGGGGTTTTTGCACCGTGAGCGCAAGTATCGTGACAGAAGGCGGCGATCGATCCAACCCTTCCGCCGGCGACGCGCGATGGCGGAGGATGGCGGAACAGGCGGGCGAGCGACCCCGCCTCGAGGCGTGACAAGACGCCGGCAGCGAGCCCTTTCGAGAGAGGACCAACGCACGTGACCACACTCGACTCGCCCATCCCGCGGTTCCACCTGGCCATGCCCGTTGACGACCTCGACGCCGCCCGCCACTTCTACGGCAAGCTCATCGGGTGCGAGCAGGGACGCAGCTCAGAGACCTGGATCGACTGGGACCTGCGTGGCCACCAGTTCGTGACCCACCTCGCCCCGGGACGTGGACCGGCGGCGCACAACCAGGTCGACGGCCACGACGTGCCCGTCCCGCACTTCGGCCTCCTGCTGACCGTCCCGGAGTTCCACGACCTCGCCGAGCGGCTGCGGGCCGCCGGTACGACCTTCGTCATCGAGCCCTATCTGCGGTTCGCCGGACAGCCCGGGGAGCAGTGGACGATGTTCCTCCTCGATCCCGCCGGGAACGCCCTGGAGTTCAAGGCGTTCGCCGACGACTCCCAGGTGTTCGCCTCCTGAGGACCGCCCGCGCGGGCAGCCGCCGGCGGCCGTTGTTCAGGCGGGGGTCAGGACCAGGCTGACCGTACGGTTGCGGGACTCCCGCTCGAATGGGCGCTCCGACTGCTCCGCGGACCTGATTGCGAACGCGGTGAGCGGCAGTCCGCTCGCCTCGGACAGCTTCCGCGCGGCGACCTCGGCCCGGCTCAACGCCGTGCCGGAGCCACCGCTCGTACGTCCGCCCGGAACGGGCACGCTGTGCCCGACGACGGTGATCGACGCGTCGACGTCGTCCAGGCGGCGGCCGACCTTTTCGAGAAGCGCGGCGCCGTGGGCGGTCAGGCGGGTGTCCTCGATGAACAGGCCCTCGCGGAAGTAGACCCCGACGGCGCCCGCTTGGGGCTTCACGACGACACTGGGCATCGCGAGCTGCCGGTTGATCACGTTGAGCCGGGCGGTCAGCCGCTCGGCGGCGACCGACCGCTCGGCCTCCACCTGCGCCAGCCGACGGGCCAGCTCCTCGGCACGCTGCCGCTCCCCGTCGCCGGTGTCAAATTGCGACGGGGTGGCGGCGGCGGGTGCGGTCGACACGGGCCGGGGCGGGCCGTCCTCGGCCACGGCGACGGCGCCACCGGCGACGGCGGCGACGGCCAGCACCCCGCCGACCACCGCGACCCGCGCCGGCTGGGCGACCGGCCGGGGCGGACGCTTTCCGGCCAGGACCCCGGCGAGGACGCGCCGGCCCTCGGCAGCGCCGACGTGGTCCGGGTCGCCGGCCTGTACCCGCGCCCAGTACTCGTCCGCGTCGCGCCAGCGGCCCTGTTGCGCGCGGATCCGGGCGAGCAGGTCGAACACCGCCGGGTCGTCGCTTTCCAGCGCGGTGAGCACCTCGGCGGCGGCGTCCAGTTCGCCACGCCGTGCCGCCGCGGCGGCACGGCTCACCGCGAGGTCGGTGTCGATGGCCGGCGCGCTCATCGGAGGGTCAACCCGATGATCTTGTTCTGCTCCTCGTCCGGGAGCAGCCGGACCAGCCGGCTGTTGACCGCGTCGAGGGCTCGCTCGTCGTTGCCGGCCAGCGCCTCCCGGCCCTCCCGGATCAGGCGGGCCGCCTCGCCGGGGGGCCGCATGCGGTGCTCCTGCTCGCCGAGCCAGTAGAAGACCTGCACCGACCAGCCGGGCTGGCGCCGTTGCAGATCGATGAGGTACCCGGTGACGCGGTCGAGCTCCGCCCTGATCCGCGCCGAACTGCCACTCGCGATCGCGTCTTCCGCGCGCCGCTCCAGCTCGGTGTGCTCCTGACGGTCGGCCTGCTGCCCAGTACGGGCCACCAGATCGGCGACCTCGGCGAGAAGCTCGCGAAGCTCATTGATCATCCCGGGCCGGTCGGCGGCCTCCTCGATGTCGTCGAGTTGCGCCTGCACCTCACGAAGCCGGTCCTCTGCGGACGCCGCGGCCCCGACGTCCACGGCGGAGGCGCGCACCTGCTCGCGGGCGGTGGTCAGGGTGCCCTCCTCCGACAACTGGTCCAGCCGCTCGCGTACCTCCGGCAGCTGCGCGGCGTGCGACTGGCGCAGCGATTCCACCCGGCCCTCGACCTCGCCGAGGGTCCTCGCGAGGTCGTCCGGCTTCGGTGCCAGGACGTCGTCGAGGTTGATCTCCGCGTCGAACTGGGTCTGGATGAGCGGGACGTCCGCGACCACGGTGACGAGGTTGGAGGCGTCCACCTCGAACGTCATCTCGACCTCGGTGGCGGCCGGCAGATCGATCCGGAGATCCACCGGGCGGATCTCCAGGATGCCGACCTGCCGGTTGCGGTCGGCCCGGTCACGTTCGCCTTGCACCACTGGGATGCGGACCACGGCCTCGCTGTCCGACCGGCGCAGGGCGCCCGTGGTGCGGAACACCTCGCGCGCCCGCGCCGGCAGGGTCGCTCCCTTGCGCAGCAGCGGCGCGAAGGCCCGGTCGGCCAGCTGGATGCCGAGAGAGTGGGTGAGGCGGGCGCCGCCGAACTCCACCTCGCGGTGGGTGATCGTCAGCGAGTCGGGGACCACCTTCCGCGGCACGCCGGCCCGGTCGGTGAGTTCGACGGTGAAGTGGGAGACCTTGTGCGCATCGATGTCGACCTCGGCCACGAAGGCGCCCACGGAGTTCACCGCGATCCGGGCGCTGCGGAACGGCGGTTTGCCGCCCGGATTGCTGAGGACGACACCGAATCCCGTCCAGTCCACCGCTGAGGCGGCGTGCAGCTTCCCGGCGATCGTGGGGGTCGTGGTGGTGACACTCGGCTCGTAGGCCAGCTCGAGGCCGAACTCGTCGGCCGCGGGCCGGAACGACGGCGGATCCGGGTGCCGGACCGTGCTGGCGAAGATCGCGGCGCCGCGGGCGACCACGGTGGTCGGGTCGAGGCTGGTGTCCAGGATGATGCCGAGACCGTCCCGCGGGTCGGCGAGACGCTCACGAAGGCCGGGCGAGAGGGTCACGCCACCGACGAGTAGCAACTTGTCGATGTCGTCCGCCCGCAACCCGCCGTCGGCCAGCGCCTGCCGGCAGAGGTTGATCGCCCGCGCGTAGAACGGCTCGGCGATGCGATCGAGTTCGTCGCGTCGCAGCGTGTACTCGAACGTCTCGGTGTCGCCGCCGCTCACCGTGAGCTCGACCATCAGGTCGACCGCGTCACGACGCGAGAGCTGGATCTTGCCGTCCTCCGCGGCGCCCTTCAGCTTCGCGAAGTTGCCCCGCCAGGTCGGGTTGTTCCGCCGGAAGTCGGCCAACCCCAAGGCGGCGGCCGCCGCCGGAGCGAGGACCCGCTCGACGACCGCCCAGTCGATCAGCTTGCCGCCCAGGTACGGGTCGCCGGCGTGGTTGAGCACCCGCAGGTCGCCGTCGCGCTTGCTCACCACCGCCGCGTCGAACGTGCCGCCGCCGAAGTCGAAGACCATCCAGTAGGCGCGGTCGTCGGCGTCGTGGAAGCCGTACGCGAACGCGGCCGCGGTGGGCTCCTGGACCAGTGGGCACGCGGCGCTGAACCCCGCCAGGGTGGCCGCCTCGAGGGTCGCCTTGTTCTGGTTCAGTGCGAACGCCGCCGGCACGGTGATCACTGCGGCGTCCGGTGGACGTCCGGCGTGGTGCGCCGCATCGGCCCGCAGCGACTTCAGCACCTCGGCGGAGAGCTGTGGCGGCGTGAGCCGCGCCGCGGCCTTGACGAAGTCCTTGCCGGCGTCGGCCAGGCCCATCTCGAGCTTGAACTCGGCCGTCGCGTTGTCGGGGTCGCTCTCCACCCGCTCGCGTGCCTTGCGGCCGACGTGGACCATGCCCGGCTTCGGGATCCACACGGCCGACGGTGTGATGTCCCAGCCATCGTTGTTCTTGATGACGGCGACGGTGCCATCCTCCTCGACCGTCGCGATTGCGCTGTTGGTGGTGCCGAGGTCGATGCCGAAGTCGATGGTGTCACGCATTGTCGTTCCTCCCGTCGGGGGATTGGCTGGGGGTACCGACGATCACCTGACCCATCTGGACCAGGCGGCCGTGCAGGTAGATCGAGGGCCGCACGGTCTCCAGGACGGTCTCGCCGGTGAGGCCCGGGTTCTCCTGGTAGACGAGCACCTCGAGCGCCCGGCCGGAGTTGAAGGCATCCCCGTCGTGGTCCTGCACGACCAGACCGGCGTCGGCCAGGGCTTCCGCACACGTACGCAGGTACCGGGCGGCCTGACGGTCGCGGGCGGTGGGGCGTTCACCCGGCGCGGTGAGCTTGCGCTCCGCGCGCCACAGGTTCGTCGCGGCCGTGGCGAGCGCGGACTCGTCGGGCGCCGCATTCACCGCCGGAACCGGGGTCTCCGCCGGCGTGGCCGCCTGCGCCTGCGCCAGCAGCTCCTCGATTTGGCGGCACTGCTGCTCCGTCCACACCGGCGCGGGAATCCGGAACGCCGAATGGTGTCGACGCTGGCGCACGTCCTCACGCAGTCGGGTCAGCCGGCTCACAACGTCACCCCCCGTCGCCAGAGGGTCAGCATGGGCAGGTACCGCGCCCGGAGATCCGGGGACAGGTTCACGGCCTCCTCCATCAGGTCGGCGGCGCGATCGAGTTGCCCCGCGCGCCGGGACAGTTCCAGGGCCTCCTCGACCAGTTGGCGGGCCCACGCGCTCGGCGGGGGCGGCTCCACGACCCCACCGTCACGCTTCGACGTACCGTCGAAGCGCTGCCGCCGCGTCCGCAGCTCGCCGGCGAGCATGCCCGCCGAGGCAGGGCGGTTTCCCGCTGCCACCTCGAGCGTGGCCAGCACGATCCGGTCGATTTCCGCGTCCACCGCCGGGTTGTAGCGGCTCGGCGGCAGCGGGCCCCGCGCGAACCGGCTCGGCGAGTACGACGACAGCGGTCCACCGTCGTCGTACGGCAAGCGGTTGGTGAGCAGCAGGTAGGCGATCGTGCCGACGGACCACACGTCGCTGGCCCGGGAGTAGCCCTCCCGCCGCAACACCTCCGGCGCCATGAAGGCGAACGTTCCCTGAGCACTGGCGAGCATCGTGAAGGGGTCGGCGCGCTTGGCGAGACCGAAGTCGCTGATGCGGATCCGCATGCCCATGCCGTCGTACCCGACCAGGATGTTCGCCGGTGTGAGGTCCCGGTGCAGGATTGGCGGATCCTGGTCGTGCGCGGCTGTAAGCCCCGCGGCGATCTGCTCGACCACCTCCATGACCAGATCGACCGGAGCGGTGGGCGAGTGGGCGCGGGCCAGCCGTTCCAGGCTGCCCCCGGCGACGTACTCCATCGTGAAGAAGCCGCGTACGCCGCGCGCCGTGCGGACCGTGCCGGCGTCGAACACCCGGACGATGTTGGGGTGCCCCAGCGTGGACAGCAGCCGCGCCTCCTCCAGCAGAGTCCGGGTCTCGTCCAGCGACGCGACCCGCTTGAAGACCTTCATCGCCTGCCAGCCGAGGTACTCGTGCCGTACCCGGTGCACCTCCGCGAAGGCGCCCTCGCCGAGCATCCGGTCCACGACCAGCGTCTCGGTCACCCGGTCACCGTTGTCCAGCAGCGTCACCGCGATCACCCGCCTCTTCGCCCGGATGGACGGTGAGCCGGTACCCGATGCCGGTGACGGTCTCCAGGATCCGCGGCGCGGACGGGTCCGCCTCGATGCTCCGACGTACCGCACGCACCACGCCGGCGAGGTCGGCGCGGGTGTAGGAGCGGCTCGGCGGCCACTCCTCGGGTGCGCCCCACAGCGCGGCGATCAGCTCCTGGTGGCCGCACGCGACGGCCGCGCCGTTGCTGCTGCGACCGACCATGTACCGCAGCAACTGGTGGCCCTGCGGTCGCAGTCCGCTCACCGCGGTCTCGCCGTCCGCGTCGCAGCGGTACGCCCGGGCCTCCACCCAGTCGTAGCGCAAGCTGGGGCCACGCACGGGCACCGCCGGCGGCGGCTCGAACGGCGCGGGCTGGGTGGTGTGCGGGTCGAGCAAGGTCAGCTCCCAGTACAGCGGCTCACCCTCGGGCGACATGTCGCCGAGGATCAACAGCGAATCACCGTGCCGCAGACGGCGACGACCGACCAGGCGCTCGGTACGCCCGCCGAGCGTACGCAGCAGCGTGCCGTTGACGCTCGCGTTGTCGGTCACCGACCACCCGCCGTCGACCACGTCCAGCGTGCAGTGCAGCCGGCCCACCCAGCGTTGCGGGTCCGGTTCCAGATGCACGTCGGGAGTGTGGTCCGGCGCGGTGCGGCCAACGGTGATCGGGCCGTCCGTCAGCTCCATCCCGGTGACCGTTCCTTCCGGTGAGCGCACGCGCAGTGTCACCCCCCGGGTCGTCGACGCTGCGTTCATAACCGGATTTCCCCACTGAACGGCTGGTCGTCGTCGCGATGTACGAGGCAGGCCACGTAGTCAGGCGGGTTCGAATCGTTCCACCACGGCGGCCAGGCGGCGGTCATCATGTATTCGTCGGACAGCTGCTGCGAACTCGCCACACTGCTGCAGGCGGCTTTCGCGCTCACCGCCACCGCGCTCTCGTCGGGCCACGGCCCGGTCACCGGCGGATAAGCGAGGATCTGCGCCCAGTGCGGCTGGTCGCAGCGCACGATGGGCAGCTTCTCGTCCCACTCGGCGGACGGTTGTGCGAGCTCCACACACGTGCCGATCGGCGGGTTCGCGAGACTGCCCTCGCGTGACATCAAGGGCATCGAGACGGCCAGTTGGGCATGACTGGGGTTCGCCCCCATGGCCTGGCCCTTCCACCGCTGGTCGTCGGCCCGGCGCGCCGCGCAGGTCGCATAGTTCGCGTCCGGATCCTGCGCGTCCCAGTCGGTCTGTCCGGAATAGATCACCTCCGGCTCGTAGGTCGGTGGGGGCAGGCTGAACAGGGCCAGCTGCTCCGCGCACAGGAACGCGGCCAACCTGCCCACCTCCTCGACACCGGGGTACTCCGTGGGCCCCGTCGCCAGTGGCAGATAGGCCACCACCTCGGCCCAGTGGTCTTCCCCGCAGTCGACGACGCTCACCGCCGAGCTGCCGTCGCGCCAGTCTTCGGCCTCGGCGACGCAGGCGCCCGCTGGTGGATTGTCGGTCAAGATCGGGCTGTGGACGTCCACCCGTTGCACGTCGGGACCGCTGAACGCCTGGTACAGCAGGTAGATCACGATCAGCAGCGCGCACGCGGCCACGAGGCCGAAGACCGGGCGGCGTTGACCCTGACGCTCGTACGCCGGTCGCTGCGCCGGCTGGCGGTAGCTGACCCCGCTTGCGGCGTTGAGCTCCGCCAACAGCTCCCAGAGCACCGCGGTCATCGACGGGTCGTCGGTGCGGCCGAGGATGTCGCGTAGGAACTGCGCCGCCGCGTGTCGCCCGTGCGTCCGCTCCAGCGTGTGGACCTTCGCCCGGAACTTCTGAACCGCCCGCTGCTCGCCGATGAACCCGTCGCGGTTCTCGTGGATCCGGCGAACCGTCTCCGGGTCGGTCGCGAGTTTCTCCGCTCCGGCCAACCAGGCCTTGACGTCGCCCTCGTACCGGGCGGTCCTGCTCTGTTCGGCCACCGCGCAGTTGTTGAGGACCACCGCGATGCGGTTGCGCGCGGTCGCCGTGCGGCGGTGGCGGTCGAGTGGAGCGAGCCCTTCGAGCCGCGCGAGGGCGGGCAGTGCCTCCGCGTGCAACCGCGCCACGGTGCCCTCGACGTCACCGGACTCCAGAAGCCTGTGCAGCTCACCCATGGTCGCGTCGAGCTTGTCGTACTGCGGACCGGCGGCCTCTTCGACTAGCCGGTCCCGGTCGCGCTCCGCAACGGGCCAGTCCGCGAGGCTCTTTCGCAGCGGGGCGGGGTAATCCGCGGCAACGGCCAGCTGCAGCGACGGCTGGATCAGCGCGCCCGGCAGTTCCGCGCGCAGCGCATCGACCACGGAGGCGTCGAGTTGGCGATCGTCAAGGCGTTCGATGCGATGGTGCAGGTGGCGCCAGAACGCCGCCGACCGCAGCGTCCTCGTCCAGGCCGCTGCCGCTGTCGCCCAACCCTCGTCCACCCGGCCGTCCATGGCCAGGGCCAGCACGTCGACCGGGTCCATGTCGAGCACTTCGGCGTGGGCCTGCACCGCGTCATCGTGGTCGGCGTGCGTGGTGGTCGGGCACCCGCACCCGTCCGGCGAGCCCCAGCTGCCGAAGATCTCGTGTACCAGGCGACGCCGCGGGTCACCCTGCAGGACGTCGAACGCGCCACGCAGTTCGTCCGGGCCGACGGACGATCCCGCTCCATCGATGTCCGCGCCGACCTTGAGCGCTGCCGCCAGACGCTGCTGACGGCGGCGCACCGTCGGCCGGTCCACGTCGATCGGCAGGCCGGTCACCCGGAAGGCGTTGCGCCGGTACAGCTCCGGCCCGGCCACCTCACGCAGACTCGTCAGCACCGCCTCATCCACGCCAGCTCCCCCAGGACGACACTACCCACGCCATCGATCGGCTTGTTCGATCCGAACGTAACGTTTCCAGTGAATTTTGACGATGTGCGGCACGCCGACGAGGACCACGAACATCGACCACATTGGACGATGTCAGCCGGCCCTTGCCGCGGTTCGCACTCCGTCGTCGCCCTACCGGTCACCGTCGGGACGATGTGCCGAGTCTGCCGGGACAGGGCTCGTCCAAGCCACGGAAAACAGTTGGAAATCAGATGCGCGTCGCCTCTCGGGCCGGCGGCGACCGGCCCGTGCCGGCCGAGCGGGCGGCCGGCACGGGCCGATAGGGGCCGCCCGGTGGGACGGAGGGTTACCTGCTCGCCAGCCCGAGGCCGATCGTCCTGGTCAAGGTGGCGTTGTCGTCGTCGCCGTCCAGCGACCAGATCATCGCCCCGGCCAGGCCGGCCCGGCGGACGTACCGCATCTTCTGCAGGACGACCGCCGGATCGTCGTACGTCCAGAACGTCGTACCGTCGAACAACCAGGCGTGCCCGCCGCGCGGGTCGCGGTGGAGCGTGTAGCCGGCACCGGTCAGGGTCTTGAGTCGCCGGTAGTCCTCGTACCCGGCCTCGAAGGTGGCCGGCGCGGGCCCCGCCGCGGCCTGGAAGAGGCCGTTCCCGCCCCCGGTGACGCCGGTCCAGCCCCGCCCGTAGTACGGCACGCCCAGGACCAGCTTCCCGCGCGGCGCGCCGCGGGCGACCCAGCCGTCGATCGCCACCTCGACGGAGAAGTCGGGGTCGTCCGGCGCGCCCGCCGGCACGCGCAGTGCCGACTGCTGGTTGGTCACCGGATCCCATCCGCCGTGGAAGTCGTAGCCCTGGACGGTGGCGAAGTCCAGGTACCGGAAGATCTTCCGGCCCTCGTATCCGGCGTCCATGGTCGCCGGGTTGGCCGGCAGGAAGGCGGTCAGCTGGTAGTGCTCGCGGGTCTGCCGGCCGTACGTGTCGAGCTGCCGGCGGAACTCGGCGAGCAGCTTGGTGAAGTTCTGCCGGTCCTCCGGGCGTACCACGTTGCCGGGCTCACCCGGCCAGTTCGGCCACTCCCAGTCCAGGTCGATGCCGTCGAACACGCCGGCCGCCGCCCCCGGCCCGCCGCTGCCACCGTCCAGGATCGGAAGGTTTCCCTTGAGGTAGAGATCGATGCAGGAGGCGACGAACGCCTTGCGGGAGGCATCGGTGCGGGCGGCGTTCGAGAAGTACGTCGACCAGCTCCAGCCGCCCAGCGAGATCAGCACCTTCAGGTCGGGATGCTTGGCCTTGAGCTTGGCCAACTGGCCGAAGTTGCCGTTGAGGGGTTCACCCCAGGCATCGGCGACGCCGTCGACGCTCTCCTCGGCCGGGACGGGACGCTGGTAGTCGGCCCAGGCGTCGCCTTCGCCCGGCCCGCCGTCCACGTAGCAGCGTCCGTCCTCGCTCACGTTGCCGAAGGCGTAGTTCACGTGGGTGAGGTGGTCTGCCGCGCCGGAGGTGTCGAGCTTGCCGACCGGGTAGGCCCGGTCGTAGATGCCCCACTGGGTGAAGTAGCCCACCCGCAGGTAACCGGCACGGTCGTGCGGGTGTCCGCCTGCGCTCGCGGCGGTCGGTGGGCCGGTGGTGATCAGCATGGCCGCCAGGGCGACGAGGGCGGTGAGACGGAATGTTCGCATGGCACTCCCAAAGGATTGCGCGAAAATCAGTAAAGAGCCCTTCCTGATCGATGAAGTTAAGCGGATCACACTCCACGGTCAAGCATTGACATCGAGCACTCGCCGGCGGTACCCGTCAGCGGCGTCGCCAGCGGATCGGTAGCCGCTTCACCCCGCGCTGGAAGTTCGAGCGCAGGTACGCGGGCGCGCCCGCGTACGCGACGCTGGTCGTACGCGCCAGCAGCGCCTCGAACAGCGCGCGGACCTGGCACCGGGCCAGGTGCGCGCCGAGACAGAAGTGGGGTCCGTGCCCGAAGACGAGATGCGCATTGGGGTGCCGCGTGAGGTCCAGCCGGTCCGGCTGGGCGAACACGCTCTCGTCGCGGTTCGCGGACGTGAACGAGACCACCACCTTGTCGCCCGCCCGCACCGGTACGTCGGCGATGGCGGTGTCCTCGGTGGCGGTGCGCCGGAACATCATCACCGGAGTCCACCAGCGCAGCAACTCGTCGGCGGCGGTGTCGAACAGGGCCGGTTCCCGGCGCAGCCGCTCCATCTGCTCTGGGTG
This sequence comes from Micromonospora sp. NPDC005367, assembly GCF_040606825.1. Lineage (NCBI taxonomy): Bacteria > Bacillati > Actinomycetota > Actinomycetes > Micromonosporales > Micromonosporaceae > Micromonospora > Micromonospora sp. NPDC005367. Next base: position 31,191 of record NZ_JBEXFP010000049.1, on the reverse strand, counting down.
CTCCAGCAGAGCGATCATCGCGCCCGGCAGGCCGTTGCGGACCGTCTCGTTGCCGGCCACGGCGAACAGCCAGAACATGTTCTCGAACTCCTCCGTGGCAAGCCGCTCGTCACCCTGCCGCGCCAACAGGATGGACATGACGTCCTGCCCGGGACCTCGGCGCTTCGACTCGGCCAGCAGGTGCGCGTACGCGTAGAGATCCGCCATCCCGGCCCGGGTGCGCGGATCCGGCATCCGCCCATCGGGGTCCGGCGCCGGCCGGTGCCGCAAGGCCGCACGCGCCACCTCGGTGCCGGCCCGCGGGTCGAAGGCGGCCGACACCGCGTAGTCCGGATCCTGGAAGCCGATCACCCGGTTCGACCAGTCGTACAGCAACCAGCGGTCGGGCTCCGGCACCCCGAGGACGTCCGCGAGGGTGAGCAGCGGCAGGTCCGCCGCGAGGTCGCGGGCGAAGTCGCAGACCCCTTCGTCCGCATCGCCGAGCGCGCGCTCGACGAGTAGCGCCGCGTTCGTCCGGATCGACGCCTCCAGGACGGCGACCGCTCGCGGGGTGAACGATCGGGCGACCGGCCGGCGCAGGCGCCCGTGTTCCGGCGGATCCATGTTGAGCATCATGCGGCGGACGTAATCGAGATCCGCGGCGGTGGCCGGGTCGCGGATCTGGGTGGCGCCGAGCCGGGACGAGAAGAGCCGCGGCTGCCGGAGCACGTCGGTCACGTCGGCGTGCCGGAGCACCAGCCAGAAGCCGGGTCCGCCGGGTAGCCCGAGCAGCGGTGGCTCCTCGACCCACACCACCGGAGTGGTCGCGCGCAGCACGGCGAGCAGGTCGTACGGAACGCCGTCGACGTAGGTGCGGGGGTCGGCCAGCGGCGTCGGGTCGGCGGTCACCGCCCGAGGAAGTCCTCGATCACCGTGGCCAACCGCACCGGTGTCTCGTACATCGCGTAGTGCCCGGCGTTCGGGAGTACCTCCAGCCGGGCGTTGGGATAGTGGCGCATCCAGGTCTCGCGAATCATGTTGGCGCCCAGTGCCGGGTCCTGTTCGCCTACGATCGCGAGCGCCGGAACGGGATTGCCCTTCACCTCGTCGGTGAAGTCCGTCCGCGCCCAGGCCTTGAGATAGGCGCCGAACGCCTCGCGGGCCGAGTTCTCGACCGAAAACTGGACCATTTCGTCCAGCCAGCGGCCGGAGAGCCGGTTGCCGGTGGTGAGGTCGATGATGGCGCGTCGGTTGGCCGGGTCGGCGGCCGCACCGTCGAACAGCGCCCAGCTCTGCAGGTCGAAGGGAACCCCGCCGGCCGGCACGGGGCTGATACCGACGAGGCGTTCCACCCGTCCTGGCGCGTCGGCGAGCACCCGCTGCGCGGCGCTGCCGCCCATGGAGTGCCCGACCACCGAGAACGTGTTCCAGCCCAGGGAGTCGACGAGCTCCAGGGCGTCGCGGGAGATCTCGGCGATGCTGAAGTCGCCGGCGATCCCGATGCGCTCGCCGTACCCCCGGTAGTCCAGGAACGCCCAGGTGAAGCGCTCGGTGTCGAGCAGCTCCGGCAGCCAGCCCCAGCCACGGGCCGACCCGAACCAACCGTGCAGGGCGAGCACCCTCCGCGGCCCACGACCGACGCTGATGTGGTTGATCGTCATCACGACCCCTTCCGCTGCTGCGGCGCTACGACGGGACCCGGCGCACGTGGAAGCGACCGTAGTGCCCATGAGAACCGAGGGGAAGGGAGTCGTCGCCCGCTGTACAGACCTTGTCCCCGGCGTCGGACATCGCCCGGCCACGAGGCCTGCGGTCGCCGCTCGTCCCAGGCAACCCCGAACGGGGCACGCTGGGACGGCCGGCTCGACCGGCGTCGAAAAGCCGGATCGGGCTCCGATCCGGCTTTTCGACGCGCGTTTCTGCTGGGACGGCGGCCCCGCCGGCTACGCCTGGTTGGCGGCCGGGATCCGGACCGGTCCGAAGCTCTCCTGAATCCAGTTCGGGTAGGCGGCCGGCGGACGGCTCGCCGCGTCGAGTTCGGCGAGGTCCTGCTCGGTCAGGGTCAGGTCGGCGGCGGCCAGGTTGTCGGTGAGCTGGTCCAGCCGGCGGGCGCCGACGATGACGCTGGTGATCGCCCGCTGGGCGAGCACCCAGGCGATCGCGACCCGGGCGGGGCTCACCTCGTGCCGCGCGGCGACGGTGCGCACCACGTCGACGATCTGGTGGCCCTGCTCCTCGTCGAACTGGACGAAGTCGCCACCGACCTGGCTGCGCCGGGAGACCTCTTCGCTGGCGGTGCTGCCCGGCTTGAACTTGCCGGAGAGGAAGCCACCGGCGAGCGGGCTCCAGACCGTCAGGCTCACCCCCTCGTCCTCGGCCATCGGCACCAGGTCGCGCTCGGCGTCGCGGGACACCAGCGAGTAGTGGATCTGGTTGGCGACGAACCGGGCCCGGTCCTGCCGCGACGAGATGCCCAGTGCCTTGCTGACCTGCCAGGCCGCGAGGTTGGAGCTTGCGATGTAGCGGACCTTGCCCTGCCGTACCGCGTCGTCGAGGGCGGCCAGCGTCTCCTCCATCGGCGTCAGGTGGTCGTAGTTGTGGATGTGGTACACGTCGATGTAGTCGGTCTGCAGTCGGCGCAGGCTGTCCTCCAGCGCCCGCATGACGTGCAGGCGGGTGAGGCCCTGATCGTTGGGTCCGGGTCCGACGGGGGCGAGCAGCTTGGTGGCGAGCACGATGTCCCGCCGGCGCTGCTTGATCGCCCGGCCCAGCATCTCTTCGCTCTCGCCGTCGGCGTAGACGTCGGCCGTGTCGATGAAGTTCACCCCGGCGTCGAGGGCCACGCCGAGCATCCGGTCGAGCTCTTCCTGCCCGAGCGCGCCGAGCTTGTCGTACACCGGGTGTCCGGTGCCGCCGAACGTCATCGTCCCGAGCGAGATCTCGGAGACCCACACGCCGGTGCGCCCCAAAAGCCGATACTTCACCTATAGCTCCAATTGGTCGTGTTCTGCCGCACACAAGTGCCAGCGTGCCGTGCGCTGGGTGGCGCGGACACAGTGTCGGACACGTTGTCCGGCGAAATGCTACACGCGGCTCAGCGTGACTGCCGAAGCCGGCAAAACTGTTGGGTGTTTGATCGACTCGCCTTCCTTGAAGCCGGGCTATCCGAGGCGCGTGGATGGCCCGACCTCAGGGATCTCGAGTCGATCGGGACCCGGGTGATCCGGCACAACCGGATATTCTCTCTCGAACCGGGCACGATGGCCGTCGTGCGGCATCTCGGTCAGCAGCCGCAGCGCGAGCGCGGTCACCCAGGCCCAGTCGACGAGGATCATCGCCCGTTGGATCAGGCCCTTGAACGGATGGTCCGTCTCCCATGCCATACCGAAGACGACCAGTAACCCCAGCCCGGCAACCCCGGTGAGCAGGTCGTACGCCGCCCAGCCCCGGCCGCCGGGCCGTCCGAGCGACCGCCGGGCGAAGACCAGGCAGGCGAGCGGCACCGACAGGAACACCAGCAGGCCGAGATTGTCGTGCAGCACATGGTGCCAACTGGGATCGGTGCCGCCACCGGGCGCAGTGCCGGGCGGATAGCCCCCCATCGGGTCCATCACGAACGTGCCGGAGAGCAACAGGCTGAGTCCGAAGACGGCGATGGCGAGCGAACCCCACTTTTCGGCGGGGCCGGTGTGCGACCTACGGCGTATCCCGACGCCGAAGGCGAGCAGCAGCAGTCCGGTCAGCACGAAGTTGGCGATCTGGAGCCACCCGCGATCGCCCAGGCTCAACGCGCTCACCGGGTGGTACGTCGGCTCGTAGCCGGGCCGGGTCGCACCGTCGACCAGGAACACGAGGATGAACAGCGCGGGAGCGGCAACCCCGCAGGCCAGCAGAGCCCGGGTCAGGCGACGCGTTCGCACGGTTCCTCCAGGATCGGGGTCAGCAGGCCGGGCGCGGCCGCCTCCGCGAAGGCGATCGCGGTGGACGCGGGGACGTCGATCGCGGCGTACCAGCCGTGTCCGGCCGCGGTGGTCGCCGCCAGCGTGGCCAGGCCGAGGCGGCGTTGCAGCACCGACTGGCGCACCCGCCAGCCGATGACGGCGGGGCGGGCGACGGCGGTGGTGGACCGGCTGAGCAGGCCCGAGCGAACCACCAGGTAGTCGCCGACGATGCCGTGCCCGAGCGATCGGTACGCGATCACGGCGGCGCCCACGGCCAGCGGGAGCAGGCCGAGGCCAGCAAGCCAGATCCGGTCGGGCAGCGCCGACACCATCCCGCCCAGCCAGATCAGCGCGACCACGCCCGCGGTACCCAGAACCGCCCAGCCGATCCGGCGGCGCAGCGCGGCTGGTGGGTGCGGGCGCAGCGGCACCCGGAACGGGTTCTCGGCCTCGTCCAGTTCGAGCACCTCGCCGGCGACCGCACGAGCCGCGCGAACCGGGCCGCGCGGCAGGATGGTGGTGGCCGGGTGCATGCTCCAGATCCGCAGACCGGTGGAGACGACGTTCGTGTCCGCCGTACCCATCCACCGCCAGAGCAACGGCTCGGAGATCTCGATCCCCCGCACCCGGTGTTCGTCCCGGTTGACCTCCCGGGTGTTCAACAGCCCCTGCGTGGTGCGCAGGAGGCTGCCGTTCACCGTCCTGACCCGAGCCAGCCGGAAGTCCCAGTTCTCCGCGATGAACGCGACCGCCATGCCCAGCACGCCGAGCGTGCCGAGCAGCAACCCGACGATCACGGCGGACCACCACGGGCCGAGCGCCCGCCAGTCGAGCAGCTCACCGACGAACCCGGCCGCGTCGAGCCCGAACGAGCCGGCTAACGCGAAGCCGCCCCACAGCAGGCCGGCGGCGGTGACCAACGACCAGAATCCGAAGACGTTGTGGAGCAACCAGGACCAGCGGATCCGAGCCAGGGTCCGGTCACCGGCGGGGTGGTCCTCAGCGCCAGATGTAATAGCCGCACCGGACGCCTCGTGTACCCCAGGGGCCGGCTCGGAGCCGCTGCCGATCGCCCCCGTCGCATCGGTCAGCAACCTCCGGCGTAGCTCCTCGGCGGTCGCCCGCGAAACCGCGTCGAGGTGCAACGCCTCGGAGCCGGCCGCCCCCGGTTGCCCGGTGCCGACGGTGACGACCCGGATCCCGGCGAGCCGGTGCCGCAACCGCGCGGTCGTGCTCACGCTGCGGATCCGGTCGATCGGCAGTGACCGTTCCTTCCGGACCAGCAGGCCCGTGCGGATCTCCACCCGCTCGTCCGTCAGTCGATAACGGGTCTTCAACCAGCGCAGGTTGTCCCGGGCGGCGTCGAGGACGCCCACAACCGCCGCCACGAGCACCGGGAGCAGCACCGCCGCGCCGGGTTCGTCGATGACGAGCAGCGTCAGCCCGGCCGGTGCCAGGGACAGGACGGCGTACAGCCCGTCGATCCAGACGATGCGCGAGTCGAGGCGACGCCACTGCGAGCCGACGGTCATGTCGCGTCCCCTCGTGTCCGCTGGACGATCTCCGTCAGCCGCCGGGCGGTCTCGTCAGCCACGTCCAGGTCGAGCCCGACGAGCACGACGGGACCGTGCGCGGAGGCGGTGGTCACGCTCACCGTGGCGAGCCCGAAGAGCCGCTGTACCGGCCCGCGCACCGTGTCGACGGTCTGGATCCGGGAGACCGGCGCCGCCCTCCACTCGCGGACGAACCAACCCGACACCGCGTACACCGCCTCCGGTGTCGTCTCCCAGCGGTACACGGCGTAGCGCAGGGACGGTACGACGGCGACGTACGCGAGCGCGATCGCCACCACGGCGACCAGCAGCGGCGTCAGCCACGACCGGGCCGCGTCCAGTACGGCGTGACCGGTCGCCACCGCGGCCACCAGTGGCGCCATCGCCAGGACCGCCCGCACCGTCCACCACCGGACGGCCCGCCGGTCGACCCGGTGCCGCAGCGACCGCAACCCGATCGACCGCGACCCTCCCACCGGGGCCGGTGCCCCCGGCCGTGGCTCCACCAGCTCCGGCTGAGCCGGCAGTGGCTGCACCGGTGCCGGCTCGGCCCCAGGGCTCAGGCGACTCATGGCATCTCCTCGCCGCGCTCGTCGCTGTCATGAACGGAGCGAACGAGCTTCACCCGCTCCCTCATGGTTAGACGGTGCGGCACCGGCCGACCTCGCCGCATCTGCCAGCCGACCAACCCGGCCTGGCCGCCTGGCCAGGTCCGTCAGCCTTTGGACCAGGGCCCGGGGACGTCGACCCTTTGTACGCTGGCCGCATGGATCGGGCTTGGCGAATCCATCCACCCGGCCGCCGGTGGCCCCGGCGCGCGACGGCCGGTCCGCGTCCCGAGACACGTCGGCGGACCGCCCGGGACTGGCTCGTCGACGCCGTGCTGTTCGGCGTCGCGGTCGGGCACTGGGCCTGGACGTGGCACACCACCCCGCTGCACCATGTCGACGGCATTCCTGGCTGGATGCACACCATCGACCCCTGGGTCGGTGCGGTCGCCTGCCTGAGCCTGTGGTGGCGCCACCGGTACCCGGTGGCTCTCGGCATCGCGATGTTCGGGGTGCTGATGGTGGCCGCGACGGGTCTCGGGGCCGCCCTGGTCATCGTGCTCACCGTCGCCGTGCACCGAAACTGGCTGCCCGCGACCCTGATCACCGGCATCCAACTGCTGCCGTCCCTGGCATTCGGCTTCGAGAATCCGCCGCCCGGCGTCACGCGCTGGGCGTACGTGACGCTGATCTGCCTGATGTACCTCGTACCGCTCGGATGGGGGATCGCGGTGCGGGCCCGCCGGCAACTCATCGCGAACCTGCGCCGAGAGGTCGAGCGGGAACGCCGCGACCACCAGCGACGACTGGACGGCGCCCGCCGCGCCGAACGTGAGCGCATTGCCCGGGAGATGCACGACGTCCTCGCCCACCGGATCTCGCTGATCTCGGTGCACGCCGGAGCGTTGGCCTACCGCACAGCACAGGCCGATGCGGGCGCGGGCATCGCACCGAACGCTGCCGAGGTGGGCGGTGCGATCGAGGTCATCCGCGACAACGCTCGGCAGGCGCTGGTCGAGCTGCGTGACGTACTGGCCGTGCTCCGCACCAGCGCCAAGGACGACCGCGAGCCGGACATCGGCGACCTCCACAGCGAAGGCGGCGACGGCGACCCGCCGCACCGCGACGAGGACCGGGGCGAACCGGTCGGCCGCAGCGCGCCGCAGCCCCGACTCGCCGACATCGGCCGGCTGGTGAGTGAGGCGCAGGCGGCCGGGCAACGGGTGCGGTTCGAGTTCGTCTGCGCGCCCGGTGCGGCCGAGTCGTTGCAGCCGGCGGTGCAGCGCACCGTGTACCGCACCGTGCAGGAGGGCCTCACCAACGCCCGCAAACACGCCGGTCAGGCCGAGGTGGCGGTGCGGGTGGAGGTCACCCCGGCGACGGGGATCGTCACCACGGTCAGCAACCCGCTTCCACCTGACCGCACCGCCGCCACGATCCCCGGTGCCCGCGCCGGTCTCACCGGGCTCGCGGAGCGGCTCGCCATCGACGGGGGCGTCATCGAACACGGGGTCGCCGACGGAACATTTCGGCTGACGACTCGGCTACCGTGGCCGCTATGACCGGCGGCGCGACGATCCGGGTGCTGCTCGTGGACGACGACGCTCTGGTCCGGACCGGTCTGCGACTGATGCTCGGCGGGGCACCCGACATCCACGTGGTGGGAGAGGCTGCCGACGGTGTGGACGTCGTCGACGCCGTCACCCGACTGCGCCCCGACGTGGTCCTGATGGACGTACGCATGCCGGTGCTGGACGGCATCGCGGCGACCCGGGCGATCGCGGACCGGACCGGACACCGCCCCGAGGTCATCGTGCTGACCACATTCGACGCCGACGCGACGATCCTCGACGCGCTGCGCAACGGCGCGGCCGGATTCCTGGTCAAGCACACCCCGCCCGAGCAGATCGTCGACGCCGTTCGCCGGGCCGCCGCCGGGGAGCCGGTCCTGTCGCCGACCGTCGCCCGTACCCTCATCCAGCACGTGGCCGGCGACGGTCGGCACCGCCCCGACGCGCGCCGGCAGCAGTCCCGGGAGCGGTTCGGCCGGCTGTCCGAGCGGGAGCGGGAGGTCGCGGCGGCCGTGGCGGAGGGCCTGACCAACGGCGAGATCGCCGACCGGTTGTTCATGTCGGTGGGCACCGTCAAGGCCCACGTCTCCAGTGCCCTGACGAAACTGGGCCTGGCCAACCGGATCCAGCTCGCGTTGCTCGCCCACGACGCGAGCGACGACGTGGCCTGAGCGACGCGGGCGGGGCCTGAGCGAGGCCGGCGGAGACCGAGGTCGCCACCCGGCAACCTGTCCTTCCATCTGCCTGAGAGGATTCGACAACACAACACACCCGCACCTATGGAGGACACAATGTCACCCTCCCCGGCCCGGATCTTCGCGGAACTGAACGCGGTGCGGCCACCGGATCAGGCACATCCGGTCATGGGCGGGGCAGTCGTGATCGGCGGCAGCGTCGCCGGTTTGCTGGCCGCTCGGGTGTTGTCCGACTTCGCGGAGAGTGTCGTCATCATCGATCGCGACGACCTGCACGCGACCGGCGCGCGTCCCGGCGTGCGGCAGGGGACACAGCTTCATGCGCTGCTGCCCGGCGGGTTCCTCCAGCTCGAACTCCTGTTTCCGGGCTTCCGCGAGCAGGCCGTGGCGCAGGGAGCGATCGAGGCTCCGCCGCCGAGCAGGCGCAACTACCTCGACGGCCGCGTAAAGGTCGTCGTACCCGACGACGCCGACAGCCTGGCGGGCACCCGTCCTCTTCTGGAAGGGCTGATCCGCCGGCGGGTGCTTGCACTGCCGAACGTCAAGACCGTGGCCGCCAGGGCTGTGGGTCTCGTCTTCGACGGGGCCGCGACCACCGGAGTCCGGGTGGATGTCGGCGGGACGCCCGGCGTCGAGAACGCCGACCTGGTGGTGGACGCCATGGGGCGTTCGAGCCGGCTCTCCGACTGGCTGGAGCAGGCCGGCTGGGACCGGCCAGCCACCCGACGGATGACGGTCAACCTCAACTACGCGACGGCGATGTTCCGACGACGCGAGACCAACCCGCATCCCGCTCTCGTCCTGGCACTGCACAGTCCCAGCGTGTCGTCGGAAGTGGCCGGTGCCGCGTTCTTCGCCGTCGAGGACGACCGGTGGATGGCCATGATGGCCGGCTACGGCGAAAACCGTCCGGGGCGCACCGCGGAGGACTTCGTACGGCGGATGCGCGAGCAGTTCCCGCCGGAGTTCGGCGAGGTCGCCGGGAACGAACTGCTCGGCGACGTCCAGACGTACCACCACGCCGACAGCCGACGGCGGGACTTCCACGCGCTGACACGATTCCCCGCCCGGCTCGTCAGCGTCGGTGACGCGGTGGCGTCGTTCAACCCGGTGTACGGGCAGGGCATTACCGCCGCGACCCTGCACGCGGCCTGCCTGTCGACGTACCTGCGGTCGAAGCCGGACCTCAGCGTGCCCGCGCGGGAGTTCCTCGCCCTGCAGAAGGTCGTGGTCGACGCCGCCTGGGCGACGTCGACCTCCGCCGACCTCGCGCTGCCGCACGTCGACGGCCCGTACCCGCGCGCGTACCGGCTCCGCAGCTGGGTCAGCAGGCAGATCATCTCGGCAACCGTCACGGACGTGGCCGTCGCGCGACGGTTCAACCAGGTCGTGTCCATGCGCGCGCACCCGAACTCGCTGATCACGCCCGGGGTGATTCTGGGCGCCCTGCGAGCGAACCGGCGGGCTCGCTCAGCGGATCAGCGGGCCCGCTGAGCGAACCGCCGGCTCGCTCGGCGGATCAGCGGGCCCGCTGAGCGAACCGCCGGCTCGCTCGGCGGATCAGCGGAGCGAGACGTACGCCAGCGGCACCGCGCTGTGCTGCCCCTCCCAGGACCCGGTAAGCCGGCTTCCCGGCAGACCGCTGTCCTCACCGAGCCGCCGGAGCACGGTCAGCTCGACGGATCCGCAGACGATCCGGGTCAGGTCACCGTCCTCGACCTGGTCGATCGAACCGACCGGAGGGGCGGTGGCCAGGCGGGGCCCGTCGGCGGCGATCGCCATGCTCGGCGCCCGTACCTCGCGCCGTCCGTCCACCTCGAAGTACTCCTCGGCCTGGCCCGTGCCGGTGAGGACGGCCGACGCGAGGGCCGCGCCGTAGACCGGGTCACCGCAGGCGTCGTACACCCAGCGGCGGCCCAGCACCGAATGCTCCGTCGTGCCGACGAGCCACCGCTGCGCGTCGTCCAGCGGAGCATCGCGGTAGGTCAACGGCACCTGGTGGATCGGCCCGGCACCGGCGCGCACCAGCAGCGTCTCGATCCCGACCCTGCCCGCCGGGTCGTCGAAGCGGTACGAGGCGACCCGCTCCGGGGCGACGCCCGCGTCGCCGCGGAACCAGGCCTGGTCGGGCAGCCAGGCGGCCAGGAGTTCGAGCTTCGTGGGGCGCACGTCCGCCCGGTGCAGCAATGCCATGCGGTGGATCATAGAGATGGTCGGCAGAAGGCGGCGGTTCGCTCCGGCCGGAGCAGCCCGGCGACCCGCCGGCACCGCCGTCGAGCGCGGCGACGCCGCAGGTCACCACGAACGAGCGGCCTGCCGGATCGCATCGCGGACCCTGGCCACCTCCGGACGAAGTGTGGTGTTCGCGCGTTGCGCGATGAACCCGGTGTTGATGGGTGGATCTTCCGGGTCGAGCAGGGTGAGCAGGGCACCCGTACGCAGTTCGTCGGCGCAGAGGTAGCGCGGCAGCACGGTGACGCCGGCGCCCGCCACGGCGGCGGCCAGTACGCCGCGGAGATCGGGCATCACCAGGGCGGGTCGAACGGTCAGTCGCTGCCGGAAGACGTGACGCCAGTAGCGGCGCAGGATCGGCACGTCCTCCGCGTAGCTGATCAGCGGTACGCCGTCGAGAACCGCGACGTCGTCGGTGCCGAGAGGCCCGATGCGAGCGTGCCACGCCGGCGCCCCGACCAGGACGAACTCCTCGTCCATGAGCGGCGCCGCCAGGACGGAGCGTCCACGCGGTCGGACGGCGGACAGGACGAGGTCGAAACGCCCGGCGCGCAATCCGTCGAGCAGGTCGTCGGCCAGCCCCGGGGTGACACGTAGTCGTACGCCCTCAGCGACGAGCGGAGCGAGGACCGGCATGATCCGGACGGCCAGCACCTCCGCGGGCCCGCCGAGGTGCACCGGTTCGGTGGGGGCCGCGGCGTCGCGGTCCGCCACCATCGCCAGTTCGTCCATCGGCGCCGAGATCCGCGCGGCCAGGTCGTTGGCGACGGCGGTCGGCGCGACCCCGCGGGGCAGACGCTCGAACAGTTGACGATCGAGCTGCTGTTCGAGCGCGCGGATCTGACCGGTCACGGTCGGCTGCGCGAGCCCGAGGCGGCGGGCGGCCTCGGTCAGGGAACCGGCCCGATAGACGGCCAGGAAGGTACGCAGCTGGGTGAGATCGAGCGGCCTGCCGGCCGCCGAGCCATCGGAATTCTTGGGGGCCATGCCGGTAATCCTATTGGTTATCCGAGCGCACCCCCGCCTACCGTCGGGTCCGTGAACAGGCGCGGGACACCTCCGCGCCGAGCACGCCCTCCGGATGTGAAGTTAGGAAACGACCAAGGGAGCGATTGAAGTGGCAAAGATCTTGTTCGTCATGACGGGTGCCGACCACTGGATGCTGGCCGACGGCGAGCGGCATCCCACGGGCTTCTGGGCAGAGGAGTTCGCCGCGCCGTACCGCGCGCTCACCGAGGCCGGGCACGAGGTGACCGTCGCCACGCCGGGCGGCGTGGTCCCGACCGTCGACCGGGCCAGCCTGGCCCCCGAGTTCAACGGCGGCGAGCAGGGCGCCGAGGCCGTCGCCGCGTTGCTCGACGGCGCCGCGCCGCTCCGTCGACCGGTGGCCCTGTCCGACGTCGACCCCGCCGACTACGCGGCCGTGTTCTATCCCGGTGGACACGGCCCCATGGAGGACCTCTCCGGCGACCGCGAGTCCGCCCGGGTGATCACCGAGACCCTGGGCTCCGGCCGGCCGCTGGCGCTGGTGTGCCACGGGGTGGCGGCCCTGCTGGCGACCGAGGAGACCGATGGTGTCTCGCCGCTGCGCGGCTACCAGGTCACCGGATTCACCAAGGCCGAGGAGGCCCGGACCGGGCTCGCAGAGCGGGCCAGGTGGCTGCTGCAGGACCGCCTGGTCGCGCTCGGTGTGCGCTTCACCGAGGCCCCGGCGTGGTCGTCGCACGTCGTGACCGACCGCAACCTGCTGACCGGCCAGAACCCCGGTTCCTCCGCCGAGCTGGCCACCGCATTGCTCGGCCGGCTCGGCACGGTCTGACCGCTCGGCACGCTGCGACACACCGCCTGACCGGCCGCCGGATGAGGACGCCAGTTCGGGCACCTCACCCGGCGGGCCGGACCCTAGAGTCACGGAAGCCCACAATCGATGACAGCTGACGTACCTGCGAACACCCGGCTCCCGATGCCGGTCCTCGTCGCCGTCCTGGGACTCGGCGCTGTGGTCGTGTCCATGATGCAGACCCTCGTGGTGCCGGTCCTCGGCCTCATCCAGCAGGATCTGCACGTCTCCACGAGGGACGCGGCGTGGCTCACCACCGCCACCCTCCTCGCGGCGGCGGTCTGCACCCCGCTGGCCGGGCGACTGGGCGACCAGTACGGCGCCCGCCGGGTGCTGCTCGCCGTGCTGGCGCTGACCGTCGTCGGGTCGGTCGTCGCCGCCGTCTCCAGCACACTCCCATGGTTGATCGTCGCGAGAGCGATGCAGGGGACCTCCACCGCGGTCTTCCCGCTCGCACAGTCGGTCCTGCGTCACGGCCTGCCGGCCGGTCGGCTGCCGGCGGCGATGGGCGCCGTCAGCGGTGCCCTGGCCATCGGCAACGGCGTCGCGCTCACCAGCGCGGGCCTGCTCGGGCGAGAGTCCACCTCGGACTACCACCTGGTCTTCTGGCTGGCCGCGATCGTCTCCGGGCTCGCGCTCGCCGCCACCGCCATGGTGGTGCCCACCACCACCACCACCGCCACCGCCGGCGGTCGGCGTACGGACTGGCTCGGGGCGGCGCTCCTGGCCGGCGTCCTCGTGCTGCTTCTGCTGCCGATGTCCCGCGGCTCCGACTGGGGCTGGTCGTCGCGGCGGACCCTCGGCTGCCTCGGCGCGGGCCTGCTGCTGGGCGCCGTTTGGGTGCACGTCGAACGTCGACAACCGGATCCGGTGGTGGACCTGCGCATCGTCGCCCGCCCTGCCGTGGCGCTCGCCAACCTCGCCGGATTCCTGCTGGGGTTCGCCATGTTCATGCAGTTCATCGGCGTATCGGCCGTGGTCCAGATTCCCGCCGCCCCCGCCGGGTACGGCCTGGGGGCCAGCGTGTCGCAGGCCGCGCTCGAATACCTCCTGCCACCGGCCGTGGCCGCACTGTTCGCCGCCCGGGTCGCGGGTGCGCTGACGCGGCGGGTGGGCGCCCGCCGCGCGCTCGCTGCCGGCAGCGCCACCGGGGTGGCCGGCTTCGCGCTGCTGGCCGCCGTCCACAGCGGGACCGCCGGGGTACTCGGCGGAGGCGTGCTGGTCGGCATCGCGGTCAGCTTCGGGTTCGCCGCGCTGCCCGCCGTGCTGCTCGACGCCGTTCCCCTGACCCGGACCGCGGCGGCCAACGGTGTCAACTCCGTCTTCCGCTCGGTCGGCAGTTCGGTCGCCAGCGCGCTGCTGGGCGTGCTGCTCGCCGGCGGCGCCTCCGCGCGCACTCCGGCCGCCCTACCTGCCGAAGGCCGCTTCACTCTCGCCTTCGCGCTCGCGGGCGCGGCGTTCGCGGTCGTGACCGCTCTCGCATTGCTCCGGCGACGCCAGCACACCCGGATCGCGTCACCGGACGCCGCTCCCGGCGCGTCGACACACGCCCTAGCGCCGGCCAGCTCGCCGCACGGTCCGGCCAGCCCACGACAACCGCGACAGCTCAGCCAGTAAGGACAGGAACATGTCAACGATCTTGATCACCGGAGCCTCCGACGGGCTGGGCCGCGCCCTGGCCGAAGACCTCGCGGCGGGCGGCCGGCACCAACTCCTGCTGCACGGCCGCAATGCCGACCGGCTTGCGCAGGTCGCGCAGGCCACCGGCGGTGTCCCGCTGCGAGCTGATCTGTCCTCGCTCGCCGAGGTGAAACGCCTCGCCGCGCGGGTCAGCCAGGCTTACGACCGGTTGGACGTCCTCGTCAACAACGCCGGCGTCGGCTTCCATGTGGACGGCACGGCACGTCAACTCTCCCGGGACGGCTACGAGCTGTGCCTCGCGGTCAACTACCTCGCTCCGGTGCTGCTCACCCGGGAACTACTGCCACTGCTGCGCCGAGCCCCGGCGGCGCGCGTGGTGAACGTGGCCTCGGTCGGCCAACAGCCGATCGACTTCGACGACCCGCAGTTCGAACACGACTTCCGCGAGCCGGTCGCCTACAGCCGCGCCAAGCTCGCGCTGATCTGCCACACCATGGACCTGGCCGACGAACTCGCGGGCACCGGTGTCACCGCGAACAGCGTGCACCCGGCCTCGTACATGCCGACGAGCATGTCGACCCGCTCCGGCATGGATTTCGTCGACACCCTGGAGAAGGGCGTGTCCGCCGTGCGGAGGCTGGTCGACGGAGCCGAGGTGGCCGGGGTGACCGGCCACTACTTCGACAGCGGGCAGGAGGCACGCGCCGCGGCGGAGGCCTACGAGCCGAACTACCGGCAGCGGCTACGCGCCTTGACCCGCGACCTGCTGGCCGGTTTCTGACCGGCCGCGCGTTACCGGTGGCCAGGCCCCGGGGCCCCGGACGCGAGATGCGCCGGCCGGGGCCGGGCGTTCCGGAGACGGGGTGCGCGGGCCGGGACCGGTTTTCGGACACGACGCGCGGGTCGGGACCGGGGTGTTCCGGACACGCGTGCGGGTCGGGACCGGGGTGTTCCGGACATGCGGTGCGGCGGCCCGACGGCTGAAGGCCGTGGGACCGCCGCACACCGCCCGGAAACTTGATCTTTGCCGATATCGCAACTTCATTTGCGATCCCGTTCGCGCTGACGCACCGTGGGGCGCATGAATCAGATTCCTTGGGATGCCGCGGTGATCGGTGGAGGCAGCGCCGGGTTGAGCGCCGCCCTGATGCTCGGCCGAGCGCGTCGCCGGGTCGTCGTCATCGACGGCGGGTCCCCACGAAACAGGTTCGCGGCACACATGCACGCGGTCCTCGGTCACGACGGCAAGCCACCGGCAGAGCTGCTGGCCGACGGGCGACGCGAAGTCGAGTCGTACGGCGGAAAGATCATGAACACCGCCGCACGGCTGACGCGCCGCGAGGGCGACGGGTTCGCCGTCGAGACCACCGACGGCGAGGTCGTGCGGGCCCGCAAACTCCTGGTCGCGACCGGGGCCCGCGACGAGCTTCCCGAGCTCGACGGCCTGACCGAACAATGGGGACGAGGCGTCGCGGTGTGCCCCTACTGCGACGGATACGAGGTTCGTGACCAGCGGATCGGCATCCTCGCGACCGGTCCGGGAAGCGAGTTCCAGGCGCAACTGTTGCGGCAGTGGTCCTCGTCGATCACCTACCTGGCGGACGCCGTCGGCGGGCCCGAGGGCGAGACGCGATCGGCGTTCGACGCCCGCGGCATTCGCGTCGAGGAGGGACCGGTACGGCGCGTCCTCTCGCGCGACAACCGGGTCGTCGGGGTGGAGATGGCCGATGGCCGGACCGTCGCGCTCGACGCGATCTTCACCATCCCGCGCCTGGTACCCCTCGACGAACCCTTGCGGCAGCTCGGCGCGGAGCGGACGGAGCACCCCTGGGGCTCCTTCGCGACCGTCGACGGGAACGGACAGACCAGCATCGACGGCGTCTGGGCAGCCGGAAACGTGGTGAACGCCATGGCGAACGTCGCCATCTCGATCGGCGCCGGCGCGCTCGCCGCCGGATCGATCAACCACGCGCTGATCCTCGACGACATCCGCCTCGCCACCACTGCCGCGCTGTCACCCATCCAGCACCCCTGACCCAAAAAGGCAACGAACATGGACCTGTTCACACCAACCACCCTGGGCGCGCTGACCTTGAAGAACCGGCTGGTCATGGCACCCATGACCCGGCTCCGCGCCGACGCCGGGGGAGTGCCGACCGACCTTCAGGGCACGTACTACGCCCAGCGGGCCGGCTTCGGCCTGGTGATCACCGAAGGCGCCTACCCGAGCCACGAGTCACGCGCCTACCCGCACCAGCCCGGCATCGTCACCGGGCAACAGCGCGACGGCTGGCGACACGTCGCCGACGCCGTGCACGCCGGCGGCGGCAGCATCGTCATGCAACTCATGCACGCCGGACGGGTCTCCCACCTCAGCGTCACCGGGACCGACCGCATCGTCGCGCCCAGCGGTATCGCGCTCACCGGCGACGTGCACACCGCTCACGGCAAGCAGCCCTATCCCACCCCGCACGCGCTCGCGCCGTCCGAGCTGGCCGTCGTACGCGACGAGTTCGTGGCCGCGGCCCAGCGCGCGATCGACGCCGGACTCGACGGTGTCGAGCTGCACGCCGGCAACGGATACCTGCTGCACCAGTTCCTCGCGCCCAGCGCGAACCACCGCACCGACGAATACGGTGGCGACCCCCGGGCACGGGCCCGCTTCGTCGTCGAGGTCGTGTCGGCCGTGGCCGAGCAGATCGGCGGATCCCGGCTCGGCATCCGGCTGTCGCCCGCGGTCAACATCCAGGGAGCGCTGGAAACCGATCCCGCCGACGTACGCGCGACGTACGACGCACTCGCCGACGGGCTCGCGCCGCTGGGCCTCGCGTACCTCAGCGTGGTGCATGTCGAACCGGCGTCGGCGCTCGTCCAGCGGCTACGGGCCCGCGTCGGCGCGCCACTCATCGTCAACACCGGGTTCTCCGTGCCCAGCACCAGGCAGGAGTCGGCTGCGATGATCGCGGAAGGCATCGCCGACGCGGTAGCCGTCGGACGTCCGGCGATCGCGAACCCCGACCTCGTCGAGCGCTGGCGCCACGACCTGCCCGAGACCCAGCCGGACCCCGCGACGTTCTACACCGGAGGCGCCAGCGGTTACACCGACTACCCGCCCTGCCGGGCGGCGGTGCCGAGCTGAGCCCAGGGCTGCGCGGGCCGGCAGGTGGCAGGACACGGCCTGGTGGCGGGGGCCGACCCCGGCCCCGCCAGCCGGTCGATGCTGCCGCCCAGGTGGCGAGGCGATCTCATCGGCGGCGGAGCAGCCACTCCAGCAGATAGTCCTTCAACAGGCCGCCTGGCGCGAACATGTCCGCGCGCTGCTTGACGCGGGAGAAGGTCGCCGCCTCGACCAGTTCCCGCCGGGCGGCCTCCGGGACCGTGGTGCCGAGGTGCGCCGCTATGCGACGCATCTCGCCCTCCAGGTCCCGCCGACGGCCCGCCGCAGTGGACGAGCAGGACGTCCGGGCGGGTTCCGCGCTCACAGCGGTGCTTCTCAGCCGACCCCGCCGCTGCTGGCCCGGACCACGAGCGTCGGCTCCACGGGAGACAGGTCCGATCCCTCCGCCGAGCCGTCCAGCAGATCCAGCAGCGCCGCGACGCATCGGCGCCCGACCTCGTCGAAGTCCTGACGGACCGTGGTCAGCGGCGGGGTGAAGTACTCGGCCTCGGGAATGTCGTCGAAGCCGACCACGCTGACGTCCTCCGGGACCCGTACCTTCCGCTGATGCAGGGCACGGAGCAGACCGAGCGCCTGGTGGTCGTTGGCGCAGAAGATCGCGGTGGCGTCCCGCCGCTCGGCGAGGGACTGGCCGATCTCGTAACCCGCCCGGGGGCTCCAGTCGCCGGTGATGACCGGTGGAACGCGGCGGCCGGCGGTTTCGAGGGCCAGCCGCCAACCGTCGAGGCGGTCGCGGGCCTCCAGCCAGTCCCGCGGGCCGGTGATGTGCACGACCGTCTCGTGCCCGAGTGCGAGGAGGTGCTCGACGGCCAGGCGGGCGCCGGCCACCTGATCGACCGAGACGCTCGGTAGTTCGCTGCCGCCACCGGGCTCGACGAGCACGGCGGGCACGCCGGTGGGCAGGCCGTGCATGGCGACGGCGGCGCTGACCATCGGGGCGATGAGGACGACGCCGGCCACTGACTGCTCACTCAGGGCGTCGATCGCGGTGGCCACCCCCGAACGGTCCAGCCGTTCCAGGGTGACGATGTTGATGCCGTAGCCGGCGGCACGCGCGGCTCGTTCGATGCCGAGCAGGGTGGCGGCCGGGCCGTAGAGGATGGTGTCGAAGCTGACCACCCCGATGACCTTCGAGCGTCGCGCGGCCAGGCCTCGGGCCAGGGCGTTGGGGCGGTAGTTGAGCTGGTGTACGGCGCGTAGCACCCGCTCGCGAGTTTCCTGGCGGACGCTCGGATGATTGTTCAGGACCCGGGACACCGTCTGGTGCGAGACGCCGGCGAGCCGTGCGACATCGCTCATGACCGCGGCACGAGCAGCCGGCTGATGTTGCATTTTCATGTCCCCCTCATGGTCATCGTAGCCCCGCCGCCAGAGACGAAACGACCTCCTGCCTGGGACGGAACCCGTCGGTGCGCCCGGACACGAGAGCGCACCGACGGGCGATCGACGCCGGCGGATCGGCTTAGGCCCTGTCCTGCCGATCAATGCCGGCCTGCGTCGGGTCCAGCCGACGACCGGCTGCGTTGTCAATCCGTCCGGATACAACACCGGTATCCGGACGAACCTCCGCCTTGCCGGGCCGCCACCCGGATCCCGCCTCGGCTCGACATGATCGGCAGGACACGGCCTAGAAACCCTTGGCCAGCCGGTAGTAGGCCTGGTTCCAGCGGATCTCGTTCGTGAGTTGTCGAGGGGTCGTCTCCGCGTCGATGACGAGGAGTTCGGTGCCGTTCATCTCGGCCAGGTCGTACAGTTCCTCGGTGCCGACGGCCTGCGACAGGACCGTGTGGTGCGGTGCGCCGGCCGTGAGCCACGCCTCCGCCGAGGTGGCGAGATCCGGACGGGGTCGCCACACCGCACGGGCCACCGGCAGCTTCGGCAGCGGCTGCGGGGGAGCGACGACGTCGATCTCGTTGGCCACCAGACGGAACCGTTCGCCCATGTCGGCCAGCCCCAGCACCACGCCCGGGCCCGGCTGGGCGTCGAAGACCAGCCGTACCGGATCCTCGCGCCCGCCGATGCTCAGCGGATGGATCTCCACGTTCGGCGTCGCGGCGGCGATGCTCGGGCAGACTTCGAGCATGTGGGCGCCGAGCACGAGTTCCCCGCCCGGGGTGAGGTCGTAGGTGTAGTCCTCCATGAAGGAGGTGCCGCCGGTGGTGCCCACCGACATGGCCTTGAGCGTGTGCACGAGCACCGAGGTCTTCCAGTCGCCCTCGCCGCCGAAGCCGTAGCCGTCGGCCATCAGCCGCTGCACGGCGATGCCGGGCAACTGACGTAGCCCACCGAGGTCCTCGAAGTTGGTGGTGAAAGCGTTGAATCCGCCGTCGGTGAGGAACTGCCGCAACCCGGCCTCGATACGGGCGGCGTAACGGAGGGATTCGTGCCGTTCACCGTTGGCCCGCAGCACCGGGTCGAGCCGGTAACTGTCCTCGTACTCCTTGACCAGTTCGTCGATCCGCGCGTCCGGGACCGCGTCGACGACGCTCACGAGGTCGTTCACGCCGTACGTGTTGACCGAGACACCGAACCTCAGCTCCGCCTCGACCTTGTCGCCCTCGGTCACCGCCACGTCACGCATGTTGTCGCCGAAGCGGGCCAGCCGCAGCGATCGCATCGCCGCGTACCCGATCGACGCCCGGGTCCACGCCGCGATCCGCGAGACGACCTGTGGGTTGCTGACGTGTCCGGCGACCGTCTTGCGGGCGACCCCGAGCCGGCTCTGCACGTACCCGAACTCGCGGTCGCCGTGGGCGGCCTGATTGAGGTTCATGAAGTCCATGTCGATGTCGGACCACGGCAGCGCCACGTTCGCCTGCGTGTGCAGGTGCAGCAGGGGAGTGCGCAGGGCGTCCAGTCCGGAGATCCACATCTTCGCCGGCGAGAAGGTGTGCATCCACGCGATGACACCGACGGCGCCCTGGACTGCCGCGTCGCGGCAGACGGCCAGGATCTCCGCGCTGGAGGTCAGTACAGGCTTCCAGACCACCCGGGCCGGGATGGCGGGGTCGGCGTCGAGCTGCGCGGCGATCTGCTGGGACTGGGCGGCCACCTGGCGCAGGGTCTCCGGGCCGTAGAGACCCTGACTGCCGGTGAGGAACCAGACCTCGGGGGCCGGTGAGGGGCGAGTCATGCGGTTTGCCTTCCGATCAGCGGGTGGAGAACGACTTCTTGCGGAAGCCGAGGAGGCGTTGGAGCACGATGAACGCGAACAGCAGGCCACCGATCACGATCTTGGTCCACCACGAGTTGAGGGTGCCGTCGAAGGTGATCAGAGTCTGGATCACGCCGAGCACCAGCACGCCGAGCACGGTGCCCAGCACGTAGCCGGCGCCGCCGATGAGCAGGGTGCCGCCGATGACCACGGCGGCGATCGCGTCCAGCTCCATGCCGACGGCGATCAGCGGGGCTCCGGAGAGGGTGTAAAAGGACAACAGGATGCCGCCGATAGCCGAGCAGAGGCCACTGATGGTGTACACGCCGATCCGGGTGCGACCCACCGGCAGGCCCATCAGCAGCGCGGACTGCTGGTTGCCGCCGATCGCGTACACGTTGCGACCCAGCCGGGTGTACGCGAGGGTGTACGCGGCCACCGCGACCACCAGGAGCGTGATCAGGACGCTGATGGTCACGAAGTTGTCACCGATCCGGATCCGTTCCTGAGCGGCGCTGGTCCAGAAGCCGTCCGTGATGGGGATGGACGACGAGCTGATCCAGGTGCACAGGCCGCGTGCGAAGAACATGCCGGCCAGGGTGACGATGAAGGGCTGGATCTCGAAGAAGTGGATGACGCAGCCCATCACGAAGCCGAGCGTCGGGCCGATCAGCAACGCGATTAGCAGGACCAGCGCGGGTGGCAGGCCGTCGCGTAGCAGCGCGGCCGACACCATCGCGGTCATGGCCACCACCGAGCCGACCGACAGGTCGATGCCGCCGGTCAGGATCACGAAGGTCATGCCGACCGCGACGACGAGCAGGAAGCCGTTGTCGATGAAGACGTTGAAGATGACCTGGACGTTCGAGAAGGCCCGGTACTGCGAGACGCCGATGCCGTACATCACCAGGAGCAGGCCGAGGCTGACCAGCACCGGTAGCTGCCGGCGGGGAAGCCGCCACCGTATCGTGCGATGCAGCCGCTCGGACAGTTGCGTGGTGCTCATGCCGCCACCTGCTCCTTCCTCTGCTCGCCGGCCGGAGCGGCCGGCGACCCTGCGGTGGTACGCCGACGCCGGAACTTGGCGCGGAAGGCGGGAGCCTGGATCAGGCACACCCCGATCACGACCATCGCCTTGAACAGCAGGGCGGTCTGCGGGTCGATGTTCATGGCGTAGACGGAGGTGGTCAGGGTCTGGATGAGCAGCGCGCCGACCACCGTGCCACCGAGGTAGAACCGGCCGCCGGCCAGCGAGGTGCCCCCGATGACCACGGCGAGGATCGCGTCGAGCTCGACCCACAGGCCCGCCGCGTTGCCGTCGGCGCTGGACACGTTCGCGGTCATCATGAACCCCGCCACGGCGGCGCACACGGCGCTCACCACGTACACGAGAAGCTTGATCCGTCGGGCGCGGATACCCGCCAGCCGGCTGGCCTCGGCGTTGCCGCCGACCGCCTCGATGATCATTCCGAGCGCGGTGCGCCGGGTCAGTACGGCCACCAGCAGCGTCACCGCGAGGGCGAGGACGATCGCGAACGGCAGGGTCAGCACGTGCCCGACGCCGATCATCCGGTACGGATCGCTGTTCACCGTGATGATCTGTCCCGAGGTGATCAGCTGGGCCAGTCCTCGTCCCGCGACCATCAGGATCAGGGTCGCGATGATCGGTTGGATGCCGATGACCGCGACGAGTGTCCCGTTCCAGATGCCGAGGAGCAGGGCGATGCCGATGGCCATGGCCAGGGCGACCAGCACGCCACCGAGGCTGTTCTGGTCCGGCTGCCGGCTGATGTGCAGGCAGGCCATCGCCCCGCTGACCGCTACCACCGACCCGACGGACAGGTCGATCCCGCCGGTGGCGATCACGAGGGTCATGCCGAGGGCGACCAGGATGAGCGGAGCGCTGAGCCGCAGAATGTCGATCAGGCTGCCGTACAGGTGGCCGTTCTTGACTTCGACGGCCAGGAAGCTCGGCCGGTAGACCACGTTCGCGGCCAGTAGCAGCACGAGCACCACGACCGGCCAGAACAGCCGGTGACCGGTGACGGCCGGCAGGCGCGTTCGCCAGCTGCCCATCCGCGTACCCCCTCCCCGCTCGACGCCGCCCGGCGGTGTCGACGCGCCGTGCGTCTCGGCGCGTTGGCTGCGTTCACTCATGCCTCGTCCCGTCCTTCTGTTCCACGCCGCCGGCGATGACGCGCATGATGCGATCGGCGTCGAGGCTGTCGTCGTTGGCGAGTTCGGTGACCAGCTGCCGGTCACGCATCACGGCGACCTTGTGGCTGAGCCGCAGCACCTCTTCCAGCTCGGCGGAGATGAACAGCACCGCCATGCCGCCGTCGGAGAGCTGAACCACCAGGCGCTGAATCTCCGCCTTGGCGCCGATGTCGATGCCACGGGTCGGCTCGTCGAGGATCAGCAGGCGCGGCTCCGTGATCAGCCACCGGGCGAGTACGACCTTCTGCTGGTTTCCCCCGGACAGGTTGCGTACGGGCATCTCCGGGTCGGCCGGGCGGATGCTGAGCGCTTCGATGTAGCGCTGGACCAGCTCGTCCTGCCGGCGGCGCGGCACCGGCCGCAGCCAGCCGCGAGCGGCCTGCAGCGCCAGGATGATGTTCTCCCGCACCGACAGTTCGCCCACCAGGCCCTCGGTGCGGCGGTTCTCGGAGCAGAACGCGATGTTGCGTTCGATGGCGGTGATCGGTCCGCGGATGCTGACGGGGTGACCGTCCACCGCGAGCCGACCGTGGTCGGCCCGGTCGGCGCCGAAGAACAGCCGGGCGGCTTCGGTACGTCCGGAGCCCAGCAGCCCGGCCATACCGACCACCTCGCCCTGGTGGATGGTCAGGCTGAACGGCTCGACCGACCCGGCCTTGCCGAGATCGGTCGCCTCCACGACCGGGGTGCCCGTCTCGACGGCGGCCAGGTCGCGTCCGGCCTGTTCGTCGAGTCGCTCCAACGCGTCGAGCTCCTTGCCGATCATCTTCTCCACCAGGGCGAGCTGGGGCAGCTCGGACGTGGGGTACTCGCCGACGAGACGGCCGTTGCGCAGCACCGTGATCCGGTCGGCGATCTCGTAGACCTGGTCGAGGAAGTGCGTGACGAAGACGATCGCGATGCCCTCGTCGCGGAGCTGGCGCGTGATGCGCATCAGCTGCTTCACCTCGTCGGTGTCCAGGCTGGAGGTGGGCTCGTCGAGGATCAGCACCCGCGCCTGCACGTCGACGGCCCGGGCGATCGCCACCATCTGCTGCACGGCGAGCGACTGGTTCCCGAGCAGCTCGCCGACGTCGAGGTCCAGGTTGAGGCGGGCGAGCAGCGCGGACGCCCGGCGGCGCATGTCACGCCACCTGACCGCGCCGAGCCGCCGCGGCTGGCGTCCGATGAAGATGTTCTCCGCCACGGAGAGGTTCGGGCAGAGGTTGACCTCCTGGTAGACGGTGCTCACGCCGGCTTCGGTGGCCTGCATGGGGCCGGAGAAGGAGACCTGCTCGCCGTCGAGGGTGATGGTGCCGGTGTCGTGGCCGTACACGCCGGTCAACACCTTGATGAGGGTGGACTTGCCGGCACCGTTCTCGCCCATCAGGGCGTGCACCTCGCCGGGGAACAGGCGGAAGTCGACACCGTCGAGGGCCCGGACCCCGGGGAAGAACTTGCTGATCGCGGTCATCGTCAGGACCGGACGCGTATCCGACATCCCACCAGACCTTTCGTGATTGTCGTCAGGTGCGCGGCCGTCGCGGCCGCACGGCGCTCCCGCAGTGGCGGTGCGGGGGAGGACCGAGTGGCCGGGCCGGCGGTGCTGTCGACACCGCCGGCCCGTTCCCTAGCGCCGGGCGACCGTTCGCCGCCAGGCACGACAGTGCGCGAGGGCCTCTACCCGTCAGTACTTGCGGGTGGGCAGGGCCTCCTTGGCCGTCTGCTGGGTGAAGGTGGTCTCCTCGGTCTCGATGCGCGGGGGAACCTCCTCACCTGCGTGCACCTTCTTGGCGAGGTCCATCAGCTGGGGGCCGAGCAGCGGGCTGCACTCCGCGATGAAGTTGAACTTCCCGTCGGCCAGCGCCTGCATCCCGTCCTTGACCGCGTCGACGGTGATGATCTTGATGTCCTTGCCCGGCACCTTGCCCGCCGCGGTAATGGCTTCCAGCGCACCCAGGCCCATGTCGTCGTTGTGCGAAAAGAGCACGTCGATCTTCGGGTTGGCCTTGAGGAACTGCTCCATGACGGCCTTACCGCCGGCCCGCGTGAAGTCGCCGCTCTGCGAGGCGATGATCTTCAGGTTGGGGTTGGCGGCGATCGCCTCACCGAAGCCCTTCTTACGGTCGTTGGCCGGCGCCGAACCGGTGGTGCCCTGCAGCTCCACGATGTTCACCGGACCGGTCGCGGACTTGGTCTCCTCGATCAGCCACTCGCCGGCGAGCCGGCCCTCCTTCACGAAGTCGGATCCGAGGAAGGTCTTGTAGAGCGACTTGTCGGCCGAGTCGACGGCCCGGTCGGTCAGGATGACCGGGATACCCGCGTCCTTGGCTTCCTTCAGCACGGTGTCCCAGCCCGACTCCACCACGGGCGAGAAGGCGATCACGTCGACCTTCTGCTGGATGAAGTTGCGGATGGCCTTGATCTGGTTCTCCTGCTTCTGCTGGGCGTCGTCGAACTTCAGCTCGATGCCGGCCTCGGCGGCGGCCTCCTGGACGGAGGTGGTGTTCGCGGTACGCCAGCCGCTCTCCGCGCCGACCTGCGAGAACCCGAGGACGAGCTTGTCGTCGCCGCCCGTGCCGGTGGCCTCGCCGGTGTCGCTGTTGGCGCAGGCGCCAAGCCCGGTGACGAGCAGCCCGGCGGCCAGCATGGCGCCGAAGCCGCGGCGGGTGAGGATGTTGCCCGTGATTCGCATGTGCTGACTCCTTGTGGGGGTGAGGTGGGCCTTCCTGGCTGTGCCTGCCGCCCCAGCGCGCCGGCGGGGCAGACGATGGTTGGTGCGTCGAGGTGCGTTCAGCCAGCCGACCCTGGGGTGCGGAGCCGGCCGGGGTCTCGGTGGCGCTACCGGCGCGGCGCCGGGACGGTGCTCTGCCCGTAGACGTTCTGATAGCGCGCGTAGAGCGAGTCGACGTCCTCGGCGGCGATCGGCAGCGGCTGACCGAGCGACCTGGCGAAATGGGCGGTGCGGGCGACGTCCTCGCACATCACCGCCGCCTTGACCGCCGCCTTCGCGTTGGGACCGACGGTGAAGACCCCGTGGTTGCGCATCAGCACTGCCGGCGAGCGGTGCCCGGACAGGGTGGCCACGATGCCCTTGCCGATGTCGTCACCACCGATGAGGGCGAACGGCCCGACCGGGATCTCGCCGCCGAACTCGTCGGCCTGCGCGGTGAGGTAGCAGGGGATCGGCTCACCACACGCGGCCCAGGCCGTCGCGTACCCGCTGTGGGTGTGCACGACCCCGCCGACGTCGGGCATAGCCCGGTAGACGTAGGCGTGCGCCTCCGTGTCGCTCGACGGCGACAGATCCCCCTCCACCACGACCCCGTCGAGGTCGCAGACGACCATCTTGTCGGGCCGGAGGTCGTCGTAGGAGACCCCGCTCGGTTTGATGACCATCAGGTCCTGACCCGGCACCCGTGCCGACACGTTGCCCGAGGTCCAGGCGACCAGGTCGTACCTGACCAGTTCGGCGTGCAGGGCGGCGACCGTCTCGCGCAGCCGCGCCACCGTGTCGTTCCTACTGCGCTGCTCGCTCATGCCATTGCCTCCTGGGACAGTGCGACCTCGCCGGCCGGTGTGGGCACGGTCGCCGATCGGGCGGCGTTACGGATGGTGCGCAGGCGCAGCAGTACGTCGTCGCCGCCCCTGCCGAAGTGATCGTGCAGCCGCCGGTACTCGGCGTACAGCGCGTCGTAGGCGCGGACCCGCTCCGGGTCCGGCAGGTAGGCGTCGCGGGTGACCCGGCCCATCGCCGCGGCGGCCGCCGGCACGTCGGGGTGGGTCCCCGCGGCGACCGCCGCGTGGATCGC
The DNA here is from genome assembly GCF_040606825.1 of Micromonospora sp. NPDC005367. NCBI lineage: Bacteria > Bacillati > Actinomycetota > Actinomycetes > Micromonosporales > Micromonosporaceae > Micromonospora > Micromonospora sp. NPDC005367. Next base: position 4,851 of record NZ_JBEXFP010000049.1, on the reverse strand, counting down.
CGAGCCCAGCGCGGGCCCCTGGGCGGAGCCGATGATGCTCAGCGGCCGGTCGGTGACGTCGGCGTAGATCTGCATCAGCAGCGGGTTGTTGGTGAGTCCACCCGCCACGACCAGCTCGTTCACCGGCACGCCCGCCTCGGCGAACGCTTCGATGATCATTCGGGTGCCGTACGCGGTGGACTCCAGCAGCGCCCGGTAGATGTCCGGTGGCCGGGTGGCCAGGGTCAGCCCCACGATCACCCCGCTCAGGTCGTGGTTGACCAGCAGCGACCGGTTGCCGTTCCACCAGTCCAGCGCCACCAGCCCGTGCGCGCCCACCGGCTGCCTGGCGGCCTCCTCGCTCAACGACTCGTGCGAGGCGTACCCGGCGGGTGCGGCGTGTTCGACGTACCAGCCGAAGATGTCGCCCACACCGCTCTGGCCGGCCTCGTACCCCCAGTGGCCCGCGCTGATGCCGCCGTCGACCACACCGCACATGCCGGCCACCTCGGCCAGCTCGGTGCCGTTGACCACGTGGCAGGTCGAGGTGCCCATGATGGCGACCAGCCGGCCCGGCTCGAGAGCCTGCGCGGCCGCGGCGGTGACGTGGGCGTCCACGTTGCCGACCGCCACGGCGATGCCCTCGCGCAGCCCGGTCCACGCCGCGGCCTGCGCGGTCAGCCCGCCGGCTCGCTCGCCCAGCGCGGCCAGCGGACCGTCGATCTTCTGTACGAAGTCCGCGAAGTCCGGGTTCAGCGCGGCGAGGTAGTCCCGCGACGGGTAGCGACCGTCCTGGTGGATGCCCTTGTATCCCGCCGTGCACACGTTGCGGGTCTCCGTACCGCACAGCTGCCAGACGATCCAGTCGGCGGCCTCGATCCACCGCTCCGCCCGGGTGTAGATCTCGGGGTCCTCCTCGAGCAGCTGCAACGCCTTCGCGTACTGCCACTCGGCGGAGATCTTGCCGCCGTAGCGGCCGATCCAGGGCTCGCCGCGCTGGTGCGCGAGCTCGTTGATGCGGTCGGCCTGGTGCTGGGCGGCGTGGTGCTTCCACAGCTTGACGTAGGCGTGCGGGCGGGTGCGCAGGTCGGGCAGCTCGCACAACGGGGTGCCGTCGGCCAGGGTGGGCAGCACGGTGCAGGCGGTGAAGTCGATCCCGATGCCGTCGATCCGGTCGGCCGGTACGCCGCTCGCCGCGAGCGCCGCCGGCACGGCGTGCCGCAGGACGTCCCGGTAGTCGTCGGGGTCCTGCAGCGCCCAGTCGGCCGGCAGCTGCTGCCCGTCGGCGGCCAGCACCGAGTCCATGACGCCGCTACGGTAGGCGTGCACCGCCGTGCCCAGCTCGGCGCCGTCACGAACGCGCACCACCAGGGCCCGCCCGGACAACGTTCCGAAGTCGACGCCGATGACGAACCGGTCTTCCGGCTCCACGGATACGCTCATGCCATCCTCCGCTCACTTCCTGGCCATAGTGTTAGCGCTCACATAAACATCCGTCAAGGCCCCGTCGGAAACATACGTGTAACGCTCTGGTCCAGCCCCGTTGGCCGACCACAATCACCTCTCAACCGGCGGTGACCGGCGTACGGACGGACCGGTTCGGCGGCGGCGTGCCGGACCCGGTCGAGCGCTGCGCGAGACCGTCCTGTTAGCGCTCACAGATGGCACTCCGGACGCCGTCGCCACACGGGCCGACTGTGCGGTCCCGCCCGGCTGCGGCGGGCACGCGCGAACGGCGGCCCGGTCGTGGACCGGACCGCCGCCCGCGCGCGGACGCCGTGCCGTCGGTTACGGACGAGCCGGCCTCACGGCTCGAGATCCCGGTTGGCCCGGGCCGCGCCCGAGACCACGCGAGCCGACTCCACCGCGGTGAAGACCCCCGCCCGGCGGAACGACTCCGCGGTGCGGGTCACGGCCGAGACGAACTGACCGTGATTGCCGAAGGGCGCCTGGTCCCACACCAGGTCGAGGAAGGTCGGGCCGTCGTCGCCGGGCGAGGTGATGCCCGACACGGGTACGTCGTAGTTGGGCAACCCGTCGTTGCGCTTGCGGTTCGCAACCCCGGTGTCGATGGACCCGAACACGATCGTCGGCTCGACCCGGCGGAAGTACGAGGAGGCGGGCTGGGTGTCGCTGATGTAGTACGGGCGCAGGGTGAGATCGTGCGTGGTGAACAGCGGGTCTCCCGCGGCCGTGGTGCTCGCGTGGGTGATGGCCGAGCGGGCGTAGTCGCCGTCCCGCTTCAGTCGGCTGTAGAGGGTGAGCTCGCGGTAGGCCCCGTTGCCGGGGTTGCCGAGGATCTGGAGGAGAACCGGGCCCCAGAAGATCGACTGGGTGTCGGGACGGTCGAGCGCCCGCTCGATCCGGATGCTGAACGGCATCCGGATGTCGATCGTGTCGCCGCGCGACCAGGTACGGCTCAACGTCAGGTAGCGGCCCGCCTTCGCGTCGACCTTCTGCGCCTTGCCGTTGATCGAGACGAAGAAGCCCTTCCGTACCCAGCCCGGCACCCGCAGCTTGATGTCGAGCCGACCACTGCCGTTCACGGTCAGCCTGGTGTGGTCCTCTCGCGGGTAGTTCGTCTCCTGGACGACGGTGAAGCCCTTCTCCGCCCAGGTCAGCGTCGAGGCCGCGTAGAGGTTGACCCACAGCGTCCCGCCGTCGGCGGACTTGAAGTAGATCGTCTCCTGGTACTTGGTGTGGTTCTCCAGGCCCGTTCCGCCGCAGCACGTTCCGGTGTTGCCGTAGCTGCGGTTGGTGCCCGGCGTCAGCGGCTGGAAGTAGGTGACCTGCGGGTTGCTGACGCTCGTGCTGTCGGCGCGGGAGCCGGTGATCATGTTGAGCAGGCCCCGCTCGTAGTAGTCCATGTACGCGGCGTCGTGCTCATGGAGGAACAGGTTGCGGGCCAGCTTGAGAACGTTGTACGTGGTGCAGGTCTCCGCGCCGCCCTGGGCCATCGCGTTCGCGATGTTGTCCCGGTTCTGGAACATCTCGGTGTTGTTGTTGGAACCGGGGTAGTTCCCGCCCGTCCCGCCGTGGGCGAACGTGCGGTGCGGTACGACCATCCCGTAGAAGTTCTTCGCCGCCTGGAAGTACTCCCGGTCGCCGGTGTGCTCGTAGACCCGCATGTAGCCGATGAACTGCGGCACGTGGGTGTTGGCGTGCAACCGGTCCGGACGCCGACGACCGGGCCGGTTCTCCGGAGTCACCACGAGGATGTCGCGGTTCTGCACGCAGGCGTCGAAGAGCGACTCGCGGTTGTCGAAGCACTTGGCGGTCTCCAGGTGCTTCGCGTCGCCGGTGAGCGCGTAGACCTCGGGGAACACCTCGTTCGCGCCGCCGAACTCCCCGGCGATGTAGAGGTCCCACATGTAGTTCAGGTTGTCCCGCGTGATCGGGCCCGTGTAGTCGGGGTGGTTCTTGTCCCCGACGGTCAGCGCGAGATGAGCCCAGTCGGCCATCTTCACCACCACGTCGAGCGCCTTCTGGTTGTCCGTGTGGTAGTAGGCGTCGAGCAGGCCACGCATGATCTTGTGTTGCGTGTACCACGGGGCCCAGGTGTTGGTGTCCTTGTTGCCGCCGTAGACCGCCCACCGCGGCGGGCCGAGGCGCAGCACGGCGTCCTCCGGGATGGCGCCCACGTAGCCGGGGTGGGTCGGGACCCACAGTTCGGTCTCGGCCTGGTTCGCCACGACGCCCGCGTCCCGGCCGTTGGGCGAGGAGTCCTTGAGGGTGGAGCCGCCCTCCTCGTCGAACCGGTACCAGGCGATCGTTCCGCCGCCGGTGGTGCCGGCCGCCGAGTCCAGCAGGGACTGGACCTCCTGCTGGCTCAGGGCCCGGTCGAAGATGTGGAACTCGTCGATGGTCGCGTCCAGGAACGGGTCGCCGTACTGGGACCGTCCGATCCACCGGTTTCCGGGGTTCCCGAGGTGCGTCGGGTTGAGGGTCATGTTCGAGTTCGTGCCGGCCACCCGACCGTTCACGTACAGCGTGCCCGTGTTCTGTGTCAGCGTGACCGCCAGGTGCACCCATTCGTTCGTCGGCAACGCCGCATCGCCGTTGATCTGCTGCTCAGCACCGGATCCGCCGGTCGTGATGGCGAACCGCGGCACGTTGCCGGTGACGCCCGCGCGCGCGGTCAGGAACATGTTGACAGTGGCGTTCTGACCGAAGTCGAACACCCGGCTCCAGCTCTGGGCCGACGCCAGGTTCACCCAGGTGGCGATCGTGAAGTCGGTGAGCTGGCTGATCGCTTCCTGGGGGAGGGTCACGTGCTGCGCCGCGCTGGGACCGTTCAGCCGGAGCCCGCTGTCGAACCTGCCCGGCGCGCGACCGATCTGCGGCTCCTCCGGGTCGCCGCCGCCCGGGCCGCCGCCGGCACCCATCCGGGCGGTGATCGCATCCTGGCAGGCGGCGATCTCGTCGACCATCCAGTCGAGCTTGGTCTTGAAGATCGACTCGCCCTGGTCGGCGTACGCCTGTGCCAGGCCGGTCATGAAGTGGCCGGCCCAGTGGCCGCTGAGCAGCCCGCCGTCCTCCCAGCCGCCGGGTACCGACACGCCCGCGGGGTTCGGGCGGCCGGCCTGGTTGTTGAACAGCACCAGGAAGCGGCGCTCGTCGTACTGCCGGAGGTAGTTCTTCGTGCGGTCGCGCTTCTCCTGGAGCAGGCCGTTGCCCAGCTTCACGTCGCGCAGCTGGAAGGGCCGGACAGGAGCCGTGCCGCCGGGGCCGGGGTCGGGCGCGGCCGGACCGGAGGGGCCAGGGCCGGCCGGCGGTGCGGCCGGCGGTGCCCCGGCGGAACGGCTCCTGTCCGGCCCTTCCAGATGCGCGACCTGAAGATGGGCAACGGCCAGCTCCAGGAGAAGCGCGACC
>NZ_JBEXFP010000048.1:0-49017 GCF_040606825.1 Micromonospora sp. NPDC005367 | reverse complement strand
CCTCGACCGTCCGGCTGGCCGACGTGGGCGGCATGTCAGCGGTCAAGGAGCGGCTGGAGCTGGCGTTCCTCGGCCCGCTGCGGCACCGGCCCTTTTCGGTGCTCGCTGTTCGTGTCAGGCCCGGCCGCGTCGGGTCCGGACCTCCTGGAGCCGCTCGGCGAGGATGTCCTCCAGCTCGGCGATCGAGCGCCGCTCCAGCAGCATGTCCCAGTGGGTACGCGGCGGCTTGGCCTTCTTCTGCTCCGGCTCGCTGCCGTCGACCAGCCGGGCGACGCTGCCGTCGAACTTGCACTCCCAGGTCGTCGGGACCTCGGCGTCGACGGCGAACGGCACCTCGAACTGGTGGCCCTTGGCGCACAGGTACTCGCGGGTCTGCCGTGGCGCGAGCTCGGTGTTGCGGTCGGACTCGTAGCTCACCGCGCCAAGGCGGCTTCCGCGCAGCATACGCTCGCCCATGATCGACTTCCCCTCGTTCGTGGTGCTGGTCTTCTCGTGTAACGGTCCGGGCCTGCCAGCCCATTCCCGCCGAAAGGGCGCGCAGCGCCCACGGCCGAGCCTGGACAAGGGTAGCTGGCCGTCACAGCGGCCCGGCGAGGTCGCCCCGGCCGAACCGCGATGATGAAGCTGTGACTGTCCCGGCGATGTTAACCGCCGCGACGGCACGCAGGTTGCGGCGGTCGGCGCAACCTGCGTCATCCGGCAGGTGAGACCCCCGTCACGCCGCCGGTGTCGAAGGCAGTGGCAACGGCAGGCCGGGCAGCCCGTCGATGCTGCTGGCGACGTGCTGCTTGCCGGCGAAGTAGTCGCTCAACGATGCGTCGTCCTCCCGGGCGAACCGCTTGCCGTGCAGGTCACGGTCACCGTCGTAGGTCATGAACGGCACCGCGTAGCCGCAGGTGTCCCGGATCAGCTCGGCCCGCACCACGATGATCGCCCGCAGACCGTGCAGGCTCGGATCGATGTCGGGAAAGTGGCCGATCAGCTCCCGCCAGCGTGGGTCGTCGCGGAACACCGGTTCGCCCCGCCCGTGCACGCGGACGACGTTCGGCGGCCCCTGGAACGCGCACCACATGAGCGTGATCCGCCCGTTCTCCCGCAGGTGCGCGACCGTCTCGGCATTGCTGCCGGCGACGTCCAGGTATGCGACAGTTTGCTCGTCGAGCACCGCCCACGAGCCACGCAGGCCCTTGGGGGACAGATTGATGGTGCCGTCGCCGGCCAGCGGCGCGGTGGCGGTGAAGAACATCGGCTGGGACTCGATGAACGACCGCAGCCGTCCCTCGATCCGCTCATGCGTCTTGCCCACGTGGGAAGCCTCCCACGCGGCCGCAACCCGCCGCCGCCGCGTCCCAACCTGCGGATCGACCGGCACCGCGGCACCGCGGCACGGCCGGGATGATCCACGCCGCGCTGAGCGGGGCGCACGTCCCGGATGAGCCGGGCTCGGTGTCGCCGCCGGCAGGCTCAGCGTGCCGGCACGTCGGGGCCCGCGGCGGACGCGGCATCCGCACCGAGGCGGGCCAGCGCCGCGGCCAGGTCGCTGACCTGACCGGCGAGCTGGGCCACCCGCTGCTGGGCGGAGTCCCGGTCGGTCTCGGCGGCGTGCAGTCGTACGGTCAGTTCGGTCAGCCGGCCCTCGGCGGTGGCCGCGGCCCGCCGCGCGGCGGCCAACTCGTCGGCGAGCGCGTCGCCGCGCGCGGCGGCCGCCGTCAGCTCGGAACGCAGGTGACCGGCCACGGCGTCGGTCTCCAGGCGGGCGGCCTCGGCCTGCCGGGTGGCCGTCTCCGCCCGGTCCCGGGCCCGGTCGGCCTCCTCGCGGGCACGTACGGCATCGGCGGCACCGGCACGGGCCCGGGCGGCGTCGGCGCGGGCCTGCTCGACCTGCCGGCGCACGTCCTCCACCTCGGCCTGCCACCGCTGCGCACGTTCGTGCGCCTCGGCGGCGTCGCGGGTGGCCCGGTCGGCGTCGGCGCGGGCGGTGTCCCGCTCCGCGGTCAGGTCGGCGATCCGACCCCGCTCGGTGTCACGTTCCGCGCGCACCGTACGCAGTTCCTGCCGCGCCGCGTCCCGGTCCCGTTCGGCCTGCACTCGCAGCGCCTCCGCGGCGGTGGCCGCGCGAAGGGACTCGTCCCGGGCCGCTTCGGCCTGCCGCGCCCGTTCGGCGTCCCGGTCGGCCTGCTCGGCGCTGCGGGCGGCGTCGGCACGGGCCGTGTCCCGCTCGGCGGCCGCGCTCCGCGCCTGCTCACGGGCCTGCGCGGCCGCCGCGGCGGCGTCCTCGGCCTCGCCGCGCGCCTCGTCCCGTTCGGTCTGCGCGGCGGCGATCTCGGTTGCCGCCTCGGCGCGGGCCTGGGCGAGCTGCCGCTCCACCCCGACGGGGGAGAGCTCGGCGTGCAACGCCTCGGTCAGCGTCTCCACGATCTGGTCGAGCCGGTCCACCGCCTCCCAGGTGCGGGCCACCTGGCCGGGCAGGCCGGGCGCGTTGCGGTGCCGCATGCGGCTGTTGCGGGAGGCCCGCTGGCAGGCGCCGTCGTTGTCACGGCAGTACCGGAACGGCCGGCCGGCGCCGACGCGCTGCGGCACCGGGCGTCCACAGTGGGCGCAGGGACGAAGGTCGGGGGCGGGCTGGACGTCCATCGAGGGCGAAGTCTAGTGCGCCGGCCCCCGCCACCCGCCCTCACGTACTCCCGGGCCGGCCGGCCTTCGGCGGCGCGGCGACGCGGGACCCGTCGGCCGGGCAGCGGGTGACCACGCCGGCACGAGATCGGCAGCTGTTCAGGGGGTGGCCACGGCGGCGCGGGACCGGTCGGCGGCGATGCGCACGGCGAGCGTGCCCAGCACGCTGCCCATCACCCAACGCTGCACGCGCAGCCACAGCGGCCGGCGGGCGAAGAACCCGGCGAGCGAGCCGGCGGTCAGCACGATCAGCCCGTTCACGGCCACCGCGATGCTGACCTGGGTCAGGCCCAGCAGCAGACTCTGCATGGCGACGTGCCCGCGCTGCGGCTCCAGGAACTGCGGCAGCAGCGACACGTAGAGGATCGCGATCTTCGGGTTGAGCAGGTTGGTGACCAGCCCCATGGTGAACAGCCTTCGCGGCCGTTCCGCGGGCAGCGGCGCCGGCGTGAACGGCGAACTTCCACCGGGTCGCAGCGTCCGCCAGGCCAGCCAGAGCAGATACGCCGCGCCGGCCAGCTTCACCGCCGTGTACAGCGCCGGCACCAGCACGAACACGGTGGCCAGCCCGGCGACCGCAGCCACCAGGTAGACCCCGAACCCGGCGGCGACGCCGAGCAGCGAGATGAAGCCGGCCCGTCGCCCCTGGGTCACCGAACGGGACACCAGGTAGACCATGTTCGGGCCGGGCGTAAGCACGATGCCGATCGCCACGAGGGATATTCCCAGCAGCGCACCCGTATCCACCATCGACCGCACCTTCCTGTCACTGATCAACAGCTGGACTCTACGGTCCCGTTTCCGGTGGGGGAATGCGGCCGGACCGGCGTTGGCCCACCGTCACGTGACCCGGGCCGGGAATGCGTGGCGGCGGCCCGGACGCTTTGACTACCGGGCCGACCCGACGGGTCGGCGCGTTACCGTGGGCCGGGGAGGGGGTCGGATGACGAACATGTGGGAAGCGGCGGTCGAGGCGGAGATCCGCTCGGCACAGGAGCGCGGCGAGTTCGACAACCTGCCGGGGGCGGGCAAGCCGATTCCGGGCCGGAACCTGCCGTACGACGAATCGTGGTGGATCAAGAGCTTCATGCAGCGGGAGAAGCTTCCCAGCGACCTGCTGCTGCCCACGCCGCTGCAGCTGCGCCGCCGGGTCGAGCAGGTGCCCGACGAGGTGCGTAACCTGCCCACCGAGCAGTCCGTACGCGACTTCTGCGCCCTGCTGAACGCCGACATCATCGCGTGGCTGCGGCTGCCGACCGGCCCGCGGGTCGTGGTGCGCCCGGTCAACGTCGACGAGGTGGTCCGCCGCTGGCGCGACGATCGCCGCAGCGCCCTGGCCACCCCCGCGCCGTCGACCGCGGCCGCCGACGACCGTACGCCCCGGCGGGGCTGGCGGCCGTGGCGTCGCCGCCCCGCCGCCTGAAGGACCGGCAACCGGGGTATCCCGTCGGCCGTACGACCGCGCAGAATGAGCCTGTGTCGATCATCCTGCGCGTCCCGGCGACCGCATCCGCACCGGAACTGCTCCTGCGTCCGTGGCGCGACGACGACCAGGACGCGCTGATCGTGGCGCATCAGGACCCGGTGCTGCGCAGCCGCACCCGGTTCCCGGTGCGCACCACGGCAGACGCACGCCGCTTCGTCGACGAGGTACGCGAGGACTGGCAGGCCGGCGTACGGTTCGCGTTCGCCGTGTGCGAGCCGAACCCGCAGGGCGGCGACCGGCTGGTGGCGAACGTGGTGCTCAAGAACGTCGCGCCGGGCCGGCCGGACGCCGAGGTGGGCTACTGGACGGCCGCGCCGGCACGCGGACGTGGCGTCGCGGGCCGCGCCGTCGACGCGGTCAGCCGCTGGGCGTTCACGCACTTCGCCGGGCTGGCCCGGCTGGACCTGCTGCACCAGATCGACAACCCCGCCTCCTGCCGGGTCGCCGAGAAGGCCGGCTTCGGGTTCGTCGAGGTGCTGCCGGCCCGGCCACCGTTCCCACGCGACGGGCACCGGCACGTACGCCATGCCGCTGCGGTCGGGTGAGCCTCTCGGCGTCCCCTGCCGCCACCGACGAGTCTTGAAATTGAGTTGCCGTGGACCCGACGGCTGTTACCGTTGCCCGGCGAGTGACCGATACCAGGGAGACCAGACATGGTGGGCGAAGACGACATCTCCGGGTGACACCGGACAGTGAGTGGCCACCGGCGGCGCGGGTAAGCGCCGGCGTCGTGGCCCAGCCGTCGTCTTCCTGATTCGCCTCCCGGGCCGCGCCCGCGGCGCGCCCGCCAGCCTTCCGAGGTCCACCCATGTCCAGCGCATCCATCATCTGCTCCAACCTCTCCTTCTCGTGGCCGGACGACACCCCGGTGTTCCAGGAACTCTCCTTCACCGTCGGCGACGGCCGAACGGGGCTCGTAGCGCCCAACGGGGCCGGCAAGAGCACCCTGCTCAAGCTGATCGCCGGCGAGTACCAGCCCACCGGCGGCAGCATGTCCGTCGACGGAGTGCTCGGCTACCTGCCGCAGACCCTGCCGCTGGCCGCCGACCTGACCGTGGCCGAGGTGCTCGGGGTCGCCGCGCTGATCAAGGCCCTGCACGCCATCGAGTCCGGCGACACCGGCGAGGAACACTTCACCACGATCGGCAACGACTGGGACATCGAGGAACGCACCCGCGCCGAACTGGACCGGCTCGGCCTCGGTGACGTGTCGCTGCACCGACGCCTGCACACCCTCAGCGGCGGGCAGGTCATCTCCCTCGGCCTCGCCGCGCAGCTGTTGAAACGGCCCGACGTGCTGCTGCTCGACGAGCCCACCAACAACCTCGACGCCGACGCCCGACGGCGGCTGTACGAGGTGCTCGACGACTGGCACGGCACCCTGCTGCTGGTCAGCCACGACCGGGCGTTGCTGGACCGGATGGACCGCATCGCCGAACTCGACCGGGGCGAGCTGCGCCTGTACGGCGGCAACTTCACCGCGTACTCCGAGGCGGTGCGGGCGGCCCGGGAGGTCGCCGAGAAGAACGTCCGCAACGCCGAGCAGGAGGTCAAACGGGAGAAGCGGGAGATGCAGCAGGCTCGGGAGCGGGCCGCCCGCCGGGCCAGCAACGCCAGCCGTAACCTGGGCAACGCCGGACTGGCCCGGATCGTCGCCGGTGGGTTGAAGCGCAGCGCCCAGGAGTCCGCCGGCCGGTCGAACGAGGTGCACGCCTCCCGGGTCAGCGAGGCCCGCGCCCGGCTCGACGAGGCCAGCCGCGCCCTGCGCGACGAGCAGAAGATCGCCATCGAGCTGCCGGACACCGCCGTACCGGCCGGCCGTACCCTCTTCGAGGGCGAGGACATTCAGGTGCGCCTCGGTGAGCGGGCTGTCTTCGGCGGCGACGGCGTCGACCTGATCATTCGCGGTCCGGAACGGATCGCCCTGTCCGGCCGCAACGGCGCCGGCAAGTCCACGCTGCTGCGGCTGATGAACGGCGACCTCGCACCGGAGGGCGGGCGGATCCGGCACGCCGAGGGACGCGTCGCGTACCTGTCGCAGCGGCTGGATCTGCTGGACCTCGACCGCACCGTGCTGGAGAACCTGGCCGCGTACGCTCCGGCGCTTCCCGAGGCGCAGCGCATGCACCTGCTGGCGCGGTTCCTGTTCCGCGGTCCCCGCGCGCATCTGCCCGTCGGGGTGCTCTCCGGTGGCGAGCGGCTCCGCGCCACCCTGGCGTGCGTGCTGTTCGCCGAGCCTGCGCCGCAGCTGCTGCTGCTCGACGAGCCCACCAACAACCTCGACCTGGTGAGCGTCGCCCAGCTGGAGAACGCGCTCGGCGCGTACCGGGGAGCGTTCGTGGTGGTCAGCCACGACGACCGGTTCCTGCGGGAGATCGCGGTGAACCGCTGGCTGCGCCTCGACGACGGCCGGCTGCAGGAGACCGGCCCGCCCGAGCAGGACTGACGCCACTCCCGGCCCGTCACCGACCGCCCCGCAGCCGGGTGTTGCTCCCGGCCGCACCGTCCGGGAGCAACACCCGGCGACCGGCCGGTTCGGCCGGTCGCGGGGACGCGCATCGGCTCAGTCGAGGGCGGCCCGCCAGCTCCAGGACGTACGTCGCGCCCGGCCGGGCAACTCGCCCCGGCCGGTCAGCCAGCACAGCACCTGTGCCGGCGGGCCGGTCGGGGCGTCCGGGAAGAGCCGATCGATGACGGCGGCGCACAGGTCGGCCGGCGGCTCCCACGACACCCCGAGACCCGTGGTGATGTCCCCGGTGTGCAGCAGCGTCTCGGCCACACCCATCGCCGCGAACCCGCCCGGATCACACGGCCCGTAGTGCCAGGCGCGGGTGCCCGGGTCGACCGCGTCGATGATCGCGGCGAGCAGACCGGCGCAGGCGGTGACCACGGTCAGCACCTCGCGTGGGCTCGCGCCGGAGGCGACCCGCAGGTCGAACGGCAGGTAGCCGTCCGTGGGTCGGCCGCTGACCTGCCCGGCGTACGCCAGCAGGTCGTGGGCGACGTGCGCGGCTGTGGTCCAGCAGCTCCACGTCAGCCCGCCAGCCGGCACGCCCCAGTCCCTGCCGGTGTACGGGTCGAGCGTCCGCACCATCTCGCCGGCCGCCCGTACGACGTCGCCCCCAGTCATCCCCGCCACGCCCCGACCTTCCCAGGAACGAGGACCCGACTACAAGTCGCGGCGGTGCACGACGTACGGCAAGCGGACGCGTGTGAAGGGTCGGTCTGAAGCCTAGGAGCGACTGGCGGTGAGCAGCAGCGGGGTCGCGACCGCGTGCACCGCGCCCAGGTCGGCGAGGAAACCGCCCAGCCAGCCGATCGCGTCCAGCGACCACTCGGCGAGCGTGCCGTGGAAGCTCACCCGGTGCAGCGGCGGGCCGTTCCAGAGGCCGTCGTCGAACGGAGGGCGCGTCGCCAGCGGGTCGTGCTCGGTGAGGGAGTACGACCCGCAGGCGAACACCGGCTGATCGAGCCGGTTCATCGACTCTCGCAACTCCGGAGCCGCCGCCGGGACGGACGGACTCTGGCCGCTGTCCAGCGTGATCCGCACCTGAGTCCGCGAGCGCGGGTCGCCGTCAGCGAACCAGCCGGGAGTGCTCAGCGACGGCGGAATCCCCGCGGCTGCCGGCCGCGATGCGCCGCCGAGGACCTGGACGGGCAGCAACACCTGCACCGCGTGCAGTTGCAGGGTACCGAGTCGCGCCGCCGTGTCACCGACACAGCGCAGGAACGGCTGCACCGGCAGCGGCCGGCCCTCGGCCAGCGGCTCGACCCCCACCTGGAACCACGCGACCAGGGCCGACTCCGGCTCGGCAAGCGGATGATCCTGCCCCGCGTCGTTCATGCCCCACAGGCCGGCCGCCCCGGTCCGCCGCTCCTCGACGCCCTCGGCGGTGTGCCGGACGACCCCGCCGACGTCGTCGAGCCAGCCCATGGCGAGGGACCGGTCGTAGAAGAGCGAATAGGCGTCCTGGTCCGTGCTCCGCCACGGGTGCGGGGTCAGCTCGCCGTACAACGCCGCGAACATGGTGCCCACCGGCCCGCGGGCGCCGGGCGCCAGACCGGGACGAGCCTGCTCGGTGTGCGGGTACCGGCCCGGCATCCGGTTGACCTTCATCGCCGCACCTTACGTCCGCGAGTCCGCGCTGGGGTGGTGTTCGTGCCGGCTGCCGGCGCTGCCGGCGGCGAGCGACGTCAGGTGAGGCGCCTACTTCCGTTGCCCGCCCGCGACTGCGGCACTAGGCTTCTCCGCGTGACTGCCGGGTCGGCCTTGGGCCACGAACGAGTGAGGCACCCGGCCGCCCAGTGACCGTGCGGCGGGCCCGCGGCCCGCCATGCCACGCCTGCGCACCCGCCTCACGAATGCACTCACGGCCACATCGGCCTTCTTCTCCGAACTCTTGCGTCGCGGACGTCACTCGCCTGCGTCACGCGCGCCTCCGTACCCGCTGAATCGAAGGAAGCGGAGCATTGCCCAACGACTTCAACACCCAGATCATCGCCGAGTTCCGTGCCAACGGGGGCCGAGTCGGTGGCCCGTTCGAGAACGGACGGCTGATCCTGCTCACCACTACCGGTTCACGCACCGGCGCGCCGCACACCACACCGCTGGGCTACCTACCCGATGAGGGGGGCCGGATCCTGGTCATCGCCTCGGCCGGCGGCGCCCCCAGGCACCCGGACTGGTTCCACAACATCCTCGGCGATCCGCAGGTCACCGTCGAAGATGGCATCTTCACCTACCCGGCTCGGGCGAGCGTACTCAGCGGGCCGGAGCGCGACGAGATGTTCGCTCGGGCAGCCGAGGCCGACCCGGGCTGGGCGGAGTACCAGGCGAAAACCGACCGGACCCTTCCGGTGGTCGCGCTCGAACGCACCGGCGGTGGTCCGCCCGAGGCGTCGTCCTGGGGTACGGCCCTCATTCGGATCCACGACGCGTTCCGCCGGGAACTGGCCCTGATCCGCCACGAGGTAGCGGCGACGGGCCCCCGGCTCGGCGCTCAGCTGCGAGTGAACTGCCTGGCCGTCTGCCAGGGATTGCACCACCACCACACGCAGGAGGACGGCGGCATGTTCGTCGGGATCGCCGCGCAGCATCCTCAGCTCGCGCCGACGCTGGAGCGGCTGCGGGCCGAACACGTCCGCGTGGCGGGGCTCGTCGACCACCTCCAGGCAGTGGTTCGCGACCAGGGGGCCGACCCGGCGGAGGTACGGCGGCAGGTGGATCAGCTCACCGACGAACTCGAGCGCCACCTGGTGTACGAGGAGGAGCAGCTCGTGCCGCTGCTCGACGCGATGGGTTGACGTACCTCTCCCGTGCCGCCGGTCGCCGCCCGGCGGCACGGGACCCCGGCCCGCGAAGCAGCCACGGCCGTCAGCGATGCACCGGGTCGACGACGTGTACCCGGTCGCCGGCCCCGGCGAGCGGTCCGGCGTACGCACCGGTGGCCCCGCCGACGTCCAGCACGGTTGTGGGCGGGTCGGGAAGTACCCGGGTCAGAACGTCCCAGGTACGCAGGAACTCCAGCATGCCCGCGCCCGCGGCCAGGCGGTCCCGTTCGCCGCTCTGCCGGTAGTAATCCATGATTTCTGGGGTCAGCATTCCGCAGATCGCGCACCGCGCCCGGACCACCGAACTCCGGCGCCGCGATCCGACACCCTGGAGCCGTATGAGCCAGCCAGCCCGTCGTCCCCGTACCCGTGAACTCGGCATCGTGGTCGGGGCGTTGCCCACCGGGCGACACAACGCGATCACCGACGTACCGGGGGTGCTGGTCGGGCACACCACCGTCGAGGACGGCCACGACCTGCACACCGGCGTCACGGCGGTTGTGCCGAGCCAGCTCGGCCCGCAGCGGTGGACGTTGCCGGCGGCCGTGTACCGCGGCAACGGCTACGGGAAGCTGGTGGGCTCGACGCAGGTGGACGAACTCGGGGTCCTGGAGTCACCGATCGTCCTGACGGCCACCCTGTCGGTGTTCCGGGCCGCGGACGCGCTGCTGACCTACCTCATGGACCGCCGACCGGACGGCGTTTCGTTCAACCCGCTGGTGGGGGAGACCAACGACGGGCACCTGTCGGACATTCGGCAACGCCCCATCGCCGAGGAACACGTGCATGCCGCCCTCACCTCGGCTGCCGGCGGCCTGCCGGCGGAAGGGTGCGTCGGAGCCGGGACGGGCACCACGGCCCTGGGCTACAAGGCGGGGATCGGCACCTCGTCCAGGCTGGTGGACGGATTCGACCGCCCGCTGACCGTCGGTGCGCTCACCCAGTCCAACTTCGGTGGCGTGCTGACCGCGCTCGGCGTGCCGCTGCCCGTGGACGAACTGATCCCGGACGCCGACCGGACCGAACCGCCCGGCAACTCGTGCATGATCGTGGTGGCCACCGACGCGCCCCTGGACGCTCGGCAACTCGGTCGCCTGGCCCGCCGAGCCATCTTCGCCATGGGTCGGGTCGGCGCGTCGTACAGCAACGAGAGCGGCGACTACGCGATCGCGTTCAGCACCGCCGCGCCGGACCAGCCGACGATCCCCGACGCACAGATCACTCCGATCTTCACCGCCGTACTCGACTCGGTCGAGGAGGCGCTGCTCAACTCGGTCTTCACCGCCACGACCACCAGGGGAATGGGCGGTCGCACCAGCCACGCCGTGCCGCACGAGGCCGCAGTGCGCCGATTGACGGCTGCGGGGCGGCTGGCCACATCCGGCTGAGCCGCGGGTGCGGTCGAGCGCTGGGCGTCTCGTACGTGAGTCGCGGTGTTCCGGTTCAGACCGCGCGGAGGGTGGCGCGTCGCGGGTGGTGGCGCATCTGATCGACCGCTGTTGCGGTCGCTTCGTCGGCCGGTAGCCAGACGACCAACTGTTGGGCGTCCGGGGTGGGAAGTTCGAGCGTCTCCCGATCCCAGCTCAGCTGGTGGGCGCGAGGATGGTGCATCGTGAACGGCACCCGAGGCGGGGGGAGGTGGCGGTGGAGTCGCCGGGTGAACTCGGCGCCGGCGACGGGCGCGAAATCGGCCGTGAACCATTCGAAGCTCTCGGTCGAGGGTCCGAGCCACAGGTTGAAGACCTGCTCGTCCGCGATCTGATCCCAGTTCGCGAGGACCGTCCGGGCCTGCGGGTGGGTGAAGACGTACCTGGTGAGATTGGGCTCCTCGGCGTCCAGCAGCCCGGTGTCGCGCATGACCGTGGCGAACCCGTCGGTGTGGGCGAGCACGTCGCCCAGCCGGTTGGTGACGAAGGCGATGCCCGGCTCGATGAGTTCGAGGATCCGGCGGACGGCCGGCCGCACGGTCCGCTCGGGTGGTACCGGCCGCGAGCGGTCGGGGCAGAGGCCACTGCTGATTTTTGCGAGGTAGCGCAGATGGGTGCGTTCGGCCGTGTCGAGGCTGAGCCCGTCGGCGAGGGCCTTGACGATGGGGTCGGACGGGTTGCGGTCGCGGCCCTGCTCGATCCGGGTGAGGTACTCGACACTGATGCCGGCCCGTGCGGCCAACTCGGAACGCCGTAGCCCCGGAGCGCGTCGTCGCTCGTGTGCCGGCAGCCCCAGGTCCTCCGGCCGGATGCTGTCGCGCTTGGCCCGGACGAAGTTGCCCAGCGGTGTACCCATGCTGTGAGCCTACGACTCGATCAGCCCACCGGATGTGGCTCAGGGTGGCCGTGTGGGGGCCAGCCTGCGCCCGGTCTGGCTGCGAAGCCGAGAACGACCGATCGTCTACGGCATGAACGCCAAGAACAAACTTGTGATCATCATCGGCAGCGTCCGCGAGGGCAGGTTCGGGCCGATCGTCGCCGCATGGGCGGCGGAGCAGGCCCGGACCCATGGCGGCTTCGAGGTCGACGTCGTCGATCTGGCCGAC
Organism: Micromonospora sp. NPDC005367; assembly: GCF_040606825.1. Taxonomy (NCBI): domain Bacteria; kingdom Bacillati; phylum Actinomycetota; class Actinomycetes; order Micromonosporales; family Micromonosporaceae; genus Micromonospora; species Micromonospora sp. NPDC005367. The sequence continues at coordinate 36,994 of NZ_JBEXFP010000048.1, read as the reverse complement.
GCCGACATTCCGCTGACCCTGCCGGCCGCGTCACCGAAGTTCGCCGGCGAGAACTACCCCCGTCCCGAAGGCATGCGGGACGTCACCACGAAGCTGGCCGGCGCGGACGCCTTCATGATCGTCACGCCTGAGTACAACCACAGCTACCCGGCCTCGCTGAAGGCGCTCATCGACTGGCACTTCACCCAGTGGACCGCCAAGCCGGTCGCGTTCGTCAGCTACGGCGGCGCGGGTGGCGGCCGGCACGCGGTGCTCCACCTGCAGAACGTTTTCACCGAGCTGCACGCGGTCACCATCCGTGACGGACTGGCCTTCCCGAACTACTTCACCGCCTGGCGGGACGGCGCGCCTCTCGATGCCGAGGCGGCCGGCTACGCCAAGATCCTCCTGGACCAGCTCACCTGGTGGGCGAACGCCTTGCGCTCCGCCCGAGCCGTCGCGCCGTACCCGGGCGGAGCGTGAGTGCTGGCCGGTGGCAGCTCTCCCCGAGGCGGCTGGACGACGTACCAGCCGCCTCGGACGCCGCGCCCGGCGATTCCGTAATCTCGGACTTCGCTTCGGGGCGCTGGTTCACGCGTTCCGGGCGGTCAGCGCGGCTCTTCGGGGGTGCCGGCCCGCCGGTTGTGGTGGTCCAACAGCCTCGACAGCAGCTCGGTCAACCGCTGGCGCTCCTCGGGTGAGAGCGGAGCCAGCAGTTCGTCCTGAGTTTCGGCCAGCCGCTGTTCCAGTCGCCGCAGTTGCCGCTCGCCCGCGGCGGTCAACGAAATGATGTTGCGTCGACGGTCGGAGGGGTCGGGGGCGCGCTCGACCAGCTCGCGATCGGCGAGCTCGTTGATCGTCGCGACCATGTCGCTGACGTGGATGCCGCTACGGCGGCCCAGCGTGGCCTGGCTGGCGGGGCCGAGGTCCTCCAGCGTCGCCAACAGGCGGTAGTGGTACCCGCGCGCGTCGACGGACGAGAACCCACCGGCCACCAGGCGGTGCGCGTGGCCGGCGGTCTGGGTGAGCAGCCAGCTGGGCAGGCCCTCCCATCGGGCGGGTGTCTTCTCCGACGGGTTCTCCATGCGGGCGAGTCTAAACCCAATCATTGGTGGCACCAATGATTGTGATACCGTTTGGGAACCAAACGTTTGGCCGACCAACGTTAGGCAGGCGAACGAATCCCTCAGGAGTTCAGACGATGATCAGACCCTTCCACATCGACATCCCCCAAGCCGACCTCGACGACCTGACCGACCGGCTCGCCCACACCCGGTGGCCCAACGAGGTCGCCGACGCCGGGTGGGACTACGGCTTCCCGCTGGCGCGGCTCAAGGAACTGGCCGACTACTGGCGCACCGGCTACGACTGGCGCGAGCACGAGACCAAGCTCAACAAGCTCCCGCACTTCACCAGCGAGATCGAGGGCCAGAACATCCACTTCGTCCACGTCCGGTCCGCGAAGCCGCACGCGCTCGCGCTGATCCTCACTCACGGCTGGCCCGGCTCGTTCCTGGAGTTCCTCGACGTCATCGAGCCCCTGTCGCGCGACTTCCACCTGGTGATCCCGTCCATCCCCGGCTTCGGGTTCTCCGGACCGACCCACGAGCGCGGCTGGGACGCCGCCCGGGTCGCGTGGGCCTGGGCCGAGCTGATGCGCCGTCTCGGGTACGAGCGCTACGGCGCGCAGGGCGGCGACTTCGGTGCGGGCATCTCACTGGCGCTCGGCGCGGTGGCGCCTCAGCACGTCGTCGGCGTGCACGTCAACTACCTGCCGACCCGGCCGGAGCCGGACGTCGAGGTGTCCGCAGCGGATGAAGCCCGACTGGACAAGGTCAGGCAGTTGATGGCGAACCGCCCGCCCTACCAGGCTCTGCAAGCCCTCACCCCGCAGACCATCGGCTACGCGCTGACCGACTCACCGGTCGGTCAACTGGTCTGGATCGCCGAGCGGTTCGCACAGTGGACCGACCCCGCCACGCCGGTCAGCGACGATCGGATGCTCACCGATATCTCGTTGTACTGGTTGACCGCGACCGCGGCGTCCTCGGGCCGGTTCCACCACGACGCCCCGCGGGGAAGCCAGCATCCGTGTCGGGTGCCGGTGGGCGTGGCGGTGTTCGCACACGACATCACACAGTCGGTGCGACCGCTGGCCGAGCGGCTGTACGACATCAGGCACTGGTCGGAGTTCGACCGTGGTGGTCACTTCGCCGCGATGGAGGTGCCCGAGTCGTTCGCCGGGGACGTCCGGGACTTCTTCCTCACCCACATCGAGTACGACGAGTGAGTCGCCGCCGGCTCGGAACCGCCGCCGTCCTCGCCGGCGCGGATCCACCTCGAACCCGCCGGTCAGACCGTCCGATGCCTGTCCCGGTTCTACGTACGCGTCAGGCCGACGTGTGCAAGCTCGGGAACAGCGGCCATCGCGTGCCTGATCGTTTCGACTGGGTACGGTGTGGTCCGGCTTTCACCGAACAGATCCCAGTAGAACCCGTTCATGACGACCGCGACGGGCGCGTACCGCTTGATGATCGCGGCAACCGTGGGCGCTGCGTCCACGACTTCGGCGCCCGTGGCACAGCGGCGGATGTAGTCGTTGCGCTCGACCGGACCACCGGTAGCCGGAACGGCGACCCCGCACACGTTGGTCACCAGCCAGTTGACCAACTGTGTCACCGCGTAGCACATGTCGTGACTCATGTTCCGCGCGACGAATTCCGCCTCGGTCGCCGACAGATCGAAGCGAGGCGACGTGGCGAGGCCGAGGTCAGCCAGATAGAGACGACGGCCGTCGGTCAACATGTTGCCGAAATGGGCGTCGAAGTGGTGCAGTCCGTTCGCGTTCATGAAGGCGAGATCGGTACGTAAGTGCTGCTCCACCATCCTGCTCGCAGAAGTGGCCGCCTCCTCCCCGAAGGCAAGCTGTCCACTAAACCAGTCGTGCAGATTGTGCGGGATGTACTCCAGGAAGAGCACCACGCTCGCCGATGCCTTCGACAGCGCGTCGGTCCGCTCCCGTACCGCCGGTGACCCACCCCAGTACGCAGCCGCACGCTCGACGTCCATGTAGTCGTCAGCCAGTGGCGCGGCGCCGGGTAGCACCCGCCAGTGATACATCAGCGGAAACGCCTCGGACCGCCCGGTGAGCACCCACTCGGTCGTCCACCCGTTCGCGGCAAGCTCCCGCCACGCCCCGAAGCCCGAGCTGCCGACACCGTACTGGTAGAACGGTGGCAGCCCGAACACGTTCGCCGTGGACATCACGTTCTCCGGGCGACGCTCCAAGTCAGTCAACGGAACCCGCTTCACGAAAACCGGCACCCCGGCGACGTGCAGCAACGCTCGCGTGCCACCGATGCCAGATCCGACGCGGTGAGCGCCGTCCATGAGGTGACCGAGCCGGCGGTCACTCAGGACCGCCAAGGCGCTCGACATCTCGCTGTATCTGGCCAGGCGTACGTCCCGCGACATCTCGGTGCTGTCGTGCGTGAGCTCCGTCAACGTGACCCTTCCGCTTCCGTGATCGCGTGCTCAGCGTTCGCCGGTGCCCTGGTCGATTCCTGGACAGCACGGCCGGCTACCGCCGCTGACATGGCCATCCTCCGCCATGCCAGCGGCGGTAGCCGGCCGACGAGAACGCCGGCTCCTCGCAGCTCCTGGCCGACGACGTCTCAGATCTGCTCGCCGTTTCGCCACCCGCAGCAAGGTGACCTCAGCAGCCGGTCCCAGACCGGCGCGTCTCAGTTGGGCGTGCCGAACCAGCGGTACAGGTGATCGTCCAGGTCCCGCTGATCGTCACCGATCCAGGCGACGTGGCCGTCGGGGCGGAGCAGGACGCACGGCACATCCAGTGCCGCGGTGGGATCCGCCAGGTAGCCGACGCGGTCCGACCAGCCGCCGACAGTCAGGCGTTCGGTGCGGTCCAGCAGCAGGCCGCGGCCGCGATGCAGCAGACCGTAGAGGTGACCCTGTTTCACGTCGATGTCGGGCAATCGGCGGCCGAGCAGTTCGGGGCCCGCGCCGAAGTCGTAGCGAACGCCGATCGCGGTGATCTTTTCGATCAGGTAGCGGTTCACCTCGTCGAAGTCCATCAGTTCGGTGAGCAGCCTGCGCACGGCCTTCGGGCCCGGTTCGGTGCACAGCAGTTCCGTCTGGGCGCGGGTGTTGTCCAGGACGTCCTCGGCGACCGGATGACGTTCGGCCTGGTAGGTGTCCAGCAAAGTCTCCGGCACCCAACCGCGGATCTGCGCGGCCAGTTTCCAGCCCAGGTTGAATGCGTCCTGAACGCCCAGGTTCAGGCCCTGCCCGCCGATGGGCGGATGGATGTGTGCCGCGTCGCCGGCGAGCAGCACCCGCCCGACCCGATAGCGTTCGGCCAGCCGGGTGGCATCCCCGAAGCGGGACAACCAGCGTGGGGAGTGCACGCCGAAGTCGGTCCCGGCGACGGCGCGCAGCTGCTGCCTGAACTCCTCAAGAGTGGGCGGTTGCGCGCGGTCGCTGACTCCCGCGGCGGGGACCACAACGCTGTAGATCCTTTCGCCGAAAGGCCTGAGCCACCATCGCTTGTCCGTGTCGCGGATCCCGGCCATCCTGGCGGCGATCTCCTCCCGCGGCACCCCCACTTCCAACTCGCCCATCAGCGTGTCGTTCCGCGAGGGCTCGCCGGGAAAACCGACGCCGAGTAGCTTGCGCACCGTGCTGCGCGCGCCATCACAGCCGACGAGATAGCGCGTACGCAACTGTTTCCCGTCGGCCAGCTCGACGGTCACACCGTCGGCGTCCTGCTGGAGGGCGACCACCGCGCAACCGCGCCGGACCTGCGCACCCAGCTCGATCGCATGTTCTTCGAGCAGGTGAACGATGACCGGTTGCGGAATGCCCAGCAGATAGGCGTACGCGGAATCCAGGCCCTCGGGCGCGGGTTTGTCGATGCCGGCGAAGTAGGCGCCGGCCGGACGCCGCCTACCGCGTTCGAGGATGCGCTCCAGCAGCCCGCGCATCGCCATCAGCTCGAGACTGCGAATATGCAGACCGACTATGCGGACGAACGACACGGGCTCGGTTTCCTTCTCCAGGACGAGTACCCGCACGTCGTGCAACCGCAGCTCGGCGGCCAGCACCGCACCGGTCGGCCCGCACCCAGCAATGATCACGTCGAACATGGCGGGCGCACGATCGGCGTCGGAAGCCGGCGCTGGGAGTCCGGGGACATCGCCCACGGTGGAGTCGCCCCCGGCCGGAGCAGTAGAAGACGGCTCGGTGGTGAATTGCAGAGAGCGCATAGGTGTTGCCTTTCAGGAGTGCCTTGTCGGCGAGGCGCTCCCGGCGACCCCTATGTCAATCGCCCGACCGTGACGGGAAAGGGGGAGCACCCACATCGATACACGTTCATGGGTCTCACCTCCTCGGGTGGCGTCACAGGCCACTGGAAGTTACAAGCCTGGCCATCGTCGCGTCCAGTCGTTTTCCACGTGACCTCGACTCCGACGGGCCAGTCCGGTTGCCCGGGAGGACCCGGCGCGCCGGCCCGGCTGGTCCCGGTCGACGATCTGATCCTGGCACCGGATCTCGGCAGGCGCGGCGCAGCATGACCGGCCGATTGTCGCTTCGCTCGACGTCGTTCCCCACCGATGCACTGATGCGGCACCGGATCGATAGGGTTGTGATGCTGGCAGACTGATCGTGTGACAGGTCTGACCGCCGAACTCGTGGTCGACGGTCGTAGCCCACGGAGCCTGGCGCTCGCCCCGAACGGGCGTCTGCTCTGCTACGTCCTCGCTCCCGCCAGCCGCACCGGCGCCCACCTCGACACCGAACTCTGGCTCGTCGACACCGACGGCGCCTTCGCCTCGCGCCGGGCGACCGCCGACACCGCAACCGAGGCCCGACCACGCTGGTCGGCCGACTCGGAGACGCTGTTCTTCCTGTCCGACCGCGGCGACCGCGGTACCGCGCAGCTGCACGGGCTCACCGTCGCCGACGGCACGACGACCACGTTGACCAGTTGGCGCGGCGGCGTCATCGACCATCTGCCGCTCACCGACCCCAACCTGGTCGCTCTGCTCGCCGAGGACGAACCCACCGAGCGGGACACGCGCCGCGTCCGGGATCGCGACGACGCCGTTGTCGTGGGCGAGCAGGAACCGCGTGCCCGGTTGCGGCTGCTCGACCTGCGAACGGGTCGGGTCACCACCCCGAATGTGTTCGGTGGCCGGCACGTCGTGGAAATGCGGCAACGTCCCGACGGCGGCGCACTCGCCGTGCTGACCTGGGCCGGCGCCGACAACGACTACGGCCCGCGTACCGGCCAACTGCACCTGTTCGATCCCACGACCGGGGCCGCAGAGGACCTCGGGTCGGTCGGGGTCGACGCACGATCTCTGGCCTGGTGGCCGGGGGAGGACGGTTGGCACCTCGGCTACCTCGCGCTCACCCCACCGCTTCTGCAGGCCGGCACCGCCGTGTTCGACCTGGCCGTCGACAGCCGTGTCCTGCGCAACCGCACCGCCGGTCTCTCGATGTGCCCCACCGAGCTCTGCCAGACCGATGCCGCCACGCTGGTCGTGTTCGCCGACGGCCTGAACACGACCCTGGCCCGGCTCGACCCCACCGACCTCACGACGTTGTCGCGTCATCCCGGCCGCCTCGACAACCTCACCACCACCCCTACCGGCGAAGAAATCGCGGTACTCACCGGCACCCGCTACCAAACCCCGAACGTTCACCTCGGACCGCCGACGGGGCCGCTGCGAAGAATCACCAACACCCGCCCGGAACTGGACGGCGTCGCACTCGGCACGCAGCAATCGCTGGCCTACCGCGCCGCCGACGGTCTCCACCTGGACGGCTTGCTCGTACTGCCGACCGGATCAACCGCGTCGGAAGGCCCGTTTCCGCTGGTCACGATCGTGCACGGAGGCCCGTACGATCGGTACGCCGATCGTTGCCAATTGTTCTGGTTCCCCAGCGCGCAGTGGCTGGCCGCCGCCGGCTACGCGGTGTTTCTGCCCAACCCGCGCGGCGGACAGGGCCGCGGCCACCAGTTCGCCGCCAGCGTCGCCGGCAGAGTCGGACAGCAGGAGTGGTCCGACATCCTGACCGGCATCGACCTGCTCATCGCCGAAGGCGTCGCCGACCCCGACCGGCTCGGCATCGCCGGCTGGAGCCACGGCGGCTTCATGTCCGCCTGGGCCATCGGCCAGACCGACCGCTTTCGGGCCGCGCTGGTCGGCGCCGGCGTCGTCGACTGGGGCATGCTCGCCGCGACCGGAGAGAACGGCCAGTTCGAAGCGGCGCTCGGCGGCAGCATCGGCTGGTCCGGCATCGGCCCGCACCCACATGACGCGGTCAGTCCGATCTCCTTCGCCAGGCACATCCGTACTCCAGTGCTCATCTTGCACGGTGCCGAGGACACCAACGTTCCGCTCGGACAGGCCGTGTACCTCCACCGGGCGCTGCGGCACTTCGACGTCGAGCACGAGTTCGTGATCTACCCGAGAGAAGGCCACTCGATCCGGGAACGCAATCACCAACTCGACGTGCTGCGCCGGACCCACGCCTGGTTCGATCGCTGGCTCCGGCCCTGAGCGGTGCCGCGCGGACCAGCTGTCGTTGCTTCCCGGCCGTTGGTCAGTGACCTGAGTTGACTGGAATACCCAGGCGAGCCTCCTGCCGAGACACGAGGCTCGCCTGATGATGCGCGGCGTCGGGCCTCGGCTCGCCATGTTGCCTGAGGACTCGCCAGCAATTACCGGATTACTGATAATCACAATCCAATAATTCTTGTGGACTATCCGGACATAACGACAGCACACCATAATGACTGTTATGTGCGGCGCGGGTTTCATTCAGCGGGCCGCACTGTCCTGGCTCGGCGCATCCGTTGACTGACATTGGGCTTCCCCTCAGTGTTGACTGACATCTCGATGTCTCGGGTTCTGACGCTGGGTGTCAGCGGAATTGACATGGAGTGTCGGTGAGCATTTGACACGAACTGTCAGGCCGCGCAGGAACGCCAGCCAGCCGGCGCCGTCCTCGTCGGAGGCGACATCGAGGCCGAGGACTTCGCGTTGGCCGTCGGCGTTGACGCCGACGGCGATCAGGGCGTGGACGTTGACGGTTCGGCCCGCTTCGCGGACCTTCATCGTCAGTGCGTCCAGCCACACGAACGTGTAGTGGGCGTAATCGAGGGGCCGGTTGCGGAACGCCTCGACCTGGGTGTCCAGGTGGGCGGCCATCTCCGACACCTGCGACTTCGACAACTGCCGGATCCCGAGCTGCTCGACCAGCTTCTCCACCCGCCGCGTCGACACCCCGAGCAGATACGACGTCGCCACCACCGATACCAGGGCCTGCTCCGCCCGCCGGCGGTGCGTCAACAACCAGTCCGGAAAGTAGCTACCCTGCCGCAGCTTCGGGATCGCCAGATCAATCATGCCCGCACGGGTGTCCCACTCCCGACGCCGGTAACCGTTACGGGAGTTGACCCGCTCATCACTGCGTTGCCCGTAGCCGGCGCCGCAGATCGCGTCAGCCTCGGCGGACATCACCGCCTGCGCGAACGTCTTCACCATCGCCTGCAACACGTCCGGCGACGCACCCTCGATCTGCCCGCGCAGCAGCTCAACAGCGTTCACACTCTCAGATGCGGCCATCGCGTTCTCTTCTCCTGCTCTGACTTGGTCGTCTCGAAGGATCGACGCGATGACCGTCTCTCATCTACGCAACACGCCCATCACGGGCAAGTCGTACACCACTCCCGTGGACGCAACCCCAGGCGCATGGACCCTGAGCTCGTAACCCCGCGCTGGAAAGCTGCCGTCAACGGCCACGTCGACGATGGTTGTCCCGAACGCCGTGGGTGCCCGCCGCTGTGGCATGGGTCGAGCCGCGTAGAACAGCGGCCGATCCTGACCGTCGCGGCGTCGATGGCGATGAGAGTTACGTCGGCGGACGACTTCGATCATGGCGTTGAGAGCCTGTTGACCTCCAGCCAGGTATGCCTGCAGGAACGCCCAGTTCGGATCGTTCCTCCCGTGCGGGGCAAGGGGGTGATCGGGATGCTGCAGGAAGAAGCAAGCAACGGCTACGCCGTGCAGCGGCCCCCACGGTGGTTGTCGGGAATGATCCAGCGCCAGCAAACGCTCGAAAAGCTCCGCACACGTCGCCTCCGCGGTCTGAGCTCCGCATTGTGTGCATGTCGCCACAGCCATAGCATGCTGTGAGGCTGCCTCCGCGCAAACCGGGTTTCCGGACGCTTACTCAGTGAATCGCGTTCCAGAACCCACACTGGTGAGCACGGCTGAGGTCGGTCGGTGAGACGCCCCCCGGGCCTGAGGCCAGCGAAAGTAGCCGACCATCGCCTCGATATGCACGCCAGGTGGGCAGTCCCACCCCGTTGGGGTCGCTGGTGGTCGCGAAGTTGGTCCAGTAGGTGATTATCTGACGGGAGAGTTGCTGCTGTTGCGGGTTCAGCGTCGGCGTCCCGCCGGGTCCATTGAATGCACCGTCGAACAGGTACGGTAGTTCGGCTCCGTGGCCAACGCCCATCGGGAAGCCGGCGAATATCTGGCCGGTGTCCTCGGCGAATTCGTAGGCGTAGACCGGGGCCTGCCTCGATGCGGCCTGGTCGGCGGGTAGCACGGTGCAACCACCGAATTTGCGCCCCCAGTCGGTGAGTGCGGTGGCAAGCGCGACACCCGGGCTGGGATAGGCGCTTGCCGGGTAGCGGGCCAATACCGCGGCCGCGTCGGCGCCGAACACCTGAGCGAGGATGCCTGGGTACACCTCGGCCGTCACCTGGCGGCCATGGACGTCGTAGTTGACCGCGACGAACGGGCGCATCTCGTCTCGGTTGCTCCCCTGAATCAGTGGTACGCGGGCGGCCAGCCCTCGCCGCATGGCCTCCAGCGGCTCGTAGGGCAGTATCGGGGTCCGGGCCACAGGCAGCCAGGGCAGGTCGGCGATGCGGGCGGTGGCGGTGAAGACCTGGTCGCCACCGATGCCGACCAGCCGGGTGGCCGGAATGGCGCGTAGGCACGCGAGCGTGTCGGTCGTGGTCGAGCAGCCCAGGTCGCCGGCCACCTGCGTGCCCCGGGCCTGGGCCACCGGCCGGGTCACCATCGAGTTGGCGCAGGGGCCGCTCTGCACGATCGCCTTCTGAAACAGGCCGGCCGACGACGGTGATGCCAGGTGGGCGCAGGTGCTGTACGCGCCGGCGGACTGGCCGAAGAGGGTGATGTTGTGGGCGTCGCCACCGAACCGGTGGATGTTGTCCCTCACCCAGCGCAGCGCCGCCTGCTGGTCGGCGATGCCGTAGTTGCCGGCCGCCGGGTCAGTCGCGGCGAGGGCTGAGTGGTCGAGGAAACCGAGCGCGCCGAGCCGGTAATTGACAGTCACCACCACGACGCGGCCCTGGACCGCGAGTCGGGTCGGGTCGTAGTCACTACCTGACCCGGAGACGAAGCCGCCGCCTGGCAACCACACCATTACCGGCAGTTGCCGGGCGTCGCTGCCGGCCGGTGTGGTGACGTTCAAGTACAGGCAGTCCTCGCCGCCGACCACGGTGGACCCGTCCGGTCCTCCCATTTGGGGACAGGGGCTGCCGGGCCTCGTCGCGTCCCGGACCGAGGTCCACGAGGTTGCCGGCAGCGGAGCCCGCCAGCGCAGGTCACCGACCGGCGGTGCCGCGTAGGGGATGCCGGAGAACATGCGGTGGTCGGCGGCGACGACGCCCCGCACCGCACCGGAGCCAGTGACGATGACCGCCGGATCCGCCGACGCCTCGGCGTTGGCCGCGCCCGTCAGCGTCCCGAACGCCGCTAACACTGCGGCAAGCGTGACAGTGATACGGAAATGTCTCATGCCGCGACGGTAGGAACCATTCGTCGGCAGCTCATCTGCATGACGGCGACATCTTGACTACGTCATCGTGCGTACCCGGCTGCACCACCAGGCGAGTAGGCCTCACGCACAGGTAACCCGCGCGGGGCTCCCTGGATGGCCATTCGGGGTCGACAAGCGACGACAAGCGTTGTCCGACGCTCGCCCTCCTGGGCCCTGTACCTGTATGGCTGGGCTCGGCTGTCGCCGCGGCCGCATTGGTGGTATGGGGTCCCTGTGGCACTCGGCGGCACGCTGTCGATGGTCTTCGTGACCACTACGTCAGCTGACGTACACCAGACTAAGCCTGCGAGCCGACGACCGGACGATGTATCGCCCACAGGATTGGACGGTTGAAACGACGTAGCGAATATGTCGAAGAGCCATCGCCCGATACGAGAACTGGTTCCCTCATGGTCAACATCGCACGAGGCAACACCCCGCTCCCCAGGCTGGGCGCCCGAACCCGCAAAGGCGTCCTGGTGGTCCACATCGCGTCCGCCGGCGCGTGGCTCGGTATCGACGTCGCCATGGCTCTGGTCATCTTCACCGCGATATTCACCGACGATACCGGCACCCGGGCGCTGTGCTACCAGGTGCTCCAGCTCTTCGCGGTCTGGCCACTGTTCACCGCAGGCATCGTCTGCCTCGCCAGTGGTGTCGTGCTGGGCCTCGGCAGCAAGTACGGCCTGGTGCGGTACTGGTGGGTCGCTACGAAACTGGCGTTGAACATTCTGCTCACCGGGCTCGTCCCGGTCGCGTTGCGCCCGGGCCTGTCCGGGTTGAGCGAGCTGGGCCGGCAGCTTGCGGCGGGACATCCAGTGACCGCTTCGATAGGCAGCATGATCTATCCGCCGATCGTCTCCCCGGCCGCCCTGCTCATCGCAATCGTGTTGGCGGTGTTCAAGCCGTGGGGCCGCATACGCAGGCCTCCGGAGCGCAGCCGGTCTCCTCGAGCACTCGAGGAGACTTCGGATCATGACCGGACCACACCCCGAGCCTGACCATTGGCGGACGGACCCGCCTTTCGATCATCGCCCAGATTGAGGGGATCTGACGAGCGGCTCAGGGTCTGCTCAAAGTCGTCGAAGACGGAACCAACCCGGTGAGACGCTCGCATCTGCGGCCGGCCGTGCGTGGCATGACAATCCGGGTGCGGAGTCGACCGGGCTGGTGTTGACTTTGGGCTCATTCACCACTTCGGAGGCGCCTCGCTTTCGCTCAAGCTCGGCCACTTCTACCTGAACGTCGGGGTCACCTGACCTGCCAGATCGTCGACACTCCGACGCCGGTACCGCACCAGGTTTGTTAGCCGTCACCTTCGGTGACGGCTAACACGGCTTGAAAGTGAGCCACCCCCGCTTTCATGGAGCTTCTTGATCATGGGCGGCGACCAGCTCCGCGGCGAGCACGGTATCGAACTGTGCGGCGGCAAGCTCACCGGTCTCCAGGCGGCGGATCGGTGTGCCCTCGGGCGCCGAGCGGGACATCCACGCCTTCAACGTTCTGGAGAACGACGCCGGGTCGATCTCGTCCCGATACAGCCAGGCCACGATCGAGTCACGCATCGGGCTGGTGAGCACACCGCCGTGGTCGAAGACCACCGCGGCGACAGTCGCGCTCTCGCCGTGCGTCAGCTGCTTCCTCCTCGATCGGCAGTATGAATTCAGGGGACGTAGGCGACCCGGCCGACCGTCGTACCGTTCGCCAACCGCTGTAGGCCGGCGGCGACCCCGCCGAGGTCGAGCCGTTCGCTGACCAGCGGCGTGGCCAGCCCGTCAGCTGCCAGCTTGGATAGCTCGTCGTGGCACTTCCGGACGGCTGCGGGGTCGTGTTGGTTATACAGCCCCCAGTGCAGGCCGACGGTAGAGTGGTTCTTGACCAGCGCGTGGTTGAGGGCTGCGGACTGGATGTCTCCGCCGGCGGAGCCGACCACCAGGATTCGGCCCTCGAATGCGATGCACTTGGTGGACCGCTGGTAGGCCTCGCCCCCGACCGGGTCGTAGACGACATCCGCGCCGCGGCCGTCGGTGACCTCCTTGACGACGGCGACGAACTCCTCGGAACGACGGTCGACAACGGCATCCGCACCGAGGGCCTGTGCCACGTCGGCCTTGTCCGGTCCTCCGACCACACCAACGACCCGGGCCCCGGCTGCCTTGCCGAGCTGGACGGCCGCACTGCCCACGCCGCCCGCTGCTGCGTGCACCAGAAGCGTCTCCCCGGCCTGCAACTGCGCCCTGCGGTGCAGCCCGAACCAGCCGGTCTGGTAGCCGATGTAGAACGAGGACGCCTCGGCATCGTCGAGGCCGGCAGGGCCGGGAACGTGGTGGCCGGATCCATCACCGCGTACTCGGCGAAACCGCCGGCCGGCCAGGCGGTTATGGTCCGGCGCAGGCCAGCAGGGTGAGTCCGGCGACCGACAAGGCGGCTCAGGCCTGGGCCGAGCTGAATGAGCGGCAGTAGGCGGATCTGCTTGGGCTGTACCGCCTTCCCAACGAGCACCCATGCCGGGCGGTATCTTCACGAGCAACAACACGCTGCGGAACGGCGAGGTGAATCGGTGGCTGAACTGCTGTCCCTGGAAGTGCGGGCCGCACAGCGACGCGTCACTGCCACGGTCAGAGCCTCCGACGCACTCGCCAGCGCGGCCTCGCACTGTGGCGCGAGGCCGCCGCTGGCGAGTGGAAGGCCAGCGCGGCAGAGATTGCCGGGAACCTGACCGTGCTGGACGTGCAACATCAGATCGTGACGGCGTTCCGTTTTCCGCTGGCCAACGGCCGGAGCAAACAGCTCCGGCGTGGCGAGGAGGTCCGGATCGCCAAGAAGGACCTGCCGCACCTGGTTCGGTGGATGCCTTCGCTCAACGAGCCCATCGACCAAAACACCGATGACTGGCCAGCCTTCACCTTCCACATCATCTAACCGGGCGGCGCTGGCGTAATGCTGAAGACGCTCCCATTGTCCGCAGACCGGCCCTACTGGGCGGTTCAGCAAGCCCGCCGAGCGGGCCTGCTGTGCGCCGAGTGTGACTACGACCTACGCCAGCGGGATGCCAAGGACCGCCGGCCATACAACATCCCCCTTCCCGAGAGTCCGGCGAGGGTCCGCCTGGTCTGCGGGCGGTGTGCCACCCACGAGGGCTTCGCGTCCGGTGGGCCGGAGCGCCGGTAGCTACCAAGCGTTGCATCGCTCGACCCTCGTTCTCGTCTCCGCGGGCACCCCTTGGACCACACCACCAGGAGGAACCAGCCGACGGCGGGCCGGGGATGCGGGGCCTGCCGCCGGTACCGGCGAACGGAGGGGAAGCGGCTCAGGCGCAGGTGATCACCGGGGTCGCCCAGTCCGCGTGGTCGTAGTTCTGCCCGTCGACCGGGTCCGTACGCAGCTCGACGACATCCACACCGTCGACCGCGACGTCGAGCGGGACACCGGCGCCCGCTCCGGTGGCCTCGGCAGTGGCGAGGCCGACCCCGTCACCCCAGACCTCGAACCGGGCCCGGCCCTGGTCGCCGACCTCGTCGTCGATCCCGACCGTCACGCTGAACCGGCTGCACCGCGAGTCGAGGAAGTACCCGATCCGGCTCGGCGCGTGGCTGCCGAGGCCCTTCTCGTGGACGGTGCCGGCGATCGTCAACGGCCTACCGTCCCCGGCCGCCGTCTCGCCGTTGCTCCGGTCCCGCTCGACCGGACCCCAACCGTTCTCCGCGTACAGCCAGGGCAGGTCGGACAGGTACGACGTACCGGCCGGCGCCGGGGGCGCCACGGTGAACCGGCCCGCCGCGGTGCCGGCGTACGCCCGGTCGCGCCAGATCCAGCTGGCGCTCGCCGTCAGGTCCACCGGACCGAGGTCGGGACCGTCCGCGGTCAGCCGCCAGGTCGCCGTGCCGGTCCGGCCGGGAGCGATCGAGCCGAGCTGCGCCGGTCCGGTGGCCGTCGCGGTCCAGTCCACCGGAGCGGTGAGCGCCAGCCGCACCCTCGTCAGGGCGGTCGTACCGTCGTTGTGGACCGTCACCGTGACCGTGTTCGCCTCGCTGCCCCCGACGTACGGCTGGGCCGGCGTCACGTCGACGGCGACCATCGGCGGCAGCCCGGCGGTGCCGCCGGCGCTGACCCGGAGCATGACCGCGCCGTGGCCGGGGACCTGGGCGCGCACCCGTCCTCCGGAGGCCGCCGTGGTGTTGGTCCACAGGTCCCGCACCCGGTATCCCTTGGCGGCTCGCGGCAGCCCGAGTTCGGTCGCCGTGGTGCCGATGGTGGCCGGCGCCGACGCCCGGTTGAGCAGGACGACGGCGACCGAACCGTCGGACATCCTCTTGGTCCAGACCTCGCTGTCGCCGTCGTCGCGCAGCTTCGCGCCCTGCCGCCCGCTCCAGTCCTGGTTGACCGCGAGCACGTCCGGATCGGTGAGCTGGTTGCGCGCCCACGCCGGCATCGAGCGCACGTCGTTGCCCGCGATGAGCGGCGCGTTCAGCAGTGCCCACAGGCTCATGTGGGCACGGCTCTCGCCCTGCGTCAGACCGGGATTGCCGACCTCGAGCATGTCCGGGTCGTTCCAGGCGCTCGGGCCCGAGTACGCCTCCAGCCCGACCTGCTGGTCGAGGAGCGACATCACGCTTGACCAGGAGTCGGTGATGTCGCCGGTGGTGCGCCACAGGTCGCCGCCGACCGAGTCGCCCCACAGCCACGGGTCGTTCTCGCCCCATTCGCAGATGCTGTAGACGATCGGCCGGCCGGTCTTCGCCAGCGCGTCACCCATCGCCTTGTAGCGCTCCTGCGCGGGGACGCCCTGGTTGTTGCAGTTGTCGTACTTGAGGTAGTCGACACCCCAGTCGGCGAACGTCTGCGCGTCGAGGTCCTCGTGGCCGAGGCTGCCCGGCATGGTCCGCGCGCAGGTCTCGGTGCCGGCACTGGTGTAGATGCCGAGCTTGAGGCCCTTGACGTGCACGTAGTCGGCCAGCGCCTTGATGCCGCTCGGGAAGCGTTCGTGGTGGGGGACGTAGGTGCCGGTGACGGGGTCCCGCTCCTTCTCGGCCCAGCAGTCGTCGATGTTGACGTACTCGTAGCCGGCGGCCGCCATTCCGGAGGCGACGATCGCGTCCGCAGTGTCGCGGATCAGCTTCTCGTTGATGTCGCAGCCGAACGTGTTCCAGCTGTTCCAGCCGAGGGGCGGTGTCTGCGCCAGCTCCGACCCGGTCGGTGCGGAGGCCGTCCGCGACGGCACTCCAGGCGGTGGCGCTCCCTGCGACGGCGGCGCGGCGGCCGCCGGGACGGCGAGGGCGAGGGCGAGGGCGGTGACGACTGTTCGCATGGCGGCTCCGTAAGGGCGGCGGGTGCGAGTCAGATCCATCCGCGACCATAGATGCCCCTGAGTGATTGGGTCAAGAAGTGTGCGATCGTGTTGAAAAGGAGGGGCCGTGCTCAACGCTGCCCGGGTCGAGTCGGTCGAAGGAGCGCGGCGGTCGCCTCCCGGGTGCCGGCGGTGCCGCCGAGATCGCGCGTACGGGTGGCCGGATCGCGCAGCGTCGACTCCATGGCGGCCAGCACGCGAGCCTGGCGGTGCTGGTCGCGGGTGTTCTGTTGTGGCGGGGTGGCCAGAAGGGCGAGCCGTCCGCCGCGGGCCTGGTTGGCATGCCTGAGAACGATTGCGCCGATGACGGGTCACCTGACATCCAGCGAGACCGCCTACGTTCAGAGAAAAGGACTGTGAGCCGTCGTGGGCGGGCAGCTGGGCGTGGCGGGGTCGTAGCGGTCGGGGTAGCGAAACCTCGGTAACGCGCTGGGGTGCTCCGGATCGAGTCCGGAGCACCCCAGCGGATGGTGCGCTCAGGTCATGAGCCTGTGGTGAAGGTCCATGACGTGGTGGGCAGAGGGTTCCCGGCCAGGTCGCGGAGGGCGGTGGGGCCACCGATCAAGGTGATCTCGTACTCCACGTTGGCGTGCAACTGGACGTTAGGGTCGATCGTGAGCACCCGGGTGGCGGAGTCGTAGCTGACCCGGGTCACCAGCACGTTGCCGTTCGACACCCGTTTCAACTGCACGGCGGCGGTGCTCACGCCGGTGACCGCCTCGTTGAAGGTGACCGTGATGTTGCCGGTGCGGGGCGCGGTGGTCGCCCCAGGCTCCGGCGTACGGGCCGTCACCTGCGGCGCGGGGCCGGTGGTGAAGGTCCAGCTCGTCGGCGCCAGGGCGTTGCCGGCGACATCGGTGATCGCCCTTGTCAGCGTGACCCGGTACGTCTTGTCCGGGGCCAGGGTCGCGTCGGGGTTGAGGGTGAACCGCCCGGTCTGACGGTTGTAGGTGACCGCCGCTGGGACCAGGGCGTTGGTGGCGGTGTCACGCAACTGGACGGTGTTTGCGTTGACGCGGTTCACCACCTCGCTGAACAGGCCCTGGATGTTCCCCGCGCGGGCGACGTTGGTCGCGTCGGGCAGCGGCCGTTCCACCGTCACCGTTGGGGGAGTGACGTCGAGGAACGGGGTGACCTCGTTGGACAGGGCCGAGTATGCTCCCGTGCCCAACTCGTTGGCCGCCGCCACCTGGAACCGGTAGGTCTGGCCATTGGTCAGGCCGGTGACCAGCAGGCTCGTCACGTCCGCCGGGGCGGTACGCGCCTCGCCGACCTGGTCGCCCGCCGCGTCCACGACCCGAACCAGGTAGCCGGAGATCGCCGGACCGCCGTTGTCCGCCGGTGCGCCCCAGGTGACGGTCACCGACTCGTTACCGGCATCGGCGGTGCCGATCGTCGGTGCTCCGGGGGTGAGCATCGTGACGGTGGTGTCGGTGAACTCCAGCCGCTCGATGTTCCGGAGCGTGTCGGTGCCGTCGCCGCCGGCGCCGCCCTGGTCGCCGGCGGGCGGGACGTTGCGGGCGTGGACCACGGTCAACGACCCGTCGGCGTTCGGGATGATGTCGTAGTCCGCCCGCGGCCCGGTGAAGACGGCCGTGTCGACCCCGGCCGGTCCGGTGTGGAGGATCTCCCGGACGATCACGATGTTGTGCGGGTTGAGCGCCCCACTGAACACCGCCTGGTGCAGAGTCTGCCCGGTCGGGTCGCCGGCGGCGTCGCGCAGGTACCGATCGCTCAGGGAGTTGGCCGTTCCGATCTCCGTCGTCGGGTCGGCCGGGTTGGTCCGAACGCTGAGCCGCACGTTCAGCCAGGCGTCCCCGTCGATGATGTCGTCGGCTCCACGACCGGTGATCTCGTCACTGCCGCCACCGCCGATCAGGATGTTGCCGCCGCCGAAGCCGCACACCGCGGCGGACGGGCTGACGTCCGGTGGGCTGGCGACGCACGCGGTGCGTCCCGCCAAGAGCGGTCGGAGCCCCTGGATCCGGTCGATGCCCTCCTCGGTGAGCACGTTGGAGCCCCACGGCGTGTTCAGTTCCAGGTCCTGCGCAAGCGGGACCACATCGTCTCCCTTGAGGACGTCGTCCTTGTCCCAGCCGGACAGCGCCTCGGTGAGCAGGAAGCGGTCGGCCAGCATGATCGGCGCGTCGGCGATGGCGATGGTCAGGTCGGAATCCGCGGCTTCCGCCGAGCGAGCGTGGATCGCGAAGTCGAAACCGCGTACGCCATGGTTCCGCTCGATGCCCGGACCGGCGACCATGATGTCGTCGCCACCCTCGGCGTCGTAGTCGTCCTCGCCGCTGTTGCCGATGAGTACGTCGTGCCCGGGTGCGTTGATGTCGTCGAAGAAGGGTGCGCCGCTGTCGCCTTGGAGCAGGTCGTTGGAATTGCCGCCCTCCTGCCAGTCGTCACCGCCGCCACCGAACACGGTGTCGGGTCCGTCGCCGGCGATGACGAAGTCGTCACCCTCACCGGCGAAGGTCTGGTTGGCGTTGAGACCGCCGTTGGTGAAGTCCTTGCCGTCACCGCCGATGATGATGTCCAGGCCGGGCCCGGCGTCGATGGCGTCGTTGCCCGCCCCGCCCTTGTGCACGTCGTCACCGGCGGAGTCGGTGACGATGTCGTCGCCCAGCCCGCCCAGAGCCTCGTCGGCACCGTCGTTGCCCTCGATGCGGTCGTTGCCGTCGTTGCCCCAGAACGTGTCGTTGTCGATGCCGCCCCACATCCGGTCGTTGCCCGGGGTGCCGTTGTAGGTGCTCTGGGCGTTGAGACCCGGTGGGTCCACGGAGTTCGACTGCCGGTACCGGATCGTCCCGTCAGCCATCCTGATGAGCACCTTCGACTCGTCGCACTCGGATTCCGGATCGTCCGCGATCGTGTTGCCGGTGCCCGCGAAGGTGGGCCGGTTGAGGTCGAACTTGCAGTCCGAGGTGGCGAAGACGTCAGCCTTCAGCGCCTGCGCGGTGGTGTTGCGCATGGTGAGTTCGGCCATCGTGTTGCCTTCGAGTTCCGTACGCAGGTTGAGCCCGGAGGTACGCGACAGGTAGTAGAGCCGGTCGCCGTCCTGCAGGTCGGTCAACTGCCGCTCGAAGACGTAGTTGAAGGTGGAGCCGAGCAGGCCGCCGAAGAAGACCTGCGACTCGGCCAGACCACCGACCCACAGGTCGATGTCGTCCACACCGGTCTTGGACCCGCCGTCGGCGGTGTTCGCCCAGGCCCCGACGCTGTTGACGAAGTCGGCGCTGTCGGCCGGAGTCTCCGGCACCGGGTGCACAGCCGCGTCGTTCTCGTAGATCAGGCGGGCGGCCTTGCGTCGGGAGGCCAGGGAGGCCGGCCCGTTGTCGGCGCTCTCGTCGACGGTGGTGGCCGGGTCGTCCTCGACGATGTGGTCCGGTCCGGCGTCGGTCAGGATGCGCGGATGCGTCCCGTACGCCGCCATGAAGTTGATGACGGACTCCGGGTGCTTGATGCTGAGCCCGAAGTCGACCCAGTCCGTGTACGGCTGGAGGGCGCTGTCGTTGGTCTGCGCGTACACCTGCTTGCGGAAGTTGTTCAGCGACGGAACACCGGCGTCACGGGCCCGCGTCATGTTGACGGCGGCGAGGTCCAACGGCAGCCCGAGCACGTTGTTGCGAAGTGCTCCGGTGACGAACTCGTCGAGTTCGTTGCCGGTCTGCTCGGTCATGCCCTGGGCGATCGCGCCGGCGGCCTGGGCCGCGGTGTACGTGCCACCGCTGCCGTTGCGGTAGTAGGCCGGCGGATTGAGGAACGCGTCCAACAGTGGGACGTCGCTCCTGGTTCCGTTCTCATTGGTCCGGGCGACCGTGTCGGTCAGCATCGAGTGCCCGAACCGGTACACGGCGTGGGCGAATTCGGCCCGGACGTCGGGGTTGATGCCGGTGTCCGACTGGGTGAAGACGTTGAACGGGTTGATCCCTGGCTGGATCTTGCGGGCGAAGTCCTCGAAGACGATGTGCTGGTACTCCATCTCCGTCACGAACCGCGCGGCCTGGAAGAGCCGCTCACCGTTCCACCCGTCGGCGCCGGTCGGTGACTGCCACTCGGGAGCGTCGATGTTCTCCTCGATGATGAGGTTCTTGATGTAGCCCACCAGCCGGTTGTGCTCGGAGTGGAACACCTGGTGCACGGCGACGAGACCGATGTTCTCGTTCACCCGGCCGTCACCGGCGACGAAGTGGGCGTCGAGCATCTCGTTGTCGTACTGGTCCGCGGGCAGTTGAGTGCCCGGTGGGTTGATCACGGTGTCGGCGTCCGGGGTCTTGGCGACCGATGGCACCGCGTGGTGCGCGATGTCGTCGAGGAAGGCGATGTTGATCCGGCTGACGTTCGCCGGGATCGCGACGGGCGCGGCGGGGTTGCCCTCGACCAGGCCGCTTGCCGTCACCAGCTGCGGATATCCGTTGGGGCCGCGCAGGAACCGGCCGTACTGGTCGGCGGCCACCATCGGCACGTTCAGCACGTCGACGTCGGTGAGTCGGATGCCGAGCAGCGAGGCGGCTTGGTCCTTGACGGTCGCCCAGGTGCCCATGCCCCCGTTCGGGCCGTCCAGCATCCTGCCGGTGGCGACCGGGTTGCCGGCGCTGTTGTTCTTGTACTGGCGCAGGAAGACCTGGTGGGAGGAGTGCGAGGCGTACGTCTGGCTCTGGTCGACCCATGACGAGTCGAGGTTGGTGGCTTCCTGAACGTCGTCCGCGCTCTCGTCGGTCGGCGTGTTGGGGTTGTCTCCGACATGGCCGTCCGGACCGGGCTGGTTCTTTGCCCGGGTGACCACCATGAACCGCATGTTCGGCGGCAGGTCGTCGGTGGTGCCGAGTTCTCCGTCCGGGCCGGGGATCAGCGGATCGTCGGCCTGAAGCGGAACGATGACCGAGCCGCTGCCGCCCTTGGCGGTGAGGTCGACGCCGTGGTCGAAGAACTGACCGAACAGTGCGAACCACGAGTTGTACGGCGCGGACAGGCCGAAGTCGGTGGTGACGTTCGGGATGAACAGGGTTTCGCCGCGGGGCGTACAGCCGGGCGGTGAGCCTTCGGTGGGCGGTGGGCCGGGGTCCGGTTCGACGACGCAGGGCACTGCCGTGGGGTCCTGGTTGAAGCTGCGGTGCGGTTTGCCCGCGGCCACCACGGCGGCCGGGTTGGTCGACGACTGGTCGACGATCAGGTTGCTGATCACCCGCGGTTCGGAGTCGGCGACCACGCCCTTCTTCTGCGAGTACGACGAGTTCGCCGGGCCGCCGAAGCCGGTGGCGTCCTCACCGGGCCGCCACTGCGGTGCGGTGTGCCGGGGGAAGGTGTTGGCGACGGCGCCGTACGCGCTCTGGCCGGGGATGCCGTTGTTGTCGGACCCGTCCACCGTCCGCAGGCCGTACGGCAGTAGCGCGTTACCGATCTGGTTCGGTCCGGGTCCGAAGAGCGGTTGTCCGGCGACCGGTTCTCCGCCTGGCCCCTCCTTGGTCGCGTGATTCTCGGCGATTTTGATCTGCCCGAGTATGAACCTCAGGTCGCCGGCATTGAGTTCGAACCCCTGACCGACTGGCGCGGCGTGGGCAGGGCCTGCGATCAGTGGCAGGAGGCTGAACCCGAGTGTGGCGGCGAGCCCCGCGGCCACGGCTTTTCTTCGTCTGGGCACCATTCTTCCCTCTCGGTAACTGATAAGCATCGATTTGGGTAATGGGCGGTGACAGGAAAAGGGGCGCGCGGGAATCCCGGCGCCGTCGCCGGCACGCGGCGTGAACCGCGCCCCGATGAACCTTGCCGGCTTGCTGCGGCACCTAGCCCTGCATGGCGTTGCCTCAACACTGTCCGGGCAGACGTAACCTGTGATAGGCGGTGATGGTCGAGCATGGACTTAATCACGGTTAAGGCAACTTGCCAGGAATATTAGAACGGTTCCAGTCAATGAGTTGACCGCCGTTCGGATGATGTCGTGCGGTCGTAACGGATAGCGTGGGCAGCGCGTTCGTTCGATGGACCCACCAGAAGAACCCGGCGGGCCGGCTTCGCCGTGCGATGCAGGTGCGGTCGATACCAGTGCGACGTGCCGTCGTCAGGCATCCACAAAGGACGCGTTACGGCAGCCACAGGCGGCGGACCAGCGCGAATTGGCATTCGCGGCGGTGCGCGATCCGCAACTTCGTTACGGCAGGCAGGGGAGGAGTCGCTCTTTCGGCGCCTGCGTAATCCGGCCGGCCCTATCAGTGATGACGCCGGGGGAGAAGGGAAGGGTCGGCTTTCGGACGTCCGCCGGCATACCTCGGCGCTCGTTCGGGTTGTCCGGAACCCCACTTCGGGCGCGACCGTAGAAGCCGTATTGCTTCTTGGCGCGAATCGCCCCCGCGGCGGTAGCGGTTGAGCCTTCCATCTCAAGCTTCATGTCCGGTTGCTCAGTGTCCGCCGGGTGCAAGCTGAAGTGCCGGTCGTCCGGATGCCCCGCCGATGTGAGAGACGACGACATGCGGGTAAATATCGGAGATTAGGGGCCCGACGAGCGGCACGAATCAATGGCCGGGGCATGATTCTCGGGCAGCGGGTAAGGGGCGGCAGCCATCGGCGGCTGTCGACCCGGCACGCGTGCTGCCGATAGGTTGGTCGCATGGAACAGGACGACCAACTCCTGCACGCCTCGTCGTTCGGCGCGGCGGCGACCGCGTACGCCGAACACCGCCCGGACTACGCCCAGGCCGCGGTGCGCTGGGCGCTGGAGCTCGCACCCGGACCGCGGGTGCTCGACCTCGGCGCCGGAACCGGCAAGCTCACCGCCACGCTGGTTGCGGTGGGCGCCGACGTCACCGCGGTCGAGCCCGACCCGGCGATGCTGGCCGAGCTGCGCCGCGTACTCCCGGAGGTCCGTGCCCTGTCGGGTAGCGCCGAAGCGATACCACTGCCGGACGCGTCCGTGGATGCCGTGCTGGCCGGCAACGCCATGCACTGGTTCGACATGTCCGTCGCGGGACCCGAGATCGCCAGGGTCCTGGTACCCGGCGGCATCCTGGCCGGCCTATGGAACGTCATGGACGACCGGGTCGACTGGGTCGCCGGGCTGGCGCGGGTGAGCGGCCGCGCGGCCATCGGTCCGCGTGACACGCCCAGCAGTTGGCGCGCCGAGACGGCCCGCGCGCATCTGCCGAAGGCCGGCGGGTCCGCGCGCTTCGGCTCACCGGAGCAGGCCGGGTTCCCGCACGGGCAGCGCCGCACCGCCGACTCTCTGGTGGCGACACTCGCCACGAGGGCGGGAATGCTGGTCATGCCGGCACCGGAACGAGCAGCCACGCTCCGCCGGATTCGCGCTTTCCTGGAGAGCCGGCCGGAGACTGCGGCCGGCGAGTTCAACGTCCCGATGCTGACCTGCGTGCTGCGCGTCCGGCGACTACCCGCAGACTTACCTCCGGCCGGCATCCCGACGGCTTGAGTCGACTCGGGGTCCTGGCGGTCAGGGTTTCCCGCCGCCCGGACACCCCCTCGTCCGCCGCGAGATCCGGTGGGGTGCGTGGCCGCTCAGCCAGGGATCGTCGAGTCCCGGATGAACCGCACCTGGTTGGCCTACTCGGCCGGTGCCACGGTCGATCCATGACCACTACGACCCACCTCGTGACCGGCCACTGGATCGGCGGCGAGATCGTCACCGGCTCGGCCGGCACCATTCCCGTCGTCAACCCGGCCACCGGCGAGACCATCGCCCACCCGCCGGCCGGCACCGCCGCCGACGTCGACCGCGCCGTCGCCGCCGCCCGGGCCGCCTCTCCCAGCTGGGCGGCCACCACCCCGCAGGAGCGCGCGGAGGTACTGCGCCGCCTGGCCGCGGGTCTCGCCGCGCGGCAGGAGGAGATCGCCGCAGCGATCACCGCCGAGATGGGCGCCCCGATCTCCCTGTCCCGGACCGCCCAGGTCGGTTTCCCGGCGGCGGTGATCGAATCCATCGCGGGCCTCGCCGACGAGTTCCCGTGGACCGAGGAGATCGGCAACTCGCTGATCGTCCGGGAGCCGATCGGCGTGGTCGGCGCGATCACCCCGTGGAACTTCCCGCTCCAGCAGATCGTGTCGAAGCTCGCCCCGGCGCTGCTGGCCGGGAACACGATGGTCTTCAAGCCGTCCGAGAACGCCCCGCTGACCGCGCGGATCCTCGCCGAGGTCGCCGCCGAGGCGGGGGTACCCGCGGGCGTGTTGAACGTCGTGTACGGCACTGGCCCGGTCGTCGGCGAGGCCATGTCGGCCCACCCGGACATCGACATGATCTCCTTCACCGGCTCCACCCGGGCCGGACGGCGTATCGCTGCGGTGGCTTCCGAGACCGTCAAGCGGGTCGCGCTGGAGTTGGGCGGCAAGGGCGCGAACATCATCCTCGACGACGCGGACCTGCCGGAGGCGGTGAACAAGGGCCTGATGATGGCGTTCAGCAACGGCGGTCAGGTCTGCGGCGCGTGGCCACGGATGCTGGTGCCGGCGGCCCGCCAGGACGAGGTCGTCGCGCTGGCGGTCGAGGCGGCCAGGCAGTACACGGTGGGTGACCCGACCGACGAGGCGACCCGGATCGGCCCGATGGCCTCCGAGGCGCACCGGGTGAAGGTGAACGGGTACATCGAGCGGGGCATCGTCGACGGCGCGCGGCTGGTGTTCGGTGGCCCCGGCCGGCCGGAGGGCCTGACGACGGGTGCCTACGTCCGGCCGACGATCTTCGCCGACGTCGACCCGGACTCCGCGATCGCCCAGGAGGAGATCTTCGGCCCGGTGCTGACGATCATCCCTTACGCGGACGAGGAGGAGGCCGTCGCGATCGCCAACGGCACCCAGTACGGCCTGACCAGCGGCGTGTTCGGCGCGCCCGAACACGCTCTCGCGGTCGCCCGGCGGCTGCGGGTCGGGCAGGTCGACGTCAACGCCGGCCACTGGAACGCGCTGGCCCCGTTCGGCGGCTACAAGCAGTCCGGCAACGGCCGCGAGTTCGGCCGCTTCGGTCTCGAGGAGTTCCTGGAGATCAAGTCGATCCAGCGTTGATCACCCCTGCGGGCGGCCTCGGCCCGGCGGCGTGGACCGGGCCGCCCGCACCTGCCCCGGGCCTTGTCGGCGCGTGGGCGGCCAGGCGCGACGGACAGGGATCCCTGGACGTGGACGGTGTCGTGGCCGCGACCAGCCGTGCCGCCGCCGCCCAGGGCCGGACGCGAAGCCACCCGGGTGGGGCCGGTGATACCGCCGGGAACCGTGATGACGGTGTGACAAGCGCGGCGGACATCCAGGGACCGATCGACCCTGGATGCGCTCGGACGGGCGCGTCACTGTTGGCCACGGACGGAACAGCGCAACCGGTCCCACTGGTTGTCACCGGTTGCAGGCGACGGACGGAAGGGGGAGACACCGTGGACCGCGCTCAACTCGCCCACTTCCTGCGTACCCGGCGGGAGGCGCTCCAGCCCGAGGACGTGGGTCTGCCCCGTGGCCCGCGCCGCCGTACCGGGGGCCTGCGGCGCGAAGAGGTCGCCTCACTCAGCGGCATGTCGACCGACTACTACAGCCGCCTGGAGCAGCAGCGCGGCCCGCAGCCCTCCGAGCAGATGCTCGCCGCCCTGGCTCGCGGGCTACGGCTGTCGCTGGCCGAACGGGACCACCTGCTCCAGCTCGGTGGGCACGCCGTGCCGCACCGCACCGTCCGGGCCGACCACGTCAACCCGGGGATGATGCGGATCCTCGACCGGCTTCAGGACACCCCCGCCATGGTGGTGAACCATCTCGGCGAGACCCTGGCGCAGACGCCCCCCGCCGTGGCGTTGCTCGGCGACGAGACCGGGCACACCGGGCTGGCCCGCAGCCTGCACCATCGCTGGTTCACCGATCCGGACACGCGGCGGCTGTACCCGACGGAAACCCATGCGACGCACAGCCGGCTGCTCGCCGCGCACCTGCACGGCGCGTACACCCGGGACGGGCGCGGTTCGCGCGCGGCGGAGATCGCCGACGCGTTGCTGGCCGAGAGCCCGGAGTTCGCCCGACTGTGGCGCGAGCATCCCGTCCCGGGTGCCATGTGCCCACCGAAACGCTTCCAGCATCCGCAGGTCGGCGCTCTGGAGCTGCATTGCCAGATCCTGGTGGATCCGGACCAGTCGCAGACGCTGCTGGTGTTCACCGCCGTACCCGGGTCGGCCAGCGACGAGAAACTGCGGCTGCTCTCCGTCATCGGCGCCCAGCGCCTCTGACGCGCCCCTGACGGGTCGTGTCGCGACGCGGGATGCGAGACGGCTGAGTCACAGTCCTGCGCCACGCACCGCCTCGTGGATCGCCGCGCTGTTGTCGATCAGCTCGTTGACGTCCTTGCTGGCCATCGTCGCGGTGACGTAGACGTGCTGCACACCGCCCTCAGCCAGGACGGCCAAGTCCTCGACCAACTGCTTCGGGCTACCGGCGAAGGGCTGGCGGCCCGCCGCCGGCACTTCGGACAGGTTCTGCACGAGCACCTGGTAGATGCAGTTGATCTCGGCCGGGTCCCGTCCCGCCTCGGCTGCCATTTCACGAAGTCGCGCGAGGTGCGCCACGACCAATTCAGGCGGGACGCCGGTGGGCAGCCAACCGGTGCCGCGGCGGGCGATGCGGCGCAGCGCGGCCGGACCGGTACCGCCCAGATAGATTGGGATCCGGCGAGCCGGCTTCGGTTTCACCATCGCCGGGGCGATGCGGTAGCGGCCGTTGTCGAACGACACCGGATCGGGGCCCCACGCCGCCGACGCCACGTCCAGGAACTCGTCGAGAGCCGCGCCGCGCTCGGAGTACGGCCGAGGCGCGACCGCGTCGAACTCGTCGATCGACCAGCCGACGCCCAGGCCCGCGATGACTCGGCCACCCGACTGGTGATCCAGCGTCGCCAGGGATCGGGCCAGCTGCAACGGCGTGCGTAGCGGCGGAACGAGGACACCCGTGCCCAGCTCGATCCGCTCGGTGACAGCAGCAGCCATCGCCAAAGTGAGCAGTGGCTCGCCGGTGGACGAATAGGCGTCCGGCCAGGGCAGATCAGGAACGCTGTACAGACCGTGGGGGCCGCTCTGGTCGACGGGCATCAGCACACGCTCGTACACCCAGAGGCTGTCGTACCCGATCTCTTCGGCGGCCCGCGCGAACTTCACGACGTCCGTCGTCAAGTCGTACCGGGAATCCTGCGGAAGGTTGACGCCAAGTTTCAGTGGCATGTGATTGACTCCTTTTCTCAGTGCCGAAATGGAACGCGGCGAGCTCGCCGACGGGACGCATCCGCTGGGCAGCGAGATCTGCCTTCCCGGTGACACCGACACCGTGAGCTGCGAAGCGGCCGGCACCAGGAAGCGAGCAGGGTGACGATTCGGCTCAGCGGTAGCATCTGCACCGGCACCCACGGGACGCGGCTGCCCGCACGTCCGCGAGCACTCGGGTCAGTTCTCTGCTGGGAGAGTTGGCTCGAGACGAACGCGATGCCGTGGTTGTCGGCCGATTCTCGGTGCTGGTCAGTGCGGCACGAGACCCTCTCCGCGAAAACCTGTATCTGCCGGACCTCGGTCCGAAACTGTAGCTCCCACGGCTCCGGCCTCACGATGGTGCTGATCACAATCGAGTTGCCTTCGCGATCACCTTCGAAGGCCGCACCACCCCGTCACCAATGCGCAACCGTGCCAGACCGGTTGCACCAGGAACCGAGCACTCTCAGCTGAACACCGCGTCGTGGGCATGGCCCGTTCAGCTCTGTCTCAGGCCCCTGGCTGTGGTGGTGGTAACTCTTGTGAACCTCCGATTCCCGCCCGACCCGACTCAGGCGCGGGCCCCGCCGAGGCCGAGCAGTACGGCGAGCCCGAGCGCGCTGCGCGGGGCGTACGGCACCCGCCACAACCCGCCGTGCGCCGCGGCGTACGCCTCGTCCTGCCACGGTTGCGCGGACGCCGGACCGCCGTTGCGGAGGTTGTGCACGAGCAGCGCGGCCATCAGCGTGTTGCTGGTCGCCGGTTCGAACACCTCGATGCCGAACCGGTGCGCCCCGGCGTACGCGGCCGCGAGCGCCCGGTTGCGCAGCACCGAGCGGGTCCGGGTGGGCGGCGCGACGTTGAACGACACGGCTGCGCCCGCCTGCCGGGCGACCGTGGCCCGCCACCGCTGCAACCGTTTGGCCAGCGCGTAGTTGGGTCCCTGCTGGGGCACCAGGCTGTCGTTGATGCCGGGGTCGGCGCCGGGCGGGTAGTTGCGGTGCAGGAGCCGGCCGGCGGAGAGCAGCCGTACCGCGCGATGGGTGCTCCCGCGGCCCGCGTACCCCTCGTTCGCGTGGCGCACCGCGTCGGCCGGGACGGCGAAGACGTCGGTGGGGGTGGCGAGGAACGCGAGCGCCGTGTCGGGGCGGAGCTGCTGGAGGTGTCGGCTGAGCGCGTCGACGGCCACCGCGACCCGCACGTTGGTGGCGCCGTCGGCATACACGTAGTTGCCCAGCACGAGCGGACCGTCGACGCGGTGCAGCCACTCGGCCACCTGCGGCAGGCGGTGCAGCAGGTCGGCGCCCGCGTGCGCGGCCAGCATCCCGTCGTCGTCCGTGGCGCTGCCGGCGGGCAGTGGCAGGTGGAGCCGTCCGCCGTGGCGGCGGGCCGTGCTCAGCAGGCGTCGCCAGATCGCCGGCCGGGGCAGGTCGACCGCCATCACCTCGCCGCCCCAGCGCAACACGGATGTCAGGGGGCCCATCTCGGCACCCGCGCCGAGCACGACGATCCGCTGGTCACGCAGGTCCAGCCAGTCGGGGTTGTCGACAACTCTGCCCACCGCGTCGGCGCACGAGGGTTCGACGACGCCGGCGGCGACCCACGCGTCGAGGCGGCGTCGCAGGTCGTCGCCGCGCAGGCGTTGGCCCCGGTACGGC
Source organism: Micromonospora sp. NPDC005367 (assembly GCF_040606825.1). Classification (NCBI taxonomy): domain Bacteria; kingdom Bacillati; phylum Actinomycetota; class Actinomycetes; order Micromonosporales; family Micromonosporaceae; genus Micromonospora; species Micromonospora sp. NPDC005367. The sequence continues at coordinate 7,916 of NZ_JBEXFP010000048.1, read as the reverse complement.
AGCGTGAGTTCCCGCTCGACCGGGCCGTCACCGCTGACGGTGGCCGTGTCCAACGGCGGATGCCCGCCGGATGTCGAGAAGACCTCGTCGAGCCCGACCTCACGGCCGTCGTCGCCGACCACCGCCATTCGGGCGTGCAGGGAGGCGAGCCCGGCGCGGGCGATGCTGACCGCGGCGTCGGGGGAGAGCAGGCTCGCCTCCAGGAGCCGGCGGAAGTGGCCGAGGTACCCGTGCCGCCAGTCCGTCTCGTGCTCGGCCGACCGGGCACCGACCGGATCGACGTCGCGTAGCGCGTCGATCACGACCGCCCGGCCGAGCGCGGTCGTGCTGCGCTTGCCCTCGACAGCGGGGAAGACCACCCCGGTCGGACCATCCACGGTCGTTCCTCCCCGCCTCGGCCGTCCCACGCCTCGCGCGACACTCTGCCGTATCCCGCGTCGGACCGCACTGTCGCATCGACGCGCCGGCCCGGACCCGGCTGCGCCCCGGCGGCCGGATCTAGCAGCTGGCCTGGGCTGACCGGAGCTGTTCGCCCACGTTCGACAGTCGCTGCCCGAGCTCCGGATTCCCCCGCGGCCCGGGCGGGCGAGGGCCGGTGCGAAGATCAGCTTTGTTCCCGACCGGAAGGATGGCCATGCGCTACCGAACCCTGGGCGCCACCGGCACGGTGGTGTCGACCCTCTGCCTCGGCACGATGACGTTCGGCGCGGAAACCGACGAGGCGGGCAGCTTCGCCCAGCTCGACCGGTTCGCCGAGGCCGGCGGCACCTTCATCGACACCGCCGACGTCTACTCCCGCGGCGTCTCGGAGGAGATCGTCGGAAGATGGTTGCAGGCCCGACCCGGCATGCGTGACCGGATGGTGATCGCCACCAAGGGGCGCTTCCCGATGGGTCCGGGAGCGAACGACGCCGGCCTGTCCCGGGTGCACCTGACCCGCGCCCTGGACGCGAGCCTGCGCCGGCTCGGCATCGAGGCCGTCGACCTCTACCAGGCACACGCCTGGGATCCGCTGACTCCGCTGCCGGAGACGCTGCGGTTCTTCGACGACGCGATCAGCGCGGGCAAGATCCGTTACGCCGGGGTCAGCAACTTCACCGGTTGGCAGCTGCAGAAGGCCGCACTGCTCACCCAGCATCTCGGCCTCGCGCCGATCGTGACGCTGCAGCCGCAGTACAACCTGCTGGCTCGGGAGATCGAGTTCGAGCTGGTGCCGGTCTGCGAGAACGAGGGCATCGGCATCCTGCCGTGGTCCCCGCTCGGCGGCGGCTGGCTGTCCGGCAAGTACCGCCGGGACACCACGCCGACCGGCGCCACCCGTCTCGGCGAGAACCCTGAGCGCGGCGTCGAGGCGTACGCGGGCCGCAACGCCGAGGAGCGCACCTGGCGGGTGCTCGACGCGGTGCGGCAGGTCGCCGACGAGCTGGGCGCCTCCATGTCGGCTGTGGCGCTGGCCTGGCTGGCGGCGCGGCCGGCGGTCACGTCGGTGATCCTCGGAGCGCGCACCCCCGAACAGCTGGACGACAACCTCACCGCCGCCGATCTGACCCTCGACGCCGAGCAGATCCGCCGGTTGGACGAGGCCAGCGCCCCGCCGGTCGGCGACTACCCGTACGGCCGGCCGGGCGTGCAGCAGCGCGGCCGGGAACTGCCCACGGGCTGAGCCGCCCGCATCGCGGTGGCGGCGGAAGGCTCATTCTCTGGACTGCGCCTTCAGCCGCCACCGGTCATGAAGGATGTCACTGACCACCATGGCGGCCAGCACCAGCGCGGCTGCGGCGGTGACCAGCACCGGCGGCCAGCCGGAGGCAAACGGCACCATGACGGCCAGCACCGGCAGCCAGGCGAGCCGATGCCAGGGCACGCCCGCATCGAGCCGGTAGGTGAAGAAGGCCCGCCCCAAGATGAACAGCACGGGACCACCCAGCATCAGCATGGCCACGCGCACCGGTGTGTCCCCGGTCGGCCGGTTGATGACCTGGTCGGCGCCGGCGGCGACGCAGACCACGCCGATCAGCGTCACCAGATGGGTGTACGGGGCCAGCCGGGCCGCCCGGGCGCGTTGGCGTTTGCTCAGGCTGAGAATCGAACCGGAGCGGTACACGTAGAGCTGCCAGAGCAGCAGCATCGTGATGAAGGCTGTCACGAATCCGGCCAGCCGCGGCGCGGCGAAGTCCGAGACACTGATCTTCAGCGTGGGCACGAGGATGATGTCGCCGAGGGCCAGGATGACGAACTGCTGGTACCGCTCGCCCAGGTGCTCGGTCACCTTCTCGTACTGGGCGACCGGTACCCGGCCCAGCCAGGGCGTCGGAAAACGCGCTCCGGTCGACACGTACTCGATGACCACGGCAGCGGTCCAGAGCCACCAGTACGGCTGGCCGGGCATTAGCGCCCCGAGGAGCCACAGGATCCCGGAGACCGCGAACCAGAAGAAGAACCGGGCCGCGCGCGTTTGGACGGCGCGCCGGTGCCGGTGCAACGCGGCGACCAGGATGACACCGCGAACCAGGTGCGGTGCCACGTACGCGACGGCGAACATCAGCGATGGGCCCTCTGCGGCCTGTGGCAGCGCGGCGGCCGTCCCCACAGCGCCGAGCGCGGTGAACATGAGCACGGCTTGGATGGGGCGCTGTTCCGGGTCGTAGAAGTCGGTGAGGACCGAGGTGATCGACCAGGTCCACCAGATCGCCATGAACAGCAGCAGGGCCCGTCCTGTTCCCGTCCAAGATTCGCTCTGCGAAATGATCACCGAGACGAGCGCGATGGCGGCGACGAAGACCACGTCGAAGAGCAGCTCCAGCAGCGTGGCACGGTTCGACGCGTCCGGTCGGCGCACCAGGCTGGCGCGGTCTCCGGTCGTCATCCCGGCCTCCCGCCCCGTAGCGCCCGGATCGCGGCCCCGGCGGGTGCCGCGCCCGGCCACCGGGCGACCCGCCGTGGTACGGCTGTGCAGCCGCACCTCGACAGGAATTATCGACGCAGTTGGGCGGGGTCGTGCCTGGTTCGACGATTCCCCGGCGGCGACGAGCACGACGTGTGCGGGGTTGCCGCGGCGGGCGTGGCAGCGTGCCGTGGGGCCGCAGGGTGTGCGACGGCGCGCGGTGTCAGCCGGCGTGGCGTACGTCGGTCTGCCAGATCTCGGCCCACGGTCGCCGCAGTCCGGTGCAGAGCCAGATGGGACCGCCGTTCTCGTCGTTGTCGACCTCGACGCGCTGGTCCACCCGGCCGGCGAGCGTCACGTCGGCGAACCAGGCGCGCAGCTGGTCGGGGCGTTCCCAGCCGACGGCGATCACCACGTCGGCGTCGGCGGGCGGCTGCCCGAAGTCGACCATGCTGTTGTGGCCGGAGTAGGCCGCCGGCAGTCCGCGGGAAGGGCCGTAGCGGGCGATCGCGCCGGCCTCGCCGTAGTTGGCGGTGAGGATGACGGCCCGCTGTCGCTGCGATTCGGGCAGCGCCCCGTGCACGGCGGCGACGGAGTCGGCGAACTCCGGCCAGCCGATCGTCTCGCCGGCGTCGTAGTTCACGGCCGTCACGAAGCCGGGCAGCCGATCGGCCGGCAGGGTGGGCAGGAGCAGCACCCCGTTGGGGGCGACGAACAGCAGCGCGCCGGCGACCAGTAGCCCGCGCTTCAACGCGGTCGCGCCGCGGCCGGCCCAGGCGACGGTGAGCACGGCCCCGGCGGCGGCGAGCACCAGCAGCAACGGAGCGTCGTAGTAGCCCTTGCCGCCGGCGAGCAGTACGACGGCGACCACCACCAGCCAGGCCCAGGCCAGCGCCCGGTACGCCCGCCACGCCGGTCGACGCAGCAGGGCCACGAGCCCAGCGATCCAGATCGGCACGGCGTACGGGCTGATGATGACGAACTGGAGGGTGAAGGCGTCGAGGCGGCCGCTGTAGGAGCTGTCGCCGTCGGAGATGGCGGCGGCCACGGAGAGCTGCGGGAAGCCGTGCGCGGCCTGCCAGATCAGCGTGGGCGCGGCGAGCAGCACGGCGACGCCGGCGGCGGCGAGCACCCAGCGGTCGCGCAGTAGCCGGCGTGGGCCGGCGATCGCCACTGCGGCGACGAGCCCGACGGCGAGCAGTGCGGGCAGCAGCTTGTTGAGCATGCCGACGCCGAGGGCCAGCCCGATGCCGATCGCCCAGCGTGAGTCGCCGGTGCGCAGCATCCGGGCGGCGAACAACGCCACGATCAGCCAGACGAGCATGTCGACGGTGGTGGTGCTGAGCAGGTGCCCGCTGGCGAAGACCAGGCCGGAGGTGCCGGCGAGGAACGCCGCGAACGTCTGGGCGCCCCGCCCGGCGCCGAGTTCGCGGGCGATCGCGGCGACGATCAGGACGCAGCCGCCCCCGATCAGCGCGGACGGAGTTCGTAGCGCCACCAGGTTGCCCGGCGCGAGCGTGTCGAGCAGTCGAGCGAGGGCGGGCACCAGCGGGCCCTGGTCGACGTAGCCCCAGTCGAGGTGCCGCCCGCACAGCAGGAAGTAGAGCTCGTCGCGGTGGTAGCCGTAGCGGTTGGCGAGCAGCAGCAACAGGGCGGTCACCGCTGCGGCGATCAGCCACGGCCCGCGGGCGCGGGGACCGGGGGCGGGCGGGCCGCCGGCCGCGGCTGGGTCGTCGCCGCGCGAACGGCTCAGCTCGGTGACGGATTCGGCCACGCCCATATCATGGCGGTCCACGCCCTCGTCTCGCTGTCCCGGCGGGCGGTGCGTGTCGTAACGGTACGGTCACGGGACGGCGATCGGATCAGCGGGCGGGCGCGCCGGCGGCAGCCGGTGCCGGTGGGGTCGAAGCGGGCCAGCTCAGTCGGCGCACGCCGGGTACCAGCGCGGTGCCGGCGCAGGCGGCGAGGACCAGCACACCGGCGACGGCCAGCGGCACCGGTTCACCCCAGGCACGGGCGGCCAGCGGTGCGAGGGCGTAGCCGAGCGGCATCGCGCCGAGTGACACCAGCCAGTCGTACGAGGTGACGCGGGCCAGCACGTGCGGTGGGAAGGTGCCCTGGACCACGGTCTCCCACACCGGGTTGAGGTACCCGAGGGCGGCCAGCGCGATCCCGTACGCGGCGATGACGGCCGGTGCGGGCGCGGCGACGGCGAGCAGGATCAGCGGGGCGGCGTAGCTGGCCAGGGCGAGGTTGGCCATCAGCACGGGACGCCGAGGGCGGATCCGGCCGGCGACCAGGGAGCCGGCGAGCATGCCGACCGCCCCGGCCTGGAGCATCAGCAGCCAGACTCCTTCGCCACCGAGGCGGTCGATGGCGACGGCCGGGCCGAGGGTGGTCAGCACCGCCGCCGCGCCGTTCCAGGTCCCGTGCCCGAGCAGGCTGGTCCAGAACCAGGTCCGGGAGCGGATCTCGTGCCAGCCGTGCAGCAGGTCGGCGGTCAGCGACCGTCGCTCGGGTTGCGGCACGTGCCGTACCGCGATGACCGAGAGCAGGGTGGCGCTGACCGCGAAGGAGGCGGCGTCGAGGACGAACGCCCAGCCCGGGCCCGCGGCCCAGATGAGGGCGCCGGCGAGTGCCGGGCCGGCGAGCCGGCTGGCGTTGGCAGTCGCGCCGAGCAGGGCGTTGGCCCGTTGCCGGTGTGTCGCGTCGACGGTGCCGGCGACCAGCGGCGACCCGGTGGGCAGGGCGAACGCCGCGGCGGTGCCGCCGACGGCCGACGCGATGGCGATGTGGGCCAGCGACGGATCACCGCCGAGCAGCTCGACGCCGACCACGAGTTGGGTGGCGCACCGGGCGAGGTCGGCGAGGATGGCGACCCGGCGGGCGTCGAACCGGTCGGCCGCGACGCCGCCGACGGGGAGCAGGAGCAGCCGGGGGAGCATCGCCGCCGCGAGGACCAGGGCCAGGGCGCCGGTCGAGCCGGTGGCGCGGAGTACGGCGAGGGCGAGCGCGGCCGGGACCACGGCGTCGCCGACGGCGGAGACGGTGCGGCCGACGAACAGGAGCCGGAAGGCGCGCAGGCGCAGAGGATGGGTCACCGACGCAAAGTACTTCGTCATCGAACTTTTTGGCAACGAATATTTCGCCGCCGCAGTATTATGGCGGTATGACGATGTCCGACCGCGCGGACCGGCACGTGGAACGCTGGCGGCCCGTACTGCCCGACCTCGACCCGGACATGGAGGGCGCGGTGACCCGGATGCAGCTGCTGACGCGGCACCTGCGCACCGTGAAGGAGCGGGCGCTCGCCGCCGTGGACCTGCCGGCGCACGAGTACGACACCCTGCACGCGCTCGCCGGTCGCCAGGGCCGGGCCGCTCCCTCCGCGCTCGCCGAGGACCTCGGTGTCGCGCCGGCCTCCATCACCGCGCGGGTGGACTCGCTGGAACGGCGGGGCTTCGTCGAGCGGATCCCGTCCAGCACCGACCGGCGACGGGTGGACGTGGCGCTCACCGACGCCGGGCGCGCGGCCTGGCGGGGGGCGTTGGACGTCCGGGGCGCCGAGGAACGGCGGCTGCTCGCCGCGCTCGACCCCGACGAGCGGCGCGTGCTGTCCGACCTGCTGCGCCGCGTCCTGCTCGTGGCCGAGCAGCCGGCCGACTGAACGACGCGGCGGAAAATCGCGTGGCGCAGGGCTGATCCACTCAGGCCGGGGCCGTATCAGCGGCCCCAGGGGGTTTGATCGACTCGGGTTCCTTGAGGTCGGGGTGTCCCGAACGTACGGATGCCCCGACATCAAGGAACCCGCGTCGACCATGCTTCGGGTGTGGGGCGGCTGGGCGTGATGCCTGGTTCTTGGGATGGCGGTCTCGGCCGCGGCTGGGCGGTCGGCGCTCAGGGCCTGGGCGGTCGGGTTTCCCCGTTTTCGCCGCCGACGCCTCGGCGGGGCTGATCGGCGCGAATGGTCCGGAGGCCGTCCCGAGCCCCGGCCGACCGACCGACTCGCGTCAAGACCACACCGACAACTCCCGGTCGCCGAGCGACTCGCGTCAAGACCACACCGACCGGCCCTCGGGCGGCTGACCGACTCGGCCGGGGCGGTATCGGCCAGGGCCGTGTTGGCGACGCCAGGGTTGATCGACTCGGGTTCCTTGAGGTCGGGGTGTCCCGAACGTGCGGATGCCCCGACATCATGCAAGTCGAGTTGACCATGGGCCGAGCGCGTGCTGACTGGGCATGATGTCCGGTTTGCGGCATGCGGGCGGCGGTCGTGTGGGCGTGCGGGCCGGCGTGGCGCAGGGGGTGGCAGGGGCTGGGGCGCGGTGGGGCGTGTGGGCTGTGGGGCGGTGGCGGGGGTGCGGCATTGGTGCGGAGGTACGGCAGAGGGCGCGGCGCCATTTTGGGTGATTTGGCCGGGTTAATGGGTGTGACCGGTGACATCCCGGGGCTGGAATGGTGGGCGGGCCCGGGGCGTTGAACATCCTCGACGGCCGAGGTAGCAGCCCTGCCGGCGTCCGGCAGATCATCAAGGCCGGTCCGGTGAGGTGAGGCCCCCGGGAATGATGACGGGCCGCCGGTCGTTGGACACGGTCCCGGCCATGGCCTGCGGCCAGCCCGGAAGGTCAACCCGGGAACGATGACGGGCCGCCGGTCGTTGAACACTGTCGCGGCGACGGCCTTCTGGTCATAGCCGGTCGCCGCGGGAAACCCGGGAACGATGACGGGCCGCCTGTCGTTGAACCCGGTCCCGGCCACGATCTTCTGGTCGTAGCCGGTCCGGCAGGGTCCGGAATGATGCTGGCCCGCGGGTCGTTGAACCCGGTCCCGGCGCGGTGAAGCCCCCCCGGCTTTCGTCCGACCGCCGGACTTCTCCCGGCTCCCGCAAAACCGAACCCCCCGGTGGTTGGCGGGTGTGCCGGTCTCAGACTTTTTCCCTTGTTCGAAGCGCCCGTAAGTGGCGTTGGCCCACACCCCCCTTGTGTGTGGGTCACACCCCCGAAGGAGCTTTGGTCATGAACACGATCATGCG
>NZ_JBEXFP010000047.1:0-53591 GCF_040606825.1 Micromonospora sp. NPDC005367 | reverse complement strand
CTACAAGAAGAACCCTCGCGGGAAGTTCGAACTCAGCCTCCGCTTGCCGAGGGACCCTCAGCTGACCGGCATTTAGGCGTTCGCACTCGGTACACCCCGACTTCTATATAACGGGCACCGGAATACCTTCGCGTCCGATACATTGAGGCGGTGGACACACCACTACGCGAACCCACCTTCCTGATCCTCACCGCGCTGGCCGCCGCGCCGCTGCACGGCTACGGCCTGATCCGCGAGGTCGCCGCCCTCTCCGACGGCCGCGTCACGCTGCGCCCCGGCACCCTCTACGGCGCGCTCGACCGGCTGGTCGACGCCGGCCTGGTCGACGTCGACGGGGAAGAGGTCGTCGACGGCCGGCTGCGCCGCTACTACCGCCTCAGCCCGGCGGGCGAGGCCACCCTCAGCGCCGAAACCGAACGGCTTCGCCGCAACGTGGCGGCGGCCACCGAACGGCTACGCAACCGGGCCACCGATCCCGGCACACCGCGTCGCGCCGCGGGCACCGGCACGCCACGTCTCGCCGGAGGGGCCGCATGAGCGACCTGGAGCGCCGCTACCTGCGCCTGCTGCGCGCCTACCCGGCCGACTACCGCCGCTCGCGCGGCGCGGAGATCGTCGGGACGTACCTCGACCTCGCCGGCCAGGGACAGCGCTGGCCCTCCCCCGCCGACGCCGCGGACCTGCTCCGCGGCGGCCTGCGCCAGCGGCTGCGGGCCGCCGGGGCCGCCGACCTGATCCCGGGGGTACGCCTCGCGGCCCTGTTCGCCTTTCCTGCCGCGACCGCCGTGGCGGGCACCTGGGCGACCGCCGAGACCGCCGCGCCGACCGTGGACTGGGTTGCCTTCGGCCCGTTCGCCACTGTCGGCGTGGCCTGCTGGATCGCGTGGCTGCTTGCGGCCACCGTCGCCGCCGTCGCACCCGTCCGGTGGGCGCGGGTCGCCGTGGGGCTCGCCCTGGCGGTCACCGTGGCGGTGGTGCCGGTCGGCGCGATCGCCGACCTGCCGCGGCCGCCGCTGTTCGTGCTCCTGCCCCAGATGGTCCTGGGCCTGCTGGCACTCGCCCTACCCCCGGACGGCGGCTGGTGGCTCCGGCTGCCGCCGCTCGCGGTCGCGGCTGCGGCCGTGGCCGCGACGGCACACGAGTTGGGTGACTGGTCCTACCGCTGGGGTGACCCGGGAACGGCACTGACCACCTCCGCCCCGGCTGTGCTCGTGGTGGCCATGCTGGTCGCGGTGGCGCTGGTGCTCGGTGGCGACCGGCGGGGTTTGTGGTCCATGCTGCTGCTCATCGCCCCGGTCGGTCTGCTGGCGCTGCGCCCCCTGGACTTCCTGACCGGGAAGGTGCTCGGCTGGAACCCGCAGGACAGCGTTACGTTCGCCGTGACCGCCGGATGGGTCGTCGCGCTGAACCTCACCGTGTTGTGGCTCGCGCTGGCCGCCGGACGCAAGCGCGCCTACCGCCCGACGATCGCCCTACCGGCTCCCCACACCTGCCCCACCTGCGGAGGCACCGGCAGGTGATCAAGAGGTTGGCGGTGCCGTCGAAGATCGAAGACGCCGCCAACCTCTTGATCAACGAGACGGGGCGTCGGGGCGGGTCGGGGTCGGGCGGGTCGGGGTCAGGCGGGCCGGGGTCAGGCGGGTCAGGGCCAGGAGGGTGAGGGCGAGGGCGGTCATCGTGATCGCGCCGGGGGCCTTGGTGAAACGGGCCAGGTTGGTGCCGTCGGGGAGGGTGAGGAACGCTGCGACCGCGCTGGGCAGCACGAACCAGCTGGTCCGCGTCGCGAGGTAGCGCCTCCACGTGTCCGCCCGCGCCGGGACGTCCGGAGAGTGCTCGCCGCCCGCGCCGATCGCGAGCAGCGCCAGCGGCCAGGTGGCGTACCAGGGGTGGAAGACCGGGGCCAGCACCACCGTGGCGGCCAGCGCCAGCCCGGCGGCGTACAGCGTCACCCGGGGACGGGCCGCGGCCAGCCGGGCCACCCGCTGCCGGGCGTCGTTCAGGCGGCGCAACGCCGTCCACGCGCGCCACCAGAGCGCCACCAGCAGCGCCGCGAGCAGCAACAGCGCCACCGCCCGGGCCACCGGCACCGCGTCGGGGTCCCGGCCGAACAGGGCGCCCGCGTAGTCGACGACGAAGCCCACCGCCGTCGGCAGCGAGGTCCACTGCTCGGAGTCACCGCTGTGGCTCAGCCCGCCGACCCAGCCCAGCCCGAGACCGGACAGGAGCGAACTGCCGGCCAGCGCCGCGAGCACCCCGCCGGCCAGCCAGCCGCCGTCGCGCGCCAGCGCGCGTACGGTGTACCGGCCGTGCACCGCCGCCAGCGCGGCGTACGGGAGCACGACCACCGCGGTCGCCTTCACGGCCACGGCCAGCCCCAGCAGCACCCCGGCGACGAGCAGCGCGCCCGGGCGACCGGGCAGGCGGACCAGCACCAGCAGCCCGAGCAGGAGCAGCCCGAGCATCACCGCGTCGTTGTGCGCCCCGGCCAGCAGGTGCACGCCGACCAGCGGGCAGGCCAGCAGCAGCCACGCCGCCCGGCGGGCCGGTACGCCGGCGGCCCGGGCCAGCCCCGGCAGGCAGAGCGCGGCCAGCAGCACCCCGGCCAGCGCGAAGAGCCGCAGCAACACGATGGTGCCGGTCAGGCCCCCGCCCAGCGTCACCGCCAGCGCGGCGAGCAGCACGAAGACCGGGCCGTACGGGGCGGAAGTGTCCCGCCAGATCGGCGATACCGCGTCCACCCATGGGCAGCCCGCCGCGGCCACCCCCGTGACGTACGGGTCGGCACCGTGCGCGTACGCCCAGCCCTGACAGGCGTACGAGTAGACGTCCCGGCTGCCCAGCGGGGCGGTGACCAGCAGCGGCAGCGCCCAGAGCCCAGCGGTGCGGTACGCCCACCCGGTCGACGGCGCGCCCCGCCGCAGCGCCCACCACGCGCCCACCAGCAGGGCGGTGCCGACCAGCCAGGCGCCGAGCACGAGCGGCCCGTGCCGGCCCTGCCAGATGGTGACGGGGGTGACCCGCAGCAGCGGGGCGGACGGCAGCGCCCCACCGAGATACCCGGCGATCGCGAGCAGCAGCGCCCCAGCCAGCCCGGCGTAACGTGCCGCGCGCGCCCGACGCGGCTCGGCCTGCTGTGCGCGGGCGGGGTCGTGACCGGGGCCGCTCGGCGGCTCCGCTCGGCCGGCCGGGTTCGGAGGCGCGCCGGGTTCGGTCACCGGCGGGGCCTCCTCAGTCCGTACCGACGGTCGCGGCGACCGGCTGACGGGCCGCCCGAGCCGAACGTACCAACCGGACCGCCACCACGATCACCAACAGCGTCATGAGCGGAGCGCCGACCGTCTTGGTGTACCGGGGCAGGCCGGTGCCGTCCGGCAGCACCAGGAACGCCGAGACGACGGTGATCGCGGCGAACCAGTTGATCCGCTGCCGTGAGGTGGCCGCGAGCACCGCCAGCGGCCACGTCCAGTACCAGGGGTGGAAGAGCGGGGCGAGCGCGACGGTGGCGGTGAGCGCCAGCGCGGCGTGCCAGAGCGGCTCCCGGTGGCGGGCCCGGAACCAGAGCCACACCAGCAGGATCGCCAGCACGCCCATGCCGATGCCCCGGGTGACCGGCAGCGGATCGCCGTGCCAGCCGAACGGGAGCCCCAGGTAGGCGACGGTCTGACCGAGCGCGGTGGGCGGCGAGGTCCAGGCGACCACGAGGCCGCCCTGCTCCAGGCCGCTGATCCAGCCGAAGTCGAGGCCGGCGGCGAAGGTCGCCCCGACCACTGTCGCGACCGCGCCGCCGACCACCCAGCCGCCGTCGCGGATCAGCGCCCGGACGGAGAATCCGCCGGCGATCGCCGCCAGGGCCGCGAACGGCACCACGACCAGCGCCGTCGCCTTGATGCCACCGGCCAGCCCGAGCAGCACTCCCCCGGCGAGCAGCACGGCGGGGCGGCCCGGACGGGCGGCGACCACGGCCAGCCCGGCAACGAGCAGGCCCACCATCGCGGCGTCGTTGTGCGCGCCGGAGATCAGTTGGACGCCGATCAGCGGGCTGCCCAGCGCCAGCCAGACGGCCCGCCCCGCCGGTACGCCGCAGCGACGGGCCAGCGCCGGGATGCAGGCCGCGGTCAGCACGACACCGGCCACCGCGAGCAGCCGGAACAGCACGATGGCGCCGACGAGCGAGCCGGTCGCCTTCACCACCGCGCCGGCGATCATCACGAAGAGCGGTCCGTACGGCGCCGGGGTGTCCCGCCAGATGAACGAGATGGTGTCCAGCCAGGGGCAGGGCAGCGTGGAGACGCCCTGCTCGTACGGGTTGATCCCGGCGGCGTAGCTGGCGCCCTGGCAGGCGTACGCGTAGACGTCGCGGCTGCCCAGCGGCGGCGTGATCAGCATCGGCAGCAGCCATAGCCCGGCGGTGACCAGCGCCCAGCGGGTCGACGGCACCCCGCCGCGCAGCGACCACCAGGCGTACGCCAGCACGGCCGTGCCGACGGCCCAGCCGATGAGGATCACCGGCCCGTACGGCCCCTGCCAGATGCTGAGCGGGGTCGGTCGCAGATCGCCGTGCGGCATCGCTCCGCCGAGGAACGCGACGACGGCGAGCAGCACGGACCCGGCCAGGCCGGTCCAGCGCGCGAGGTGGTGAGGCACGCCGGACATGCTGCCAGTACGGTGGTCGCGGTCAGGAGGTGGGCATGCAGCGGTCCAGGGTGGTGATGCTGGCGGGTGCCTGCGCGGCAGCCCTCGGAGTGCTGTATCTCACTCTCCCACCGATGGGATCCGACCTGTCCGCCCAGGTTGCCCGGACCGATTTCTTCGCCGCCCACGGGCCGGCCCTGGTGGATCTCCGCTGGTACGGCGGCGTCCACCCGCTCGGCTACAGCTTGATCTCGCCACCGGTGATGAGTCTCCTCGGTGTGCGGATCACCGGCGCTATCGCGCTGGTAGCGGCAGCAGTGGCGTTTGCTGCGTTACTGGTCCGCACCGGGGTGCCACGTCCCGTGCTCGGCAGCCTCGTCGGCGTGCTCACCATCGCCGGAAATCTGGTTTCCGGCCGGGTGACGTACGCCCTCGGGGTTGCCTTCGGGGTTGCCGCCGTGCTTGCGCTCACCCTGCCTCGCAGACCGGCCGAAGCCCATGGCGCGATTACTTCCGGTGCCAGGCCAGGGCGACCGGGCCGCGGATGGGTGAGCGCGGGTCGGCTCCGGGGCCTGCTGCGGCCGAGCCTGGTGGTGGCCGGCGGGTTGCTGGCCTCGGCAACCAGCCCGGTGGCCGGCCTGTTCGTCGGTCTGGCCGGCGCGGCTCTGCTGATCACCCGTCGATATGCCGACGGCGTGTTACTCGGTGTCGGGGCTGCGCTGCCGCTCGGTGCGACCGCGCTGCTCTTCGGCGACGGGGGCTGGATGAACATCAGCCGCACCGACGCGGTCCGGGCGGTGGTGACCAGCCTGCTTGTCAGCGCGCTCGTGGCGTACCGGCCCGTGCGGGTCGGCGCGTTGCTCTCGGCGGCAGGGGTGCTGGCCGCAGCGCTGGTGCACACGCCCGTCGGGCTGAACGCGACCCGACTGGTGGTGATGTTCGCGCTGCCTGTTCTGGCCGCCACAGCTCGGCCGCCCCGGTTCGCGAAGGCCCTACTTCCCAGGAGCCGTCGGGCACTCGGCGCGGTAGCGCTGGCTGCGATGCTCGGTCTGGTGTGTTGGTGGCAACCGCCGGCCGTCTCCGCCGACCTCCGCAGCGCCGCCGATCCGACCAGCAGGTCCGAGTTCTTTGCGCCGCTGAGGACTGAACTGGCTCGCCGAGGGCTGACCGGGCGGGTCGAGGTCCCGCCGACCCGAAACTACTGGGAGGCCGCGCACCTCGGCGATGTGCCGTTGGCGCGGGGCTGGCTACGCCAGGCGGACATCGCTCGCAACCCGCTCTTCTTCACGACGGTCCCGGGGGCGGCCGGCACTGGTGTGCCACTCACCGCCGCGAGCTACCACACATGGCTGGCCGACAACGCGGTTCAATATGTGGCTCTGCCCGATGCCCCGCTCTCGTGGGTGGGTCGGGCAGAGGCAGAGCTGGTGGAGGGCGGGCTACCCTACCTTCACTTGGTCTGGACGAATGAGCACTGGCGGCTCTACGCGGTCGCCGCGCAAACCCCCATCGCGGAGCCGCCCGCGACGCTGATCCACCTCGCTCCAGACGCGATAACCGTCGACGTGCCGTCCGCACAGCGGGTACTGCTTCGCGTCCGGTACAGCCGCTGGCTCACCAGCTCCGCTGGGAGCACCCTCACACCTTCCGACGGCTGGACCGCCCTGCACGTATCACGGCCCGGGAAGTACACCATTCACGGCTGAGTGCGTGGTTCAGACGGCAAGGGTCGATTGACGTCCGTCAGCCGTCGAGGACCCGCTCCATCGCCGCCCGCGAGCGGCGGGCGGTGCGGAGGTAGTCGTCGAGGAACTGGCCTGGGTCGTCGGCACCGAGCAGTCGTACCACGCCGGCCAGTTCCACGCCGTGTCGGGGCAGCTGGTCACCGGCGCGGCCGCGGACCAGCATGAGCGCGTTGCGTACCTGCGCGGCGAGCGTCCAGCCGGCCGCCATCGCCGCGGCGTCCACCGGATCGACCAGGTCCGCGTCCCGGGCAGCCGCGAGCGCGTCGAGGGTACGCGTGCCGCGCAGTGCCGGTACGGTCCCGGCGTGGCGCAGCTGGAGCAGCTGCACGGCCCACTCGACGTCGGCGAGTCCGCCCCGGCCCAGCTTCGTGTGGGTGGCCGGGTCGGCGCCCCGGGGCAGCCGCTCGTGCTCCACCCGCGCCTTGAGCCGGCGGATCTCCACCACCTGCTCGCGGGTCAACCCGTCGGCCGGGTAGCGGACCGGGTCGACCAGCGCCTCGAACTCGGCACCCAGGTCGGCGTCGCCGCAGACGAACCGGGCGCGCAGCAGTGCCTGCGCCTCCCACACCCGGGACCAGCGCGCGTAGTACTGCCCGTACGCGGCGAGGCTGCGCACCAGTGGTCCCTGCCGCCCCTCCGGCCGCAGGTCGGCGTCGACACCGAGCGGCGGGTCGGGGGCGGGCATCCCCAGCAGCCGGCGCAGTTCCTCGGCCACGGCCTGCGCGGCCGCGCTGGCGGCGTTCTCGTCCGAGCCCGGCACCGGGTCGTAGACGAAGAGCACGTCGGCGTCGGAGAGGTAGTTCGACTCGTACCCGCCGAGGCGGCCCATGCCGATCACGGCGAAGCGCAGCCCGGGCTGGGCCGGCTGGGCGGCCCGGGCGATCCGCAGCGCGGCGGCCAGGGTGGCGTCGTTGACGTCGGCCAGCGCGGCGCCGACCGCCCTGACATCGGTCAGCGCGGGGCGGACCGCGCCGTCCGGGCGGGGCGGGGCGGGGGCCAGCGAGCCGGCCCGGCTCAGCACGTCGGCGCAGGCGATCCGGACCAGTTCCCGGCGGCGCAGCGCGCGCACCGCCCGGGTCGCCTCGACCGGGTCGGTGTGCCGGGCGGCCGCGGCCGCGAAACCCTCGTGGAGCACGTCGCGGGGGCGCGGGACCAGCTCGCTCTCCTCGGCCAGCAGCCGCAGCGCCTCCGGCTCCCGGGCCAGCAGGTCGGCGGCGTACCGGGACGAGGAGAGCACCCAGGCCAGCCGGCGGGCGACCGGCCCCTCGTCACGCAGCAGCCGCAGATACCAGGGGGTGCTGCCGAGCTTCTCGGAGACCTGCCGGTAGTTGAGCAGCCCCCGGTCCGGCTCCGGCGCGTCGGCGAACTCGCTGAGCAGCACGGGCAAGAGGGTGCGCTGGATGGCCGCCGTGCGGCTCACCCCACCGGTGAGGGCCTGGAGGTGACGCAGCGCCCCGGCCGGATCGCCGAAGCCGAGGATCTCCAGCCGGTGCCGGGCCGCCTCCGGGGTGAGTCGCAACCCGTCGGCGGGCACCCGGGCGACCGACTCCAGCAGCGGCCGGTAGAGCAGCTTGGCGTGCAGCCGGCGTACCTCGGCGGCGTGGCTGACCCATTCGGCGCGGAACGCCTCGACGGCGCTGCGTCCCGGTGTGGCCGTGTAGTCGAGCGCGGCGGCGAGCCAGCGCAGCGCGCCCGGGTCGGTCGGCACCGTGTGGGTGCGGCGCAGGCCCTGCAACTGGAGCCGGTGCTCGACTCTCCGCAGGAAGCGGTAGCCGCGCAGCAGCGCCTCACCGTCGGCGCGGCCGACGTAGCCGCCGTCGACCAGCGCGCGCAGCGCCGGGATCGTGCCCGGCTCGCGCAGCGACTCGTCGCCCCGGCCGTGCACCAGTTGCAGCAGTTGGACGGCGAACTCGATGTCCCGCAGCCCGCCCGGGCCGCGCTTGATCTCGCGCTCCAACTCCTTCGGCGGCACGTGGTCGATGATCTTCCGGCGCATGGCGCGGACGTCCTCGACCGCCTCGGGTCGTTCGGCCGCCCGCCACACCAGTGGGGCGAGCTGGTCGATCCACTCCTGTCCCAACGCCAGGTCGCCCGCCGCCGGGCGGGCCTTGAGCAGCGCCTGGAACTCCCAGGTCCGGGCCCAGCGTCGGTAGTAGGCGAGGTGGCTGGCGAGCGTACGGACCAGCGGCCCGCGGCTGCCCTCGGGACGCAGCGCGGCATCCACCGGCCAGGCGACCAGGCCGCAGATGTGGATCAGCCGGGTGGCCACGGTGGTGGCGGCGGCCAGGTCGTCGTCGGAGTCGGCCACGAAGATGACGTCCACGTCGGAGACGTAGTTGAGCTCGAACCCGCCGCACTTGCCCATCGCCACCACGGCCAGCCTCGGCCGGGCCGTGCCCTCGGGCAGTTCCTCGACGGCGATCCCGTGCGCCGCGCGCAGGGTGGCGTCGGCCAGCGCGGAGAGCGCGGCCATGGTCTGCTCCAGCTCCCGCCCACCGGTCAGGTCCGCCGCCGCGATCCGCAGCAGCGCCAGCCGGTACGCCTGCCGCAGCCCGGCGACCGGGTTGCCGTCGCCGATCGGTTCCAGTCGCCCGTCGGCGCTCGGCGGCCGACCGTCCGCGCCGGTACGCAGCACGTGCCAGTGGTCCGGGTTCGCCACCAGATGGTCGCCGAGCGCCGACGAGGCGCCGAGCACGGCGATCAGCCGCGAACGCAGCCCCTCGTCGGCGTACAGCTGCTCCAGCAGCGCCGACCCGGCGCCGATGCCGGTCGCGCCCGCTCGCCCGCCGGCTCTAGCTCCCCCACCCGGCGAGCCGGTCGCGCCCGTTCCGGCGGCGGTGAGGCCGGCCGCGCCGGTTCCGCTGACGGCGTTGCCCGCCGCGACGGTTCCGGCGGCCGCGTTGCCGGCCACCCGATGCTCGGCCTCGACGAGACGGTGCAGCTGGCGCAGCGCCAGATCCGGATCGGCCGCCCGGGAGAGCGCCGCGAGGAGGTCCCCCGCCCGCCCGTCGACCGGCTCCTGGCCGTCTGGCCGCCACAGGCCGAGCCCGTCCGGGCCGAGCAGGTCGGCTGCCTGGGCGCCGCCGTCGCCCTGGGCCGTGCCGAAGCCGTACCGGGCGAGCCGGCCCGGCGCGCTGGTCGGCCGGGCCATCAGTGCCCGAGGAGCGGCAGGCTGCGACGTGCGCTGTCGTCGTCGAGCTCGCCGAGGGCCAGCGCCGCGAACCGGGCGGCGAACGGCTGCCAGACCTCCTCGACGTCGGCCATCGCCGCGTCGCAGGCGGCCACCAGCAGCTCCGGGTCGTAGCCCAGCTCCGCCAGCTGGCTGGAGTCGGCCGCCCAGGCGGCGATCATCGCGGTGTCGCACTCGATGTGGAACTGCAACCCCCAGGCCCGGTCACCCATCCGGAACGCCTGGTGCGGGTAGCGGGTGGAGGCGGCCAGCAGCGTGGCGCCGTGCGGCAGTTCGGTGATCTCGTCGGAGTGCCACTGGAGCACGTCCGGGATGAGTGGCACGTACCGGAAGAGCGGGTCCTGCTCGGCGGCGTCCCGCCGGCCCACCACCGTGGGGCCGATCTCCGGCCCGGACGGGCTGCGCTCCACCCGACCGGCATGCGCGCTGGCGAGCAGCTGCGCGCCGAGGCAGACGGCGAGCGTGGGCACCCGGCGCCGGACCGCCTTGCGCAGCAGTCCTTCGAGCGCCGGGAACCAGGGCGCGCCGGGCGAGCCGTCCGGCAGCGGGTAGGCCTGCTGTTCACCGCCGAGCACCACCAACGCGGCGTAGCCCTCCAGGTCGGCGGGGAGCTCCTCGCCGGCGTGCGGGCGCACCACCCACAGGTCGAGGCCGGCCTCGGTCAGCCACTCGCCCAGCCGGCGCAGATCATCGGTCGGGTCGTTCTCGATCACCAACGCGGTTGCCACGCCGTCGAGGCTATCCGGTGCCCCACCGAACCCCGAAGCCCCTCGGCCCGGCACGGCGACGATGTCGGCGCTCGCCCGGCCGGGGTACCCGCTGCCGGGTCCGCGGGGGCAGCGCCGGGGCGCGACGCACGAGGATAGGCTCAGCCGCTGTGACCAGCGCTGCCCTCACCGTCCTCCGGCCACCCGTGCTCCGCCCCGGCGACACGGTGATGCTGGTGTCCCCGTCCGGGCCGACCCGTCCCGAGCGGGTGGCCCGCGGTATCGAACTGCTCACCGGCTGGGGCCTGCGCCCGGTGCTGGCCCCGCACGCGTACGACCGGCAGGGCTACCTGGCCGGCGCGGACGAACTGCGGGCGGCCGACCTGAACGCGGCGTTCGCCGACCCGCAGGTACGGGGGGTGATCTGCACCCGCGGCGGCTACGGCGCACAGCGGGTGGTCGACGCGATCGACATGGACGCCGTACGGCGGGACCCGAAGGTGGTGGCCGGTTTCTCCGACGTCACCGCACTTCAGCTCGCGCTGTGGCGGGGCGCCCGGCTGGCCGGTGTCCACGGGCCCGGGGCGGCGTGGACGGACGAGCGGACGCCGCTGCGCTCCGCCGAGTCGCTGCACGCCGCGCTGATGACCACCGAACCGGTGACGGTGACCGCACTGCCCGAGGAGGAGACCTACGCCGTACGGGTGCCCGGCCGCGCCACCGGCCCACTGCTCGGCGGCAACCTGTGCATGATCACGGCGTCGCTCGGCACCCCGGACATGCCCGACCTGACCGGGGCGGTGCTGCTCGTCGAGGATGTGCAGGAGCCGCCGTACAAGGTGGACCGGATGCTCACCCAGCTGCGCCGGGCCGGGGCGCTCGACGGTCTCGCGGCGGTGGCCGTCGGGCAGTTCACCAACTGCGCCGACGGCTGGTCGGTGACAGTCGCCGACGTGCTCGCCGAGCGCCTCGGTGACCTCGGCGTACCGGTGCTCGGTGGCCTGCCGATCGGCCACGGCGTCGGCCAGCTCACCGTCCCGGTCGGTACCGAGGCCACCCTCGACACCGGCACCGCGACCCTCACGGTCACCCCCGCCGTCCGCTGACCCACCCACCCGGTCGCCCTCACCCCCGTCGACCTGACGATCACGCGTGGGGTGGGGTGAGGCGGGCCAGGCGGCCGATCTCGAGGGCGGCCCAGACGGTGCCGTCGGGAGCGACGGTGAGGCCGTGCGGCTCCGAGTTCGGGGTGGGCAGGTCGTACGTCTCGATCCGGCCGGCGACGTCGACGTGGCCGATCCGGTTACCGCCCCACTCGGTGAACCAGGCACCGCCCACGGCGTCGCCGACGATCGCGTGCGGCCGGGCGGACCGGTCCGGCAGCGGGTACTCCCGGATCCGGCCGTCGGGGTCGACCCGGCCGAGCTGACCCGCCACGATCTCCACGAACCAGAGCCCGCCGTCGACGCTGCCGCTGATACCGACGGGGCCCGCGCTCGGAGTCGGCAGCGGATGCACGGTGACACCGCCGGCCATGTCGACGCGGGCGAGCGCGTTCGCCTGGTTGAGCGTGCACCAGACCGTTTCGTCCGGCCCCGGAGCCATCATCGATGCGAACGCGCCGGCCACCGGCAGCGCAAAGGTGGTCACCGTTGCGTCCGTGGCCACCCGGCCGACGGTGTCGGAGTTCATCCCGGCGTACCACAGCGCGCCGTCCGCGCCGGTGGTGATGCCGCACGGCCCGGTGCCGGGCGGCAGGACGACCGAGCTGAGCTCACCCGATGTGCTGATCCGGCCGATCCGCGCCGGAACGGGTGAACCAGAGCGCGTCGTCCGGACCGGGCGTGATGATCAGCGGCCGGCTCTCCGGCGCGCCCAGCGACCAGGTCCGGACCTCGCCGTCGGCGCTCATCCGGGCGACAGCGCCGGCATGGACCAGCGTCAACCAGGACGCGCCGTCGGGACCGGTGGTGACGCCGTACGGGCCGGCGCCCGCCTCGCTCACCAGGAACTCCTGGATCACAGTGTCGGTCACGCTGCCGCTCCTCGCCATCGCTCCGGCCATGCCTGACGGTGCCGCCCGGTCCGCCGGCCGGGCCTGACGGTGCCGCCCGGTCCGCCGGCCAACCCTGCCGACGATCCGGCACCGGCGCAACCCGTTTGTCCCGTTCCCTCACCGCGATTCCCAGCCGGCTGACAGCCTCGCCACGGGTCCCGCCAAGCCGGCCTGGTCACTGTCGACGGGTCATGGCAACACCACGACGAGATGGAGGACCGATGTCCCGCAGCATCAGGAAGAAGCACCTGCTGGCCGGCCTGGCCACGGCGGGCGTGCTCGGCGTCGGCATCGCCGCGCCGACCATGGCGTTCGCCGCCGACGGTGGCACCCCGACGCCGAGCGCCGGCAGCACCACCACGAACGGCGACGCGCGGCAGAAGGCGGCCGACCGCCAGGGGAAGTTCGCGGAGAAGCTCGCCAAGGAGCTGGGCGTACCCACGAACAAGGTGACCGCCGCCCTGAAGAAGCTGCGTGACGAGCACAAGGCCGACCGGCCGCAGCGCCCGTCCGCCAAGGACCGGCAGGCACGGCTGAAGCAGCGGCTCGACCAGGCGGTGAAGGACGGCAAGCTCACCCAGGAGCAGGCCGACGCCATCACCAAGGCCGTCGAGGCCGGCGTCTTCCCCGGCGGCCCGGGCGGTCCGGGCCGCCACGGCGGTTGGGGCGGTTGGGGCGGTCACCGCGGCGGCGGCAACGGCACGCCCGAGGGCACGACCGGCAGCTGACACCCCGCACGCCCGTCGCCGAACCCCGACCGGCGTACGGGCCGCACGGTCGCCGAACCCCGACCGGCGTACGGCCGCAATGGCACCGTCGCCGGGCCGGGCCGGCATGACGCCCGACGCCCGGGTCGGCGCTCAGCGATCCGAACTCCGGCGGCGTGGCGGTGTCGAACGCGGACACCGCCACGCCGCCGAACCGGGCACGGCGGTGCACACCTGACCGGTCAGGCGCCGGCGGGTCCCGGCGGCGGCGCGAAGACGCCGATGTGATTGCCGGCCGGATCGAGCAGGTGGGCGAGGGTGAGGCCGTTCGGGTTCGTCTTCACCGGCACCACCACCTTGCCGCCCGCCGCCTCGGCGCGCCGGCAGGTCTCCGCCACATCGGTCACCTGCACGTAGAAGATCGCGTAGTTCGGCCCGGTCCCGGCGGTGCCACGGATCGCGCCGCCGATCCCGGCTCCGGCGCCCACGGTCGTCCGGTACGACGTCTCCCCGGTCCCCTCCTCGGCGAAGCTCCAGCCGAAGAGGTCACCGTAGAAGCGCTGCGCCTCGTCGGGCCGCTCGGTGCCGATCTCGAACCAGGTGACGGCGTTGCTGATGGTCATCTGTGGTCTCCCGTTCCACGCGCCGGCCACCCGGCCGGCGCTGTCAGGAGCCAGCCTCGACCTCATCCGCGACACCGTGCTGTCGGCGTTTTCCGGGCAGGTCCGAAACCTCTCGCACAAGCGGGCCCAACCGCCGCACCAGATCGGGGTGCTGCCTGCCGTACCGGGCCTCGAAGACGGTCAGCAGCCCGGGGGTGAGCAACGCCTCGCCGAGCCCACGCTCGTGCAGGCGTACCAGCACGTCGGCGGTCACGTCGTCCAGCGCGACGCCGAGCCGGCCGACGCGGTCGCGCATCAGCGGGTTGACGATCCGGGCGAGCCGCAGATCCGTCACCTCGTTCACGCCCAGCGCCCGCTGAACGCAGCGCAGGAGCGCGAACATCGCCGCCGGTTCCCCGAGTGGTTCGACCGGGCAGGCGGACAACACCTCCGCCATCAGCTCGGCAGAGGCCGCACGGTCCGCGGCGAGCCGGTCGAACAGCAATCCCAGGAAGGCCGCTCGATCCCACTCCGGCACCACCTCGGACACATCCGCCACCAGCCGTACGCAGCGCAGATAGACCTCGCGCCGTTCCCGCTCTGTCGCCGGTCGCAGGGGCAGGAGCCAGGTGTCCACCAGCGCCCGAGCCGCCGAGGCGGAACCGCTCGACCCGTTCTGGAAGACGGCGAGCGCGGTGGTCAGCTTGTCGAGGAACGGCTCGACGGCGTGCACAGCCACGCCGGAGTCCGCATCGCAGGTCAGGTGGGCGTTGCGCCGCAGCCGGGCCAGGAAGTCGCGGGACAGACCCCAGCCACTCCCCGCGCGCAGGGCGGGCAGCCCCAACAGCCATGGCACGTCCGTATCGGGTGGTGCCGCGAGCCCCTGCTGCGTCCAGATTCGGATGTCGCGCCCGCCGCCCTGCCCGAGTCGGTCCAGCGCGAGCAGGTCGCTGAGGCCCTGCCACTCCTCCGGGTCGAGCTGGGAACGCCAGAGCCCCACCTGGGCCCGCCACTCGGCCACCGGATCGGTCGCCTCGGGGAACAGCTGCCGCCCGGTCACCGGCTTGCCGGCGGCGAGGGCGAGCAGCAGCAGGTTGGCGCTGTAGGCGGCGAAGCGGGCAGGCACCCGCAGCCGCCGGGGACGGTAGTCGTCGAACCGCCGCGCCCCGGCGGCGTACGGGGCCTCCCGGAACAGGCGCAGCAGCAGGTCCGCCCAGGCGTCCCGGTGCGCGGTGGTCCGCCCGGCCAGCCCTTCGCCGAGGAAGGCCAGCACGGTGGCCCGGGTGCTCAGCACCGCGTACGACAGCAACGCGTGCAGCAGGTCGTCGTCGACCCCCGGCCCTTCGCGCCAGGACAGGCTGGCCGCGGCGTCCCGGGCGACCAGGTCGTCCACCACCTCCACGGTCAGCCGGGCCACCAGGTACTCGCCGAACGTGGCGTGCAGGAACTCGTACGTCTCGCGCCGCCGCTCGTCGAGGGCGGTGCGGGAGCGGTGGATGAAGAAGAAGCGACCGAGCACCACCTCCGCCGCCGCCAGCGGCGCCCGGAGACCCGGACGCTCCCGAGCCGGCGCCCCGCCCAACGGCAGCGCTGCCAGGTCACTGTCCAGTTCGGTCGCGGTGACCCACTGCGCGCCCCGGTTGAACATGGCGAACGCGACGACGGCGAGCTGGCGCAGCTCAGCCTCGACCGCCCGGCCCAGTTCCTGATCGGGCAGGCCGTCGCGCACCTTGACCACCTCGCGACGGGCGAAGCGGCGCAGCAGCCGCTCATAGAGTTCTCCCCGGCGCAGTTCCCCGGCCTGACGCAGGTCACCGCCCTCCGCGTCGTAGAGCGCCAGCATCAGCAGCAGCAAGGGCTGCGTGGCCAGCTCGCGGTGCGACAGCACGATCTCCCGGTCCAGCGGACGTGCGCCGAGCGCCCGGAAGGCGGCGCGGTTGACCCGGTTCCAGGTCGCCACCCAGGTCCCGACCCGCGGCTCGTCGAACGGCTCCAGCCGGACGGCGATGGTGCCGGGCGGCAACTGGGCCCGGTCGGCCACGCTGGTCCGGCTGGTCACCAGCACCGCCACCGGCCGGCCCTGGTCGGCCTCGCGGCGCTGGAACACGGCCACCCGCCGCAGGTAGTCGGTCTGGCTGACCCCGGTCGCCTGGAGCAACTCGTCGAATCCGTCGAGCAGGACGACCGGAAGCGCGTCGCCCGCGGACCGGGACAGGGCCGGCCAGTCGAGCCGCTCCCCGGTGTCGTTGCGGATCGCCTGCTCGATCTGGTCCTGAAGGTCACCGGCGGCGAAGACGTCGCGGAGCGTCACCCGGACGACGAGGAAGTCGGCCGGCGGCAGCTGCGCGGCGACGACGCGGGTCAGTACCGACTTGCCGGAACCCGGCTGACCGAGCACCAGCAGTGGTGCCCGGGTGGCGCCGGGTGAGGTGAGGTGCACGACGAGCGCCTGCCACAGGTCGTCGCGCACCGGCCGGTCGTCCCACCAGGTCTCGTCACTGGGTCGGGCGTCCGGGCCGAGTTCCGCGATCCGGCAGAGCGGCGGCACGTACGCCTCGCCGAGGGTCGGCACGGTCAGCCCGGCCGGCACGTCGCCGGAGGAGATGATCGGTCGGCGCAGTTCAGCGGCGTACGCGACACCGAGGCCGCTCCGCCGGTCGTCCGGCGCCCGCCCGGTCGAGAACTCGGTCAGCACACGCTGCATCTCGGCCAGCCCGAGGGAGAGGCGATGCACCTCCTGGCGGGTCGCCTCGTGCTCGTGCAGGCCGAGCCAGAACGACACCTCGGGGAAGTCGGCCGCGAGCTGGGTGAGCAGGTCCCGGTGCCGGTCGGCGGCGGCGTCCGGGAGACGGTCCAACGCCTGTTCGGTCGCCCGCCAGCGCCGGTCGAACAGCGTGTCGGCGATCGCCAGGCCGCGCAGGAAGGAGAGGAAGGCCGCCACCAGGTCCTGGTAGTAGCCGACGAGCGCCGATCGCAGGGCGGGGTAGGGCAGGTGCGGCCCGGGGACCGGCGCGGGGGTGGCGAAGAGGGCGGCCGTGAGATCGTCGGCCGGGCGGGCCCCGGCCAGGGCCAGTTGCTCGGACCGGCCGATCCTCAGGTCTCCGACGTCGAACGGCAGGTCCAGTTCGCCCAACTGCTCGAAGAAGGCGGTTACCGCGATGACGGCGTGTGCCGCCTCCAGTCGCCGCGTCCGCGCGTACCGGGACAGTCCGGAGCGCTTCTCCGCGACGCCGCGCACCAGCTCGTGACCGAGCCGGACGAACTCCACCCGGGCGTCGAAGATGCCGAGCAGGGCCGGCACCGGCACCGCGGCCACCAGCAGCGTCCCGGCGGTGAGCTTGTCGAACCAGTCGACGAGGCGGCTCTTCTCACCGCCCAGTAGGCGTACGGCGTCGGCGTAGCCGAGTACGTCGGGCACTGCACGCTCCCCTCGCGTCGGAGCCCCCAGAATGCCGTGCGGAGGCCCCGCCGCGCTGTCCCGGCTCGCCGCAGCGTCACCAGCTTCGCCGCCGTCCACCTCCGCATCCGTTCCGACGTCGGGGTGTGGCCGGCCTCGCTCAGACCAGACTGAGCGGGCGCACCCGCTCGTGGGGGATGTCGAGGTCGTCGAGGCTCAGTTCCCGGGTCACCACCTCGGACAGCGGCTGCACGGACCCGATCCGGTCGGTGCGGAAGGCGCGGACTCCGGCGCGCAGCCGGCACCAGGCGAGCAGATACCAGTGCAGCGGGTTGCCCAGGTAGCCCAACGGCTCCACCTCACGCAGCGAATCGGCGCCGGTGCGGTCGGCGTACCGGATGCGAAGCACCCGCCGCGCGAGGACCGCGTCGGCGACCGCGGCCGGCACCGGCGTCACCGGCCCGTCGCCGATGAGGTGCACCCGGCCGGCCAGCCGGTGCGCCTCGGCGACGTCCGCCGCCGGCATCACGGCGACGAGCTTGCGCAGCGCGGTGGCGGCGGCCGCGACGAACGGCGTGCCGCGCAGCCGGTGCAGCGCCATCGCCATCGCCACGGCCTCACCGGCGGTCAGGTTGACCGGCGGCAGGGTGCGGGCGCGGTCGATCACGTAGCCGCCGGTGCGGCCCGGTTCGGCCCAGATCGGCACCCCGGACTGCTGGAGCGCGCCGATGTCGCGTTCGATGGTGCGGCTGCTCACCTCGAGGCGCGCGGCCAGCCAACGGGCGCTTCGCGGCCGCGGTGACACCGCCCGTAGCTCCTCGACCAGGGCGTAGAGGCGGTCGGTGCGGTTCACGGCGTCAGGCTAGGCCGGGGGTACGACAACCCGTGCGTCCCGCTCAGAGGGACAGGTAACGCTGCCGCTCGTACGGGGTGACCTCGCGGCGGTACTGCTCCCACTCGGCCCGCTTGTTGCGGAGGAAGAAGTCGAAGACGTGCTCACCGAGCACCTCGGCGACGAGTTCCGAGCCGGCCATCACGTCGATCGCCTCGGCGAGGTTCTCCGGCAGCGCCTCGTACCCCATGGCACGCCGCTCCGCGCTGGTCAGCGACCAGACGTCGTCCTCGGCTCCGGGCGGCAGCTCGTAGCCCTCCTCGATCCCCTTCAGGCCGGCGCCGAGCAGCACCGCGAAGGCCAGGTAGGGGTTGGCCGCCGAGTCCGGCGAACGCACCTCGACCCGGGCCGAGTTCGGCTTGCCGTAGGCGGGCACCCGCACCAGCGCCGAACGGTTCAGGTGACCCCAGCAGACGTACGCCGGGCTCTCGGTGATCCGGTCCGGCAACGCCAGCGGGAAGAGCCGCTTGTACGAGTTGACCCACTGGTTGGTGACCGCGGTGTACTCGCGGGCGTGCACCAGCAGGCCGGCGATGAAGGACTTCGCCACCTTGGAGAGCTTCATCGGGTCGCCGCCGTCGTGGAACGCGTTGCGTTCCCCCTCGAACAGCGACAGGTGGGTGTGCATGCCGCTGCCCGGCTGGTCGGTGAAGGGCTTCGGCATGAAGGTGGCCTGCACGCCGGTGGAGAGCGCCACCTCCTTGACCACGTGCCGGAACGTCATGATGTTGTCGGCGGTGGTGAGCGCGTCGGCGTAGCGCAGGTCGATCTCCTGCTGCCCGGGCGCCACCTCGTGGTGGCTGAACTCCACCGAGATGCCGATCCGCTCCAGGGCCAGCACCGCCTGCCGCCGGAAGTCCCGCGCCACCGCGTGCGTGGTGTGCTCGAAGTAGCCGCCGGTGTCGACCGGGGTGGGCAGCGAGCCGTCCTGCGCGCCGTCCTCCAGCAGGAAGAACTCGATCTCGGGGTGGGTGTAGAACGTGAAGCCCTTGTCGGCGGCCCGGGAGAGCGCCCGGCGCAGCACGTGCCGCGGGTCGGCCCAGGACGGGCTGCCGTCGGGCAGGAGGATGTCGCAGAACATCCGGGCGCTCTCGCCGCTGACGCCACCCTCGAACGGGAAGACCTGGAAGGTGGTCGGGTCGGGCATGGCCACCATGTCGGATTCGAAGACCCGGGCGAAGCCCTCGATGGCCGAGCCGTCGAAGCCGATGCCTTCCTCGAACGCGGCCTCCAGCTCGGCGGGGGCGACCGAGACGCTCTTGAGCGTGCCCAGCACGTCGGTGAACCACAGCCGGACGAACCGGATGTCCCGCTCTTCCAGCGTACGGAGGACGAACTCCTGCTGACGGTCCACTTCCACCCCTTGTGACACTCTCCGCCGCCGCCGGCCGGGCCGTGCGGCCCTGACCGACCAGTCTCCACGGGCCTGGTTACGCCGACGTTACGCGACCGGTCGGCACCCGGCCCGAGGTGTACCGGGCAGGGGAACCCGCGGGTCGTGCAGCCACCCGGACGGACGCCCCGGGCGTCCCCGGGCGCGGGCCGGCCGACCTCTCCCACGCCCACGCTGTCGGGCCCCGCGCTCTGGGGCAAGATGGGGTCATGCCCACCCTGCGCATCGCTTTGGCACAGGTCAACCCGACCGTCGGCGATCTCGTCGGCAACGCGCACCTGGTCCGCACCTGGACCCGGCGGGCCGCCGACGCGGGTGCCCATCTCGTCGCGTTCCCGGAGATGATGCTGACCGGGTACCCGGTGGAGGACCTGGTCTTCCGGCGGTCGTTCGTGGCGGCCTCCAAGGCGGCGCTGAGCCGGCTCGCCGCGGACCTGGCCGCGGACGGGCTGGGCGAGCTGCCGGTGGTCGTCGGCTACCTCGACGCCGATGGGCCGCCGCAGGTCTCCGGCGACGCCGAGCCGGGCCGGGGAGCGCGCAACGGTGCGGCGCTGCTGCACCGTGGCGTGGTGGTCGCCACCTACTTCAAGCACCACCTGCCCAACTACGGCGTCTTCGACGAGGACCGCTACTTCGTGCCCGGCGACATGCTGACCGTGGTGCGGATCGGCGGGGTGGACGTGGCGCTGACGATCTGCGAGGACCTGTGGCAGGCGGGTGGCCCGTTCGCCGCGGCCCGCCAGGCCGGGGTGGGCCTGGTGGTCAACATCAACGGCTCGCCGTACGAACTCAACAAGGACGACATCCGGCTGCCGGTGGTCCGTCGCCGGGCCGCGGAGGCCGACGCCACCATCGCGTACGTCAACATGACCGGCGGGCAGGACGAGTTGGTCTTCGAGGGCGACTCGATGATCGTCTCGCCCGACGGTGAACTGCTCACCCGCGCCCCGCAGTTCGTGGAGTACCTGCTGGTGCACGACCTGGAACTGCCCGCCGCCGGAGAGTCGGTCGGTGCGGGCGACCGGGTCGCCGACGGGCTGCGGGTGGTCCGCGCCACCGTGACCGAGAGTCTGCCGGCCCCCGCGGGCCCGCCCGCGGTCGGCGGGACGATCGAGCCGGTCGCCGACGAGGCCGAGGTCTGGCAGGCGCTGGTGCTCGGCCTGCGCGACTACGTCAACAAGAACCGCTTCCCGTCGGTGGTGCTCGGCCTCTCCGGCGGCATCGACTCGGCCGTGGTGGGCGCGCTGGCCGTCGACGCGCTGGGCCCGGAGCGGGTGGTCGCGGTGTCGCTGCCCAGCCAGCACTCCTCCGAGCACTCCCGCCAGGACGCGGCGGAACTCGCCAAGCGCACCGGGCTGGACTACCGGGTCGAACCGATCCAGCCGATGGTGGACACGTTCCTGGCCAACATGTCGATCTCCGGCGTGACGGTGGAGAACCTCCAGGCCCGCGTACGCGGCGTGATCCTGATGGCACTGTCGAACCAGGAAGGCCACCTGGTCCTGACCACCGGCAACAAGAGCGAACTGGCGGTCGGCTACTCGACGCTCTACGGCGACTCGGTGGGCGGTTTCAACCCGGTGAAGGACGTCTGGAAGACGCTCATCTGGCGGCTGGCCAAGTGGCGCAACGCCGACGCGGTCCGACGCGGCGAGACCCCGCCGATCCCGGAGAGCTCGATCGGCAAGCCGCCGAGCGCGGAGCTGAGCCCGGGCCAACTCGACAGCGACACCCTGCCCGACTACGACGTGCTCGACCCGATCCTGATCGGCTACGTCGACGGTGATCTCGGCCGCGACGGGCTGGTCGAGGCGGGGCACGACCCGGCGGTGGTCGACAAGGTGCTGCGGATGGTGGATACCGCCGAGTACAAGCGACGGCAGTCGGCACCCGGTACGAAGATCTCGATGAAGGCGTTCGGCCGGGACCGGCGGCTTCCGGTCACCAACCGCTGGCGCGAGCACGGCTGACCGCACTCCCCCGCACGGTCGGGTCGCGGAGTGAAATCCTCCACTGCGCTCTGCCGCCGTCGGTTCGTCCGGTGCGACGATCGGGGCGGAACCCGGGGACCGCGCACGCGGCCTCGAGGAAGGAGAGAGTCATGGTGGAGTCCACCCCGACCGAGGTGACCGCCCTCTATGGCGGACCGGCGACCCGACGGGTACGCACCCGCGACCTGATCGCCGCCAAGGAACGTGGCGAACGTTGGCCGATGCTCACGTCGTACGACCAGTACACCGCGTCGATCTTCGACCAGGCCGGCATCCCGGTGCTGCTGGTCGGTGACTCGGCGGCGAACAACGTCTTCGGCTACGAGACGACCATCCCGGTCACCGCCGAGGACCTGCTGCCGCTGGTACGTGCCGTGGTCCGGGCCACCCGACAGGCGCTGATCGTCGGCGACCTGCCCTTCGGCTCGTACGAGGAGGGCCCGCAGCAGGCGTTGCGTACCGCCGTGCGGTTCATGAAGGAGGGCGGCTGCCACGCCGTCAAGCTGGAGGGCGGCCGGCGTTGCGCCGAGCAGATCGCCGCGATCACCGGCGCCGGCATTCCGGTGATGGCGCACATCGGCTTCACCCCGCAGAGCGAGCACGCCATCGGCGGTTACCGCGTGCAGGGGCGGGGCGACGCCGCCGAGGAGGTCATCGCCGACGCCCGGGCGGTCGCCGAGGCGGGCGCGTTCGCGGTCGTCCTGGAGATGGTGCCCGGCGACGTCGCGAAGCGGATCACCAACGAGTTGGACATCCCGACCGTCGGCATCGGCGCCGGCCCGGACACCGACGCCCAGGTGCTGGTCTGGCAGGACATGGCCGGCCTGCGCAGCGGCAAGGCGCCGCGCTTCGTCAAGCGGTACGCCGACCTGGCCGGCACCCTCGCCGACGCCACCCGCCGGTTCGCCGACGAGGTGCGCGGCGGCGAGTTCCCCGCCGCCGAACACACCTTCTGACCGTACGCCCGGGCGGTGCGGGCTCGCGTACCGCGCCGCCCGGGCCGGTCAGACCACGCAGAACTCGTTGCCCTCCGGGTCGGCCAGCTGCACCGCGTAGTGGCCGTTGTCGGGGTCGTCCATCGAGCCGAGCACCCGGGCGCCCAGGGCGGTCAGCCGGGCCACCTCGGCGTCGACGCGGGGCCGCCGCTCGGCCACCGGCACCGAACGCCCGCCGCCGACCTTCAGGTCGATGTGCAGCCGGTTCTTCACCGTCTTCGGCTCGGGAACCGCCTGGAACCAGATCCGCGGGCCCGCCCCCGCCGGGTCCTCCAGCCGGTCAATGCCGTCGTCGTCGCCGAGTTCCTCCGGCGGGATGCCGACCGAGAGGTACCAGTCCCGCCAGCTCGGCAGCCCGTCGGGCGGCGGCTGCGCCCGGTAGCGCAGCGCCTCCGCCCAGAACGCGACGAGCCGCGACGGCTCCCGACAATCGATCACCAGTTGCCAATCCACGCGGCGATAATGCCGCGCGGGTACGACATCAGAGATCGGTGACGCGGATGCCGGCGTGGGCCTTGTAGCGCTTGTTGATGGCGATCAGGTTGGCGGTGAACGCTTCGATCTGGTGCGCGTTACGCAACCGGCCGGCGTAGATACCGCGCATGCCGGGGATCCGGGCGGCGAGCGCGGCGACGACACCCACGAGTTCCCGGTCCTCGGTGCAGATCAGAACGTCCAGTTCGATCCGGTCGATCTCCGGGTCGGCCAGCAGCGGCGCGCTGACGTGGTTGAACGCCGCGCAGACCCGGGAGTCGGGCAGCAGCCCGGCCGCCTGCTGCACCGCGCTGCCCTCCTGGACCTGGAGGGGGTACGGACCCTGCTTGTCGAAGCCGAGCGGGTTGACGCAGTCGACGACGATCTTGCCGGCGAGTGGCTCGGCGAGGCCCGCCACGGTGGCCGCGTGGCCGTCCCACGGCACCGCGATGATGACCACGTCGCTGCGCCGGGCCACCTCCTCGTTGTCCGCCCCGGCCACGCTCGTACCGGCCGCTACGCCCGGCAGCGCCGCGATCTCCTCCGCCGAGGCGGCCGCCCGTTCGGCGGAACGCGAACCGATCAGCACGGCCTGGCCCGCCCGGGCGAACCGGTAGGCGAGGCCCCGTCCCTGGTCACCGGTGCCGCCGATGATGCCGACGGTCAGCCCGGACACGTCGGGCAGCGTGCTCGCGTCGTATGCCATGGCTTCATCCTCGCAAACCCGCGGCCACGCCCGGGAAGGCAGGCACCGCCACGCCGGGCGGGTCGCCGGCGTCCGGTCGCGCACCGGCGGTGCGACGGGGGCGGCCCGGACGCGCCGCCGGTGACGAGAGCCACAGGTCAGGCGCGTTCGAAGAGCACGGTCCGGCCGGCCGGATCGGCGGTGACGAGACGGACCCGGATCCGTTCGCCGAGCGGCAGTTCACCGAGGCAGCGGGAGCGGACCGGCGGGGTGTCCAGGGCCACGGTCCCGCCGGGCGGTCGCGGCCGGGAACGGGGGCTCGGCGGTGCGTCGACGTCGAGCACCGCCGCGTCGAAGATCTCCCCCACCCGGTCCGCGAGGAGCACCGCCTCGGTGAGCTCCACGGCGCCACGGGTGGCGGCGGAGGCCATCCGGTCGGTCGTCGCCATCACCTCCGGCAACCGGGGCAACGCCGCACGCACCCAGTCGGGCACCGGCCGGCCTTCGTGCAGGGCCAGGCAGACCTCGGTCGCGTACCGGTCGGCCAGCCGACGCAGCGGGGCCGTGACATGGGCGTACGCGGCCGCGACCCCGCCGTGCTCCCGGCGCTGCGGCAACTCCCCGTCGAAGGCGGTGTACGCCGCGCCGCGCATCAGTTCGGCCGCCTGGTCGATGAACGCCGCCGCCCGCGGCTGTGCGGGGTCGAGCGCGGCGATCACCTCACCGGGGCCGGCACCTTCGGGCCAGTGGACGCCCAGCGGGGCTGCCGCCATGCGCAGCCGTTCCACGGCCTCCGGCTTCGGCGCCGGCATCGTACGCAGCAGGCCGATCCGCCCGGCGAGCATGATGTCGGCGGCGGCCATTCCGGTGAGCAGGGAGATCTGGGCGTTGTGCTCCTCCATCGGCGCCGGGCCGCGCAGCACCAGCCGCCATCCGTCTCCGTCGGCCTCGACGTCCTGCTCGGGCAGGGGCAGGTTGATCGCGCCGCGGTGCAGGCCGCGCGCGGTCAGCCGTACGCCGATCTCGGGAAGCAGGGCGATCGGTTCGGGCAGCCGGCCCGCGTCGGCCTGGGCCTGCACCCCCGCGTAGTCCAGCTTGGCCCGGCTGCGGACGAGCGCGCGTTCCAACTCGACCGCGACCGTCGCGCAGTCGGCGTCGAGGTCGATGGTCCACACGACCGCGGCGCGGTCGACGTCGGGGAGCAGGCTCGCCGCGCCCTCGCTCAGGGTCTCCGGATGCAGCGGCACGTTGCCGTCCGGCAGGTAGACCGTCTGGCCCCGGCGCCAGGTCTCCTCGTCCAACGCACCGCCGGGACGGACGTGTGCGGCCACGTCGGCGATCGCGTACCGCACCCGGTAGCCGCCACCGGGGCGGCGGCTGAGGTGCATCGCCTGGTCCAGGTCACGGGAGCCGGCCGGGTCCACGGTCACGAACGGGACGTCGGTGCGGTCGGCGGCGGGTCGCGGTGGGTCGGCGGCCGCGGCGTCGGCCTCACGCCGCGCCGCGGCCGGGAACTCCTCGGGGAGTCCCAGCTCGCGGCGCAGCGCGGCGAAGTCGATGCGGGGCGCGAGGACGCGTCGGATGACCACGCGCCCATCCTGACAGTGCGACCGGCGATCCGCCCGACCCGGGCGGCCCACCCGGCGTGTGACGGCGGTACGCCGCTACCGCGCGGCGACGTCAGGCAGGTGGCTGTGACGGACCTCCGTGCCGGCTGGACCGGTCGACGGGAACCGGCCCGTCACACGGTGGCGCGTGCGCCGACGGCGAGACCGGGTGCCGCGTACTCCGGAATCGCCGACGGTGCGGGGTCAGGGGGCGGACTTGCGGGCCGCCACCGTGGCGCCGCGGGCGGTGGTGGCCCGCGCGCTGGTCGGCGTGGCCTTGCGGGCCGGCGCCTTCTTCGCCGGGGTCTTCTTCGCCGCCGCCGTCCGCGCGACGCCCGCGGTGGTGCCGGTCGCCTTCCGGGCCGGAGCCTTCTTCGCGGCGGTGCTGCGTGCGGCCGTGGGGCGGGTGGTGGCGGTGGTCCGCTTGGCGGGGGCCTTCTTCGCAGCGGTCTTCTTCGCCGCGCCAGTGGTCCTCTTCGCGGCGCCGGTGGCGGTCTTCTTGGCCGTACTCGTGGACTTGCGGGCCGCCACCGTGGTCTTCCTGGCCGCCGCCGTGGTGGTGCGCTTGGCCGCCGCCGTGGTCTTCTTGGCCGCACCCGTGGTCTTCTTCGCGGCCGTCGGGGCCTTCGCCGGTGCCTTCTTCGCGGTGGCGGTGGCCTTTCGGGCGGTGGTCGAGGCCTTGGTCGCCGCCTTCTTGGCGGGGGCCTTGGCCGCGGTGGTCTTCTTCGCCGGGGCGCGGCCGGCGCCGCCGGCCGTCTTCTTGGCCGGCGCCTTGGCGGCCGTTGCGGCGGTCCGGCGCGCGGGCGTGGTCCGGCCCGCGGTCGTGGTTCGCTCCGCCGCGGCGGTCTTCTTCGCGGTGGTACGTTTCGCGGCCGGGCGGGTGGCCTTCGGTGTTACGGCCATCTCGGTTCCCTCCTTGGGGACGTGCTCTCGCGTGTCTCCTCGCGGAACACTGAGTACCTCGACGCGGGCCGTCCCGCGCCGTCTACCTGTCCTCCCCGGCCCAGCGGGCATCCTCGGCGTCCCACGCTTCGTTTCGCTCCTGCACTCTCTGCAGCGCGTTCTCCGCGTCGGCGGCCGAGGCGTACGGGCCGAGAACGTGCCTCGCCGGACACACATCGGCGTCGGTCTCGACCCGGTGGTGTCGGGTGCACCAGTAGTAGTGCGCACCACGTCCGCTGTCGCTCATGAGAATCACTGTGCACTGCGAACCGCCCGGCCGCCACCGGAACACCACAAGTCACCGACGGCCTCCACAGTAGAGACGTTGCGGTCATCTCGGGTCAGAATCCGACAAAAAAGACACCGAATGATGTTGCCGTCCGCCGTGGCCCCGGCAATCGTGCGGCACGAGCCGGGGCTCACCGTTCGCCGAACAGGCCGTGCCGACCGGACCGGAACGGTCGACCCGGCTAGGGTCGCGGGGTGGGTACACCGGACTACATCCTGCGGATGCGCAAGCACATCGGCCACGACCTGCTCTGGCTGCCGAGCGTGAGTGCGATGGTCCGCAACGACGTCGGCGAGTTGCTGCTCGGCAAGCGGGCCGACGACGGCCGGTGGTCCGTGGTGAGCGGCATCGTCGAGCCGGGCGAACAACCGGCCACGGCGGTGGCCCGGGAGGTCCGGGAGGAGACCGGTCTGGACGTCGAACCGATCCGGCTGTCCAGCGTCGTGTCGCACCCGCACACGTATCCCAACGGTGACCGCTGCGAATACCTGAACCTCGGCTTCGAGTGCCGGCTGCTCGGCGGAGACGCCCGGGTCAACGACGACGAGTCCGAAGCCGTCGAGTGGTTCGCGCCCGACCGGCTGCCCGCGCTCGACGCGCACGCCCGGCTGGTCATCGAGCAGGCGCTGGGTGGCACGGGAGCGACGTTCTACCTGCCCGCCGGCACGGCCTGGGACGACCGGGACGTGCCCCGGTAGTCCCGCCGCCCGGCGACGTACCAGGGCGCGGATCCGCCCATCGGCGCGGTCAGCGGGTCACGGCCAGGTTCTCGCCTCGGCGTCGAAGACCTCCGGAGCGGACTCCACCGGCAGTACGCAGACCAGGTGCCGGCCGGGCGCGCGCAGGACCCGGCACTCCTGCCACTGCGTCACCGGGGTGGCCCTCGGGCCGACCAGACGCGCCGCCTCCGCCGCGACGTCGTCCATCTCGATGTCGCGGTGGAGCCGGGGTGTGTCGTCCACCGCCTGGACGGCGAGGACCAGTCCGCCCAGGGCACCGTGCAGGCTCGTGAACTGCAGCTTCGGCGCGTACGGCTCGGCGCGGACACCGAGCGCCGCCGACCAGAAGGCCGCCGCCGGGCCCGCACGACGAGCGGCATCGACGGGTTGACCCCGCGTGCACAGTGAAGCGGCGGCCACTACCGGATCCCGGCCGGAGGAGGAGCGATGCGCAGAGGTGTCAGGCCGCTGGCGTTGGCGTTGTTCGGCGTCGGTGTCGGCGTCTGGGTCGGCGCGGGCCTCGGCCCGGCCGCCGCCCCGTGGGCCGTCGGCGCCTGCCTGGTCGCCATCGCACTCTCGTTCTTCGGCGCGGAGACGGATCCCGTCGCCGATCCGCGGAACCCAGCCGCTGAGCGGCCGCCCGCCTTCAGGGAGCTGGGTCCGGCCGTCGAGCGAATCCTCCGGCTGGCCGAGGAGCAGGCCGGGGCGGTCGTCGACGAGGCCAGACGTGAGGCGGAGCGGATCGTCGCCGCGGCACGGTCGGACGCCGTCGGCGGCAGCTCGCGCGACGAGGTCGCGGGGCCGGGTACGCGGTTCGAGACCCTGACGGACAACCAGTGGCGCACCGGCGAGGGCGGCCATTCCTGATCGGATCCACATCGTGACGTCGGCCAGGAACGGGGCCGATCGTGAGGGGTCAGCCGACGACCTTGCGTAGCAGGCCGGCGAGGTTGGTCGAGGTGCGCTCGATCTTCTCGGTCAGGGTGATCGACTCCTCGATCCGCCGTCCGGCGTTCTTCTTTCCCCGCAGGTAGAGCGAGCAGGCCAGGTCGGTGCAGATGTAAGCGCCGACGGAGTTGCCCTGCCGTCCTGCCGGACCGGCCTTGCGCGCCGTCATCAGCGACACGCCGTCGCCGGTGTGCGTGGTCAGGCACAGCGAACACATGCTGCGCCGGGCCCGGCCGGTCTGCGGGGCCACCCGCAGCGCCACGCCGACGGGCCCTGATCCGGGCTCGGCGATCAGGTAGGCCCGCTCCGGGGCGGATAGGTCACGCCACCCGAAGAAGTCGAGGTCGTCCCAGGGCCGCTCGGCCAGGTCGATCGGTACCGCCAGACGCTTGGCCTCGCCCTTCGTGAGGTTGACGAAGGCGGCGCGGATGGCAGGCTCGGTCAGGGGCATCATAGGACCAAGCCTAACGCCCTTAGGAAGTGCTTTAAATGTGATAGGTACGGGGTGGCGGGAGGTTGATCAACTGTTGGGAATCTGGCCGCGCCGCCATACCTCGCCCTGGACGACATGACGCTCGGCCGCGTATCGCTCCCGCGCAGCCGTCGCATCACGGGCGGCAGCCGAATCCTCGGCAGAGGAGAGCCGCTTGCGGTCCCGCCAGCCCACGAAGACGAAGACCGCGACCAGCAACGCCACGAACACGACGATGGACACCACCACGAGGGTCATGCCATCGATGCTACTCAGCGTCTACCAGAATGCGAGGCCGCCGAGCACGCGGCACACCACCCGGCGAGTCAGCCGAGACAGAACTCGTTGCCCTCGATGTCCTGCATCACCATGCACGACTCGTTCTCGTCATCGGCAGGCAGCAGCCGCACCCGTACCGCGCCGAGCGCGACCAGCCGCGCGCATTCGGCCTCAAGTGTCGCCAACCGCTCCTCACCCACGAGCCCGGTACCGACCCGCACGTCGAGATGCACCCGATTCTTGACGACCTTGCCTTCGGGAACGCGCTGGAAGTACAACCGCGGCGCCGCCCCCGAGGGATCGACGCATGCGAACCAGGAACCCCGACGCTCGGGCGGCAGCGCGCTGTCGACATCGCCCCAGGTGGCAAACCCCGCAGGTGGCGGCGGTACGACGTACCCCAACACCTCACACCAGAACCGAGCCACCCGCTCGGGCTCTGCGCAATCGAAGGTGACCTGCACCTGCCTGACCGATGCCATCGGTCCACCTTAGAGGCGAGGGCGCTCGCCGGCACCACCGACCTCGGCCGGCTGGTGGGCGACGGACGAGTCGACCTGTACGCCGGATTTTGTGCGCGGCGCGTACCCGAAGGCACGCGCCGGCGGCGGCCATCCATCTCGGCCTACCGTCGCCGGCAGGCTCCAGCGGCCTACCCGCAGACATCGGGCGGGCAGCCCTCGAGCGTCTGCGCGGGTCGTCATCTTGCGGTGACGGCCCTTTCTTGGCCTTGCTCCGGGTGGGGTTTACCGAGCCACCCCGGTCACCCGGGGTGCTGGTGGGCTCTTACCCCACCGTTTCACCCTTACCGTCCCCGATGGGGCCGGCGGTCTGTTTTCTGTGGCACTGTCCCGCGGGTCACCCCGGGTTGCCGTTAGCAACCACCCTGCCCTGTGGAGTCCGGACGTTCCTCGGCGGCGGGGTCGAAACCCCGCCGACGCGACCGCCCGGTCGACTCGTCCGTCGCGCTCTCATCCTAACGACGGCGGGGCGCCACCTATTGCCGGCCCGGCCCGACAAGATCGCCGCCCTTCACCGGTGCTCACCTGCCGCCGGGACCCGCCTGAGCGCGTAGATCGTGCTCGATCATGGATGTAGTGGTCTCGCCCGGCGGCGAAGGGCACTACAACCAGGATCAAGCGCGATCTTGTAGAGAGCGGATGACCGCGGCGGGCGGACGCGCGGGCCGGGTACTAGCCTCGTGGGACCATGGATCTCTCCCACGCCGCGCTGCTGCTCGCCGCCGGCCTCGCCGCGGGCACGGTCAACGCGGTGGCCGGTGGCGGCTCCCTCATCACCTTTCCCGCGATGATCGCGATCGGGCTGCCCCCGGTGCCGGCCAACGTCAGCAACTCGGTGGCGGTCTTCCCCGGGTACGTGGCGAGCGTCGCCGGGAGCCGGATGGACCTACCGCGTCCACGCGCGCTGCTCACGCTGCTGCCCACCGCCGTGCTCGGGACCATCGTCGGATCGCTGGTGCTGCTCGCGACCCCGGCCCGGGCCTTCGAGGTGGTCGTACCGTTCCTGGTGCTCGGCGCGACGGCGGTGCTGGCGTTCCAGGACCCGCTGCGCCGGTTGGTCGGCCACCCGCGCGACCTGTCGCCGCGCCGGCGTACGGTCACGGTGCAGGCCATCGTCGGGCTCGGCGCGGTGTACGGGGGCTACTTCGGCGCGGCGCTCGGGGTGATGCTGGTGGCCGGCCTGGCCCTGGTGCTGGACGCCACCCTGGCCCGGGTCAGCGCGATCAAGAATCTGCTCTCCGCGGTGGTGGGACTGACCACGCTGGTGGTGTTCGCGCTCTTCGGGCCGGTCAACTGGGCCGCCGTCGCTGTGGTCGCACCGGCGACGCTGGTCGGCGGGTACGTCGGCGCGCGGCTGGTGCGTCGGTTGCCCCCGCTGGTGCTGAAGACCCTGATCGTGCTCTTCGGCACGGTGATCGGCCTGTACCTGCTCTGGCACGCCCTCGGCTGACGCGCGCCCGGGACCCGAAATGCGGCACCGCCCCGCCGCAGGGGTGCGGCGGGGCGGCACGGGTTGGGGGACGGTGAGTCAGTACGCCTCGCCGACCGGCTCCTCCGGGGCGCCCTCGGCGCGGGCGGCGGCCCGGTTCCACCGGGACCAGAGCACCCGCTCGCCGTAGCCGGCGGCCATCACGTGGGCGGTGGCGAGGTAGACCAGCACGCCGACGGCGAGCACCGCGAAGCCGACCCAGTACGGCAGGCCCAGCGAGTGCTCGGCGAGCTTGCCGGAGATGATCGGCGCCGGGGCGGCAGCACCCCAGCGGATCAGGTTGAACGCCCCGGTGGCCACCCGACGGTCTGCCGAGCCGAGGCCGAGTGCCAGGTCGGTGAGGTTGGCGTTGGCCAGGCCCATGCAGAGCCCGGAGAGGATCAGCACGATCAGCGACTCGACGGTGCCGGTCGAGGTGGCGAACAGCACCATGCAGACGAGCAGTCCGACGACGGCGACGCCGATGGTCTGCACGGCGCCGATCCGGTGGGCGAGCCGGTGTCCGATCACCAGGATGCCGGCGGCCAGACCGAGGCCCCAGCCGGTGAAGGCCAGCCCGAGGGGTACGACGTCGAGACCCAGGAAGAGCGGCGTGTAGCCGAGGACCACGAAGAACACGAAGTTGTACGCCGCGGTGACCAGGCAGAGCGCGATGAACGCCGGTCGGCGGTAGGTGCCGAAGATCTGTCCCACCCGGACGGGCGCCTGCCGGTTGGCGGGTTCGCGCAGCTTGCGGGCGGCCACCGCCAGGGCGAGCACCATGAACACGCCGCAGACGAAGAACGGCAGCCGCCAGGTGATCTTGCCGAGCAGGCCGCCGATCAGCGGGCCGACCGCGAAGCCGAGGCCGAGTGCGGTCTCGAAGAGCCCGACGACCCACTCCCGGTCGACGGCCAGGTTGACCAGCACCACCATCGCGGTGGCGAAGAACATCGCGTTACCGAGGCCCCAGACGCCACGCAGGATGCTCAGCTGGACGATGTTGCCGCTGAGGGACGCGAGGATGGCGGCGAGCCCGACGACGGAGACACCGGTGATCAGCACCGGTTTGAACCCGAAGCGTCCGCTGGCCAGGGTCGCCGGGATCATGCCGAGCGCCATGACCGCGATGTACGCGGTGAAGAGCAGTTCGACCTGCCAGGCGGTGACCCCGATGGCCTCGCCGATGGCCGGCAGGATCGGATCGACCACGGCGATGCCGGCGATCGCCAGGAAGGCCACCAGCGTGGTGGCGTAGATGGCACTGCGGTTCGGTTCGGCGCGCCGATCCACTTCGCCTCCCAGATAGCTGTATCTTACAGGTACTTATCCTGTATCCTACAGCTATGAGCGAGGACCTCTCCACCGGAGCCAACACCGACGAGGTCACCCTCGGCCGGATCGAGACCGAGGTGGCGCTGCTGATGCGGTTCGGCGAGGCCACCCGGCGCCGCACCGGCGCGGAGCACCGGGTGCTCGACCGCGCCGCGTACGTCATCCTGCGACACCTGGCCGACGCCGGCCCGCAGAACATCTCGGCGCTCGCCACCCGGCTCAACCTGGACGGCTCGACGGTGACCCGGCAGGTCTCGGCCATGCAGCGCGACGGCCTGATCGTCCGGGAGCCCGACCCGCACGACGGGCGGGGAATGGTGGTCTCCCCCACCCCCACCGGGCTGCAACGGATGGCGGCGGTGCAGGCGGCCCGCACCCGGCTGTACGGGGACATCCTGGCCCACTGGGCGCCGGATGACCGGGACACCCTCGCCGCGATGCTGCGTCGGCTCAACGAGGCCCTGGAACACCGCCCCCGCCCCTGACGCGAGCCCGCGCCCCGGTACGAAAAGGTCCTCGGCCGACGCCGGGCGTCGGCCGAGGACCTTGTTCCTCTCTAGGCGACCGGTTCGGGGGCAGCGCCCGCGTCGGTGCGGGTGCCGGGGGTGACCCGGGTGTCGCCCTCGTCGGCGAAGTAGTCGTCCGGCGCGGTGCCGTCGACCCCCTCGGCCACCTTGGCGGCCCGCAGCACCAGCGTCACCAGGGCCGCGACCAGCAGGTTGACCAGCACGGCGACCATCCCGACGTAGATCGTCTTCTGCGTGTCGAAGCCGAACTTCTCCAACGGGAAGGCCGAGCCGGCGAAGTGCTTCCGGGTCGGGCTGGAGATCTGGTAGAGCATCCACATGCCCAGACCCATGCCGGCCACCCAGCCCGCGACCAGGCCGCCACGGTGGAACCAGCGGGTGTAGATGCCCAGCGCCACCGCGGGCAGCGTCTGCAGGATGATCACGCCGCCGATGAGCTGGAGGTCGATGGAGAACTGCGGGTCGAGGAAGACGATGCAGGCCACCGCACCGATCTTGACCACCAGCGAAGTGATCTTCGAGACGTTCGCCTCCTGCGCCGGGGTCGCGTTGCGCCGCAGGTACTCCTTGTAGATGTTGCGGGTGAACAGGTTCGCCGCCGCGATCGACATGATCGCCGCCGGCACCAGCGCGCCGATGCCGATGGCCGCGTACGCCACGCCGGTGAACCAGCTCGGGAACTGCTGGTCGAACAGCAGCGGCACGATGGTGTTGTTGTCCACCGTGCCCTCCGACGCACCGGGCAGCGGCTTCACGTCCGCCGCGATCGCCATGTAGCCGAGCAGCGCGATCAGACCGAGCAGCAGGCTGTACGCCGGCAGCGCGGACATGTTCCGCTTGATGACGTCCCGGTTCCGGCTGGCCAGCACGCCGGTGAGGCTGTGCGGGTAGAGGAACAACGCAAGCGCCGAGCCGAGCGCCAGCGTGACGTACTGGAGCTGGTTGTTGGCGTTGAGCAGCACACCGTCGCCGGGAGCGGGTGACGCGTCGAACTTCGCGTCCGCGGCGGCGAAGATGTCACCCCAGCCGCCGAGCTTGTACGGCAGGTAGAAGATCGCGACCAGGATCACGATGTAGATCAACGAGTCCTTGACGAACGCGATCAGCGCCGGCGCGCGCAGCCCCGACTGGTAGGTGTAGGCGGCGAGAATGGCGAACGC
The DNA here is from genome assembly GCF_040606825.1 of Micromonospora sp. NPDC005367. Classification (NCBI taxonomy): domain Bacteria; kingdom Bacillati; phylum Actinomycetota; class Actinomycetes; order Micromonosporales; family Micromonosporaceae; genus Micromonospora; species Micromonospora sp. NPDC005367. The sequence goes on along the minus strand of NZ_JBEXFP010000047.1, from coordinate 19,858 downwards.
CACGATGATCGGCAGGTGCCGGGCGAGGGCGCCCTCCCCCGTCACACCCATGGCCTTGAGCACCGATTCGATGCCGACCAGCTGCAACGCGATGTACGGCATGGTCGCCACGATGCCGGTGATCGCGATGACCAGCGCCAGCACCGGCGAGTCGAACCGGCTGCGGACGAAGTCGGCAGGGGTGACGAAGCCGTGCCGGTGCGAGACCGACCAGAGGCGGGCCAGCACCAGGAACACCAACGGGTAGATCACGATGGTGTACGGCACCGCGAAGAAGCCCATCGCGCCGGCTCCGAAGACCAGCGCCGGCACCGCGACGAAGGTGTACGCGGTGTAGAGGTCACCGCCGACCAGGAACCAGGTGATCCAGCCGCCGAAGTTCCGCCCGCCCAGCCCCCACTCGTCGAGATGGGCCATGTCCTTGGGCGCACGCCACCGGGCAGCCACGAAACCCATCCCGCTGACCAGCAGGAAGAGCAGGGTGAAGACGATGATCTCGGTGAGATGGTCATGCCACATCAGCGGTCACCCCGCCTCTTGGTGAGCTGGTAGACCACAGTGGTGGTGGTCACGCCGAGGATGATGTAGGCGAGCTGGAGCCAGTAGAAACGCGGGAAGCCGAACAGGCGCGGCGAGTCCCCGTTGAAGAACGCGGGGATCAGCGGCACCACGATCGGGATGAAGAGCAGCCAGTTCCAGGGGCTTTTGTCCTTCGCCCTGGCCGACGCCGTCGGCGGCGCCTCCGGGTCCGGTGCAGCCATGTGACAGACCTCCGGGAAGTCGTAGCACGCGTTGTAACGGCCGGAGGCTACGGCTGTGTGACTGCCGTCACGCGACCCGCGCGGGAGGCGCTGCGCCGAACGGCGCTCGGGCTGCGCCGAACGGCGCGGCTACTCGTCGCCGTCGCCGTCGCGCGGGCGGTCCACCACGGCGTCCCGGAGGTGGGTCGCCACGCTGCCCCGGCCCCGCGGAAACGGACGGGCCCGGGCACCTTCCGGCACCCGGGCCCGTCTACCGGCTCAACGCGCGGCCGTCACGACCGCCCGGTCCTCAGCGCCGCGCGCTCGTCACCGCTGCGCGGCCCAGAGCAGGGCGCGCCCGAACTGTGCCTGCAGGCCCTTTGGGTGCAGGCGGAACGCCGGGTCGGTGCCGAAGAGCACCACCGGGTTGCCGCCGGTGGAGACCCCACGGACGATGCTGGCCCGGCCGGCCGCCCCGGACTGGCCGCCGGCGCCCTCGGTCACCCACCAGCCGGAGAGCAGCGGGTCGGGAGCGTACGACTGCTCGACGGTCACTCCGGAGCCCAGGCCGGTGAACCACACCGGCTGGCTGATGAACGAGTGGCCGGTCGCACCGGCGCTGATCGGACCGCCGGTGTTGACCACGTTCGCCACCCCGCTGGCCAGGCTCGGTCCGGCGGTGGCGGTCACGGTGAGCAGGCCGGCGGCGTTGCTGAAACCCGCCCCGGGGGTACCCAGGCCGACCACGCCACCGCCACGGGCGAGGAAGGCGTCCAGGGCAGCGCGGTTCTCCGCCGACAGGTTCGCCAGGTTGACGTTGCCGGCCACGACCAGCACGTCGACGTCCGCGGTGAGGGTCGTGCCGAGCGTGCTCGTGGTCAGGGCGCGGGCCGCGAAACCGAGCTCGGCCAGGGTGTCCCGCTCCTCGACCGTGCCGAGGTAGCCGACGACGACCTCGTCCAGCCGGGTCCCTTGCCAGCGCTTCGGCGCCGGTTGGAAGGTCACGCCGTGGGCGCGTACCTCGGCGCGGGCCAACTTCCGGTTCCCCGGCGTGCCGGGTACGACCACCGACCCGTCGTCGAGGCGGTGCACCGCGACACCCTTGCCCAGCAGCGAGTTGACCACGAGCAGATCGGCGGCGTCGCGCAGGTCGAGGCGCAGGTCACCGTTGCCGGGCGGGAGATGTCCCTCGGCCACCCCGTCGTACGTCCGCTCCAGGCGCACGTCGGGCAGCTCGTCCCAGAGGGTGTCCACGGTGGCGCCCCAGGTCAGCCCCTGACTCCAGGCGGCCGGACCGGCGTAGAGGTCGTCGACCCGCTCGGTGATGTCGGCGCCCGGCTCCAGCAGCGAGTTGACCAGGCCACGCTTGGGCTGGTGCAGGTCGATCACGTACGAGCCGGCCTCGTAGCGCCTTCCGTCCGCGGTGAACGCCTTCTTCGCCCGCCACACCCGGCCGCCGCTGCCGATCAGCAGGTCGACGAGGCGGGCGGCGGCCGGCTCGGACCGCTGGCCGGTCCCGCTGGGGATGACGTACGCGCGGGGGAAGGTGGTGCGGTAGTCGTCCTCGGGGCCCCAGCCCGGCACGTACCCGTCGGGGATCTCGCGCAGCGGCTCACCGGCCCAGCCACGCCGGTAGACCTCCGCCTGGTCGTGCAGCACCTCCGCCCGGTGCTCCTGGATGTAGCGCAGCGACGTCCGGATCGCCACCTCGTGGACGTCCGTGTTGATGCGTGAGCGGCGTACGCGTTCCTCGGGCGTGAGGTCGCTGCCCCGGGGGTTCAGCGGCGCCTCGATCGTGTAGGGGATGCTGCTCTGCAACATGGCGAAGGACGGCACGTAGATCGGCGGGAAGTCGTCCCACACCCCCGGCTCGTCGCCGCGGAAGGGGATCCGGGCCCGCTGGGTCTCGGCGTACCCGAGGTCGCGCAGGCCCTGCTCGATCGCCAGCGCGTTCGGCAGACCGTGCTTGATGTACAGGTCGTACTCGTTGTTCACGTTGTGCGGCGGCGTGCTGGGGTGCAGCAACGTCGGGTTGACGTAGCCGTGCAGGTCGAGCGTGATGATCGGCTTCGTGTCGACGATCAGCTCGCGGATGAGGTTCGTCTCCGGCTGCGACACGGTCGTGAGGTCACGGTTCAGGTCGTACCCGGCGGCGTTGGCCCGGGTGCCGGCCACCCGGCCGTCCGGATTGGAGGTGATGTTGAAGACCAGCCGGTTGCGCTCCAGCAGCCGCGTCACTTCGGGGCTGGTGTCCGTGGCCAGGTCCTCGATCACCCGCAGCGCGGCGTCGGTGCCCTCCCACTCGTTGCCGTGGATGTTGGCGTTGACGAACAGCGGGGTCTTGTAGCCGGCGAGCAGCGCCGCGTCCTGCCGGGCACGGACCGGCTCGTCCTCGATGCGGCGCTTCCAGATCTCCTGCTGACGGGCTTCGGCGCGGGTCTCCGGCGCGGTCACCGTGACCGCGTACAGGTCGTAGCCGCCGGCGGATTTCCCGGCCACCCGGGCGGAGACCCGACGGCTGGCGTTCTGCAGGGCGTTGAGCTTCGGCGCGATGTCGTCGTACGCGATGACGCCGATCGGGATGGAGGCGTCCGCCGGGTTGTCGGGCCACACCGGCAGGACGCTCTGCCGGGGAAAGCCCAGGATGTGGGACAGGTCGGGGGCGGCCGGTGGCACCGCCGGCAGCGCCGACGCGACGGCCGGCGCGGTCAGCGCCGCCGTGGAGAGGACCATCGTGGTCACCGCGGTGGCGGTGAGCCGGGGAAGGATTTTGCGGACCGACAAGGACACGTCTCCTGTCTGGAGGCGGGGGTGCGCGCAGGCGGACGCACCGCAGGGCCGGAGACCTGCGGAGTCGGGATATCGCCAGCAGCGTGCGAGGAAGGGTGGAACCCGGCGTCAGAGGGAGCGTCGACAGGCGGCGCTGGCGACGCGCAGGAGGTCGATGTGACCCCGCTTCGTCAGGTGAACGCTTCGCACGTAACAGATCTTCGATGTCTCACTGCGTGCTGTCAACAGCCACACGGAACGTGAAGTGTGGCGCGCGACACCACCCGGACGCGGTCAGGCGATCTCGGCCAGGTGAGCGGTGTCGTTGACCAACCGGACCGCCACCCCGCCGTCCGGCCACAGGTCCACCACGGAGATGCCGGCCGCGTCGAGGTAGAGCCGGTGCAGGAAGGCGTCGCCGGCCGCGAGCGCGTCGCGCAGCATCAGCTTGATCGGCGAGACGTGCGAGACCACCACCACGGTCTCCCGGGGATACGCCGCGCAGAGCGCCGCCACCGCCCGGCCGGCCCGCTCGGCGACCTGGACGAAGGACTCCCCGTCCGGCGGCGCGACCGCCGTCGAGGCGAGCCAGGCGTCCAGCTCCCCCGGCCAGCCCTCGCGCACCTCGGCGAACGTCCGTCCCTCCCAGGCGCCGAAGTCGCACTCGATGAGGTCGTCCTCGCGGCGCACCGGCACACCACCGAGCGCCTCGGCGATCGCCGCCGCCGTCGCCGTACACCGGGACAGTGGCGAGCTGACCACGGCGGCCGCGCCCGGTGCCAGCGCGGCCACCCGGGCGGCGGTGGCCCGGATCTGCTCACGCCCCCGTGCCGAGAGCGCGACGTCACCACGGCCGGAGTAGCGCCCCTGCTCGGTGTACTCGGTCTCGCCGTGCCGGACCAGCAGCAGCCGGGTCGCGGTGAAGCTCGGTCGGGGCTCCCAGGAGGCGGGCGCGGCGGTCGCATCGCCGCCGGTGGCACGCGCACCGGCGGCGCTGGTGCCGACCTGACGGGCCCGGTCCCGGGCCGCCGGATCCGGGCCGGCCACCTCGCGCGGCGGCTCGGTGATCCGGGGCGGCTCGACCACCGGCCGCGCCGGCGCGCCGGCGGCCGCGTCCATGGCGGCGTTGGCCAGGGCGTCGGCGTGCCGGTTGCGTTCCCGTGGCACCCAGCTGAACCGGACCGCGGCGAACCGGGCCACCAGCTCGGCGGCCTGCGCGGCGAGCGGGCGGAGCCCGGGGTTCTTGATCTGCCAGCGGCCGCTCATCTGCTCGACCACGAGCTTCGAGTCCATCCGGGCGTCGACCTCGGTGGCGCCCAGCTCGGCGGCGGCCTCCAGCCCGGCGATCAGGCCGCGGTACTCGGCCACGTTGTTGGTGGCCACCCCTATCGACTCGGACCGCTCGGCGAGCACCTCACCGGTCTGCGGATCGCGGACCACCGCGCCGTAGCCGGCCGGACCGGGATTGCCCCGCGACCCGCCGTCGGCCTCGATCAGCACCACCCGTGGAGCCATGGCCGTTACAGACCCGACTCGTTGGTACGCACCATGATCCGCCGGCACTCCTCGCAGCGGACAACGTCGTCCGGGTCCGCCTTGCGGATACGCGCCAGATCCGCCCCGGACAGCTCCAGCCGGCAGCCGCCGCAGCGGCCGGCGGTGAGCAGCGCGGCACCGAGGCCGCTGTCCTCTCGGATGCGGTCGTAGAGCGTGACCAGGTCGGCCGGCAGATCGGCCGCGAGCGGCTGGCGGGAGGTGCGCTTGAACTCCTCCTCCTTGGCGATCTCCGCGAGGCTCTCGTCGCGCCGCTGCTCGGTGGCCGCCCGCTTGTCCCGGGCCTCGGCCAGCCGCTGCTCGACACGGTCGAGGACGCTCTGCGCGGTCTCCCGCTGCTCCATCAGTTCGAGTTCGGAGTCCTCCAGGTCGCTCTGCCGCCGGTTCAACGACACCAGCTCGTGCTGGAGCGCCTCCAGCTCCCGGGCCGGGCCGCTGCCGGCGGCGAGCCGGGCCTCATCCTTCTCCTTGCGGGCCCGGACCTGCTCGACGTCCTTCTCCATCCGGGTGATGTCCCGATCCAGGTCGTCGACGGCCACCTGGGCGCGTACCCGCTCGTCCTCCAGCGCGGAGAGCTCCCGGGCCAGCGCCTCCAGCTCGGCCCGCTCGGGCAACGCGCGCCGGCGGTGGGCGAGCTGGGCGAGGGCGGTGTCGATCGCCTGGAGATCGAGCAGGCGGCGCTGGACCTTCGGGTCAGCCTTCACGTTCGGAGCTCCTTGTCGTCCAGGGCGGGGGCGGAAGCGTGCATGGTCCACGGGTCGGTGTCCAGGTCGGACACCAGCGCCTCGACGCCCGTCGTCTCCCGCAGGAGCGCCGCCAGGTCGTCGAGCCAGGGTCGCTCGGTCGCCCAGTGGGCGGCGTCGAGCAGGGCGGTCCCCTCGGCGGCGAGGTGCTCGCCGGCCGGGTGGTGCCGCAGGTCGGCGGTGAGGTAGGCGTCCGCCCCGGCCGCGGTCGCGTCACCGAGGAAGGCGTCGCCGGAGCCACCGCTGACCGCGAGCGTACGCACCATCCGCCCCGGGTCGCCAGCCGCGCGTACCCCCCAGGATGTGGCGGGGAGCACTGCGGCGGCGTGCCGGGTCAGCTCGGCGAGGGTCATCGGGCCGGGCAGCTCACCGATCCGGCCGAAGCCGCGACCCGGCCCGTACGCGGGCGAGCCGGGCGCGGCCGGGCGGAGCGGGCGCAGATTGGTCAACCCGAACCGGGCGGCGAGGGCGTCGGACACCCCGGGGGCGGCCACGTCGGCGTTCGTGTGCGCCACGTAGAGCGCCACCCCGGCCCGGATCAGCTGGTGGATGATCCGCCCCTTGTACGTCGTCGGCGCGACCGACGAGACACCGCGCAGCAGCAGCGGATGGTGGGCGACGATCATGTCGACGGCGGCATCGAGCGCCTCGGCGACCGTCTCCGGTACCACGTCGACCACACAGAGCACCCGGCGTACGGGAGCGGACGGCTCACCGAGCACCAGACCGACCCGGTCCCAGTCCTCGGCCCAGACCGGCGGGTAGCGCCGTTCCAGCTCGGCGACCACCTCGGTCACCGTCGGCCCTGATCCGGTTGTGCTCACGGCGGGCCAGCTTACCGGCGTGGGCCGCGCCTGGACGCCTCCCCCGCCGGACCGGGCGGTCGGCGTCTGCCGGGGCGGGTCAGACCACTGGGCAGAGCCGGTTGCGCAGCGCGGTGAGCCCGATCTCCCAGGGGAACGCGTGCAGGTGCCGTTCTCCGGTGCCCGGCGCGTGCAGCGGAAAGACGTCGTCGCCGAAGAGCACGGTCACGCCCCACTCGTCCAGCCGGGCGAGGCCGGCCCGGAACGCCGGGTGGGCGGCCATGGCCGCGTTGGTGAACGGGACGGCCACGATCGGCGTGCCGAGGCCCTGCGCCTCCACCAGCAGCCCCAGGGCGAGGGTGTCGGTGATCCCGGCCGCCCACTTGTTGACCGTGTTGACCGTCGCCGGGCAGACGATCATCGCGTCCGCGGGCGGCAACAGGTCCGGGTCGCTCGGCTGCTTGTAGTGCGTACGGACCGGATGGCCGGTCTGCCGGGCCACGGCGGGCCGGTCGACGAACTTGGCGCCGTCCGGCGTGGCGATCACGCAGACGTCCCAGCCGTCCTGCTGGGCCAGGCTCACCAGCCGGCCGACGTGCCGGGCGAGCGGCGAACCACAGGCGATGACGTAGAGCACCTCGCGGCGCCCGTTGACGGATCCAGGGCCGGTCATCAGGCCGACTCCGTGCTCATACTCCTACTCCCATGTGCTCAGCCAACTCCGCAATCGGAGAAGGCGGCGCACCACGTGTGCGACGGAGGATGTCGGACATCACCTCGTGCGCGATCGGCCGGCACCGGATCTCCGACGGCGCGAGCCGGTCGCCGCGTAGCAGCATCTCCCCGGCGTTGGCGACGTCGCCCATCTGGGCGTAGCCCCGGGCGATGTCGAGGAGGTGATGCGCCCGCCGCTCGGGCAGCAGCGCGTTGAACGGCGGCTCCTGGATGCGGTGCTGGTGCACCTCCACGGCCCGGCCACCGTCGCCCAGCTCGACGGCGGCGGCGGCCCGGTGCAGTTCGAGGTTGGTCGGGCCGAACGAGGTCCAGTAGTGGTTGTGGTCGCCGCCGAGCAGGACGGCCGCCTCCTCGGCACCGCTGATCAGGTCGCCGACGGTGGCCGAGTCACCGATGCGGGCGGCCGCCATCGCGCCCTGGAGCAGCAGCATGCCGTAGACGCTGAGCCGCTCGGGGGAGGCGTCGTTGGCGCCGCCCGGCGCGAGCCGGTTGGCGATGGTGACGTTGAGCTCCAGCGCCGGTCGTGGCCGGCCCATGGCGACCAGCGCGTTGCAGACCCGGGTGGTGGCGATACCGGCCAGGAGCTGGTCGTCGGCGCGCTGGGCGACCGCCATCGACCGGTCGGCCGCGAGCCAGGCCAGGTCGCACTCGCCGAGTTTGCGCAGCACCGAGGAGGCGATCTGGTAGACCTGCCCGAGCAGGTGGGCCGCCTCGCGGGCCTCGTCGCCGCGGTAGCCGGCGTCCGCCGCCTGGGCGTCGCGCAGCAGCTTCGGCAGGGCGCGGGTGAGCATCCCGTAGCGGCCGTACTGGTAGGTGAGCCAGGCGTGGTTGACGGCCTTGCGCATGTCGGCCAGCGGCCGTGGGTAGGGCGCGGCGTCGAAGTAGGCGCTCATCGAGTCGTACCGCTCGAGTGCCGCCCGGATCTCCTCCACCTCGACCTGGTCGATGCAGTTGAGCGCGTCGGTGCGCCGCTCCGGGTCCTTGCCCAGCAGCAACTGCACGTCGACCTGGAGGATGTCGGCGATCTCGTACAGGACGGAGAACTTGTCCAGCCGGCGGACGCCGCGCTCGACCTTGTCCACCCAGCTCTTCGACTTGCCCAACCGGTCGGCGAAGACCTGCTGCGACATCTTGCGCCGGCCCCGCCAGTAGGCGACCCGTCGACCTATGGGTAGCTCGTCCATCTACCGATCCCTCCCCTGCTGAGACGCGGGCCGGTGGCCGGTCCGGTTCCTCGCGGTTGCGGGCGCGCGGCACGTCTCAGATTTCCGCTGGTCGCACAGCCTGTACGTCAGCCGTACAGCCAGTCCTCATAGTTTTCGTGCAACTTGCATCAGCCGTTCGTCAACTCAACGATCGCGGGTTACGGCAGTGACGGTGCTCGACGTAATAGGCGGGGCCCGTCGGGCCGACGAGGGGAGATGGCACAAATGTGGGGGAACGTCGGCCCGCGGGTCGCGCAACTGTCGCCTTTGGAGCGGGTCCGGCTGCGCCGGGTCGCGGTGCGCTACGCCATCCACGGGTGGGAGGTGACCCCGGGAGCCTGCCTGGCCCGTAGCCGTTTCGTCTGTGGGCGCGCCGGCTGTCCCACGGTCGGCTGCCACCCCGCGCTGGAGAACTGGGAGCACGCGGCCAGCGCCGACCCGGCCCGGGTGGCGACCTGGTGGCGTACCCGGCCACACGGCGTGCTGCTGCCCACCGGTCGCGCGTTCGACGTGCTCGAAGTCCCCGCCCACCTCGGCCGGCTGGTGCTGGACGCGGTTCAGGTCCACCCGGCCGGCGCCGGCGTCCGCGGGCCGGTGCTGGTCACGCCGACCGGCCGCTGGATGTTCCTGGTCCGCCCCGGCGACCCGCTCCGACCCGAACTGGAGCACTGTTTCCACGTGGTACGGCACGGGCCCGGATCGTGGGTCCCGGCACCCCCCACCCGGCTGCCGGAGGGCGCCGTGCGCTGGGCGGTCGCACCGGAGCAGGCCCGCTGGCAACTGCCCGACTCCTATCTCGTGCAGAACACCCTGATCGACGCGCTCCGAGCGACCGGCATCACGCTCACCTCGGATCTGCTCCCCGGTCATCTGCCCCTCCCCCGTCGCGGCATGTGACCTGGCGGGACCGGTCCGCGACGTCGAGGTGGCCACTGCCTCCTGCCGCGACGGGAAAACGACACCGGCGAGGTCACGGGGCCCGCGGACCCCGAAAACGGCAGCGTCGTGGTGGTGCCTGTCCTCGTTGAGCAGGGCGACGGCGCGGACCCGCGCCGGGAGCGGGGGAACGATGTCCACCGACAACACCGCGCCGTACACCGGCGGCAGCGAGCCGCCCTACCGCAGCCGCCCCCGGCGTCGCTGGGCCGGGACCCGCCCGGCGGGCTCACGTCCCGGCCGGCCCCGGCCGATGGGCTCCCGCCCGGCCGGCACCCACCGCCCGGCGCGCTGACCCGACCGACCCGCCGCCCGGCGTCCCGGTGACCGGCCCCGATAGCCGGTCCTCCCGGTAGCCGTCCTCCCTGCGGCAGTTGCCGGCCACAAGGGAGGCCGAGGCTGATACCTACGGCGGCGGTCCTCGACCTCACCGGCATCGCCGCCGAGGTGCCGGCCCCACGTCCGGGCATTCCTGCCCGCCGGCGTCTGACCTCGCCGGATGGGCGATTCGACCGGTTGGATGCGGGGCCGGACAAGAGGCGTGCTAGACGTTCGGGCGGACAAGTCGCCTCAGCTGCGACTTCCTGCGACGTTTCCGCCTGCTTCCGGCCCCCTGCTCCGCACCGGCGAATGCGGACGCGTCCGGCGTCGACTGGGAGGCTGGGCGTATCGCGCGGCGCGGACGCCATCGGTGTCTCGCGCTGATACCGCTGAGTCATATTTATGCCTCTGTCGTATCACGCCCGATGACAGACCGTACAGATCCACCGGCGAACCTCCGGGTGAGAGTGCTGCCGGCGGTCCGTGCCCCGCTCGTGCCAGGTCCGTACGGCCAGCGCGTGGCACGTCCGGGCGGAGCGCGTAACACGGGTCGCGCGGCAGAGCCGGCCAGGGCAAAAGGACCGGCAGGGGGCGGCGTGAGTCACCGCCGCAGCGGGTATGCCGCCGGACCGCTGAACCGCGTGAGGGGAAGGCACCGCCATGCTCAGCAAAGAGGATCAGCGCAGGTTCGAACAGATCACCCGGCAGCTCCGCGAGAGCGACCCGGCGTTCTTCGCCCGGCTCGACAACCGGGCACGCGGCCGCCGTGGCCGCTACCTGCTGCTGTTGACCATCGTGCTGTGGGCCGCGCTGCCGGCGATGACCGTACTGGCCGGGCGGCTGGCCGGCGCAATCTGCGCAGTGGTACTGGTGGCCAACGCGGTGCTGATGTGGCGCTTCCGGCGCCGTTGGCTATGACCGTCCGCGCCGGCCGGCCCGCGGCTTCGGGAGGACCCGGACCTCGAGCGGGTCGGCGCGCCGGCATCGGCCTCAGCCACCGAAGGCGCGGTAGGCCCGCCGGAGACGTTCCAGCAGACCCGGCCCGCCGATGGCGGGAGCCGGCGGACCCAACTGTCGCAGCAGCAGGTCCGAGCCGGTGGCCAGGGTCGGCGGCCGGTCGGGCAGCGGCACCGGCGGCGACCAGAACCGGTCGGCCGCCTCAGCCATCGGCGTGGCAGGCAGGGTGGCCAGGGCCCGCGCGGCCCCGGCCGGCAGGGCGTCCACCGGCTCGGTGGCGACCGTCATGTCGTCCTGTTCGGACGGTATCGGTGCCACCGCGCCGTTGCTGGTCGCCCGGAGCGCCCGGAGCCGGTCGAGCAGCTCGGTACGACCACGGCCACGCCAGTGCAGCAGCTCGAACGGGTCCGCGTCGAACGCCTCGGCGAGCAGGTAGAACGTGGCCGCGAGATGCTTGCACGGCACGGCGAAGTCCGGGCAGTTGCACCGCTGGGTCAACTCGTCGATCCCGGCCGGAAAGAGTGGCGCGCCCGCCGAGGCGAAGAGTTCCTCCAGTTCGGACGGCAGATCGTCGGCGAGCAGCCGGGCGCTGAAGAACGCCTGGGCGGCCAGCTCCGCCTCGATCCGGTTCCAGAGTTCCGCCGGGAACGGGGGAAACCCGATTTGGACGTCGTACGGACGGGGCCGGGAGCCCTGCACCACGGCGCTCACCGTGCCGGGGGCGATGTCCAGCCGCACGACCTGGCCGGCCCGCGCGTACGACCGGCCGCGGGTGAGCCGGGTGCCGAGGGCGAAGGACTCCAGCACCTCCAGGAACCGGCGTGACCACCAGGACTGCCCGATCGCGCCGCGGGTGCTGCGCGCCCGCAGGCCGCCCGCCACCTTTCGGGGACGGCCGTAGTCGGCGAAGCTGCCGTTGGTCGTCCGCTCGCTCACTCGACCACCGCCCCGGCCTCCAGTGCGAACAGCTCCCGCAGCTGCGCCGTCGACAGCTCGGTGACCCACTGCTCGCCGGTGCCCACCACCCGAGCCGCGAGGCTGCGCTTGTCGGCGATCAGGGCGGCCACCTTCTCCTCCACCGTTCCGGCGCAGACGAACTTGCGTACCTGCACCCGGCGACGCTGACCGATCCGGAACGCCCGGTCCGTGGCCTGGTCCTCGACCGCCGGGTTCCACCAGCGGTCGACGTGCACCACGTGGTTCGCGGCGGTCAGGGTGAGCCCGGTGCCGCCGGCCTTCAACGACAGAATGAAGATCGCCGGGCCGTCCGGGGACTGGAACCGGGTGACCATGGCGTCCCGGTCGGCCTTGCCGACGCCACCGTGCAGGAACAGCACCTCGCGGCCGAAGCGGGCCGAGAGGTGGCCGCGCAGCATGCCGCCGAACTCGGCGTACTGGGTGAAGAGCAGCGCCTTCTCCCCTGCGGCGAGCACCTCGTCGAGGATCTCGTCAAGCCGGGCCAGCTTGCCGGAGCGACCGTCCAGCGGTGAGCCGTCGCGCAACAGCTGGGCGGGGTGGTTGCAGATCTGCTTGAGCCGGGTCATGGTGGCCAGCACCAGACCACGCCGTTCGATGCCCTCACTGGACTCGATCTTGGCGAGCATGTCGTCGACCACCGCCTGGTAGAGCGAGGCCTGCTCGGCCGTCAGGTTGCAGACCACCTCCATCTCCAGCTTCTCGGGCAGGTCCGAGATGATCGAGGAGTCGGTCTTGAGCCGGCGCAGCACGAAGGGGCCGGTGATCCGCCGCAGCCGCTCGGCGGTCTCGGCGTCGCCGTGGCGCTCGATCGGCTCTGCGTACCGCTTCTTGAACGTGGCCGCCGGCCCGAGCAGCCCGGGGTTGACGAACTGCATGATCGACCAGAGGTCGGCGAGCCGGTTCTCCACCGGCGTACCGGTGACGGCCACCCGTTGTCGCGCCGGCAGCGCGCGGACGGCCTCGGCCTGGCGGGTGGCCGCGTTCTTGATGGCCTGCGCCTCGTCCACCACCACCCGGTGCCAGTCGATGCCGGCGAGCGCCACCGCGTCGCGGGCCACCACCGAGTAGGTGGTGAGGACGAGGTCGGCGCTCTGTACGGCCTCGGTGAACTCCGCTCCGCGCGCCCGGTCGGCGCCGTGATGCACGTGTACGCGCAGCTCCGGCGTGAACCGGGCCGCCTCCCGCTGCCAGTTGCCAACCAGCGACATCGGGCAGACCAGCAGCGTCGGCCCGGCCTCCGGCGGGTCCCCGGCGAGCAGCGCGAGCAGCTGCACCGTCTTGCCCAACCCCATGTCGTCGGCGAGCACGCCGCCCAGGCCGAGCGACTGGAGGAAGGCCAGCCAGGCCAGGCCACGCCGCTGGTACGGGCGCAGCACGCCGCGGAACGACGCGGGCGGGTCCAGCGGGGTGAGCCGCCGTTCCACGGCGCCGGCGAGCAGGTCGCCCAGCGCCCCGTCGGCGCTCACCTCCAGCACCGGCAGGGCCTCCTCGTCGTCACCGGCGGTCAGGCCGAGCCGCAGCAGGTCCGCGATGGTCAACTCACCGGACGAGCGGAGCAGGCGCAGCCCGGCGGCGAGCCGCTTCGGATCCAGCTCGACCCAGCGACCGCGCAGCCGTACCAGCGGGGTCTTCAGCGACGCCAGCGACGCCAACTCCTCGGCGGTGAGCGGCTCGTCGCCGAGGGCCACCTCCCACCGGTAGTCGACCAGGGCGTCCAGCCCGACCCCGCCGCCGGTGGTGGCGACGGTGCCCGGGGCGGCGCGTCCGCGAGCGCGTAGCCGGGCGCCGAGCCGGGCCGAGGGACGCTGCCACCAGGACGGCAGCAGCACACCGAACCCGGCGGCGTGCAGCACCGGGGCGCCCTCCCGCAGGAACCGGTGCGCGCCCTCGACGTCCAGTTCCAGCCCCTCCGGCGCCGCCGTACGCAGCGCCTCATCCAGGTCGGGCCAGAGGCGGCTGGCCCGGCCCAGTTCGGCGAGAAGTGTCTCCTGCACGTTCCCGGTCCGGCCGGCGAGGGCGGCCACCGCCACCGGCTCCCGCCAGACCTGCCCGGCGTCGACGTGCAGGCTCGGCTCGTCCGCGGCCTGAAGTCCGAACTCCAGCCGCCACCGGCCCTCGGCGACGGCGGCGGGCCCGTCGTCGTCGGCTCCCGCGCCCGGCCCGCTCACCAGGACCGGTTCGGTGATCTCGTCAGGGGCCGGCTCGACCAACCGGAAGCTGGCCCGGACGCGGCCGCCGGCGGCGTCCCGCTGCCACGCGTCCAGCTCGGCCCGGAGGGTGGCCAACGCGGCCGGGTCGGCGGTGAACTCCCGCTGCGTTGCGGCGAGGGCGGCCAGCCAGGCCGGCACCGGGCCGCCGGGGCGCATACCGCGGGCCAATGCGGTCTCCGCGAGCGCGGTGCGTGCGGCGGCGTCGGTCAGCGCGTCCAGTGCGTCGGCGACCAGGTCGCCCTGGGCCCGGTCGGGGTGGGCGGCCCGGGCGGCCGGCGGCAGGGCGAGCGCGACGGCGCGCGCCCAGCCGGCGTCGGTGCCGGTGAGCAGCGGTCGCCAGACCGCCCGTGCCGGGCGCCCGTCGGCCACCCCGGGCAGAACCCGGCCGCGGGCCACCAGGTCGACGGCGAAACGGGCCAGCTCGGCGAGGTGGCGCAGGGTCGCCCCGGGCACCACCGGCAGTTCGTCCAGGGCGCGTAGCAGGGACAGCGCGGCGTCCGGGGCGTACCGCAGCACGGGAACCCGCCAGCCGGCGAGGGCGAGCCGCCCGCGCGGCGGCTCCTCGACGGCGGGCCGGACCAGTTCCGGCGATTCGATGGGTACGCCGCCGCGGGCGGGCAGGGTGAGCAGCTCGGAGCCGAGCCCGGCCGGCTCGGCCACCTCGGCGAGCGCGGCGGCCAGCGCCGGGTGGTCGGCGGCGAACGGGTGCGGGCGTTCCCGGGGCGGCCGGCCCGGCCGGCGTGGCGCGGCGGGCGGGAGGGCGCTCTGTTCGCCCCAGACGGCGAGCGACGGTTCGCCGGGTGTGCCGGGCAGCCACGACCCGTGGATGACCAGCACGTGCTCCCCCTCGTCGACAGCCCGGCCCAGGATAGGCGAAGCGGGCCGCCGCTCCGGCGCCGCCATGTCAGGCCGCGTGGTGGGCGGCCGCGAGGGTCCACGCTCAGGCGTTCGCCAGGCCGGCCGGAGCGTGGCGGCCGGTCACCACGGCCACCGACCCGGCGGGCGGCGCAGCGCGGGTCACACCGCGCCGGTGCTCCCGTCGGTCAGCTCACGGAGGATGTCGGTGTGCCCGGCGTGCCGGGCGGTCTCCTCGATCATGTGCACGAAGATCCAGCGCAGCGAGACCTGGCCGAGTTGCGGGTGCGGCACCACGTGGTCGAGGTCGAAGCGGGCGGCGACCGCCCGGGAGCGGGCGCACGCCTGCTCGTACGCGGCGGCGAGGCGTTCGACCGTGTCGCCGGGCGCGAGGACGAAGCTGGCCACCGCGTCCTCCTCGCCGGTCAGGTAGACGTCGCCGGGCTCGGGGGCGAGCAGGCAGGGGAACCAGTTGCGTTCGACCATCGTGAGGTGTCTGAGCATGCCGGCGAGGGTCGTCGCGGACGGGACCAGCCGGCGCGCGGCGTCGGCGTCGGAGAGCCCGCGCACCTTGCGCAGCACCACGCTGCGGTGGAAGTCGAGGAACGATCCGAGCACCTCCCGCTCGTCGCCCGTGCTGGCCAGCACCGGGGCGAGCGTGGGATCGATCGATGTCTCAGCCATTTCCGCACCCTAGTCCGACAGGAATCCCCGCGCAGCCCGCTATCCGCTGCGCGGCCCCGCTGGGAAGGGCAGGATGAGCCCATGGCCGCAACGGTAGAGATTCCCCTCGCGGACGGCCCGGCTGCCGGGCAGCGCGTCGTCGTCGAGCTGGACAGCAACGACCGCCCGCCGCTGACCCATCACCATCTCGGCCCCGGCGGGCTGGCCGCGGCGGAGATCTACGAGCTGGAGTCCGCCGGCGAGGAGGCCCGCGACTGGCGCTACCGCTGGCGGGGTCCGGCCGCCTGAGAGGCCGTCGGGAAACCCCGGGGCGAGCGAGGCGGGGCCCAGCCGACGCGGTCGTCCCCGGGCCCGCTCAGGCGCGGGTGAGCGTGTGGGCCCGCAGGCTGTCGAGCACGGCACGGGTGACCTGCGAGGTGCCCCTCGCCTCGTCGCAGACCTGCGCGACCCGGCGTGCGGTGGCCTCCGCGCGTCGCCCCCGCTCGTCCCAGAGCCGGTCGACCTCGGCGAGCAGCGGGCCCTCCACCTCACGTTCCACCCCGCGCAGCGCCGGTACGCCGAGCCGTTGAGCCAGGTCGAAGACCTTGCCCGCGTACGGCAACGGGAGGAACGGCGTACCCACCATCGCGGCGAAGATCAGGAAGTGCAGCCGCATACCGACGGCCAGATCGAAGTGACGCATCAGGCCGAGCACCTGCTGGGGCGAGTACTTGCCGTGCAGGATCCGGCCCCGCTCGGCGGCGATCATGTGTGAGAGCACCCCGTGGGAGTGCCGGATGTCGTCGCGTTCCATCGGCACGAAGAGGACGTACGCGTCGATCCGGTGCACCAGGAAGTCGCCGATCTGGGCCAGCAGCCGGTGGTAGCCGTCCACGTCCAACCGCTCGGCGGCCCGGCCCGGCTCCCGTACGCTCATCCCGACCAGCCGCTTTCCGGCCGGCACACCTTCCCCCCGCAGCAGTTCGGCGGGGAAGTCCGCCGGCTCGAGCAGGAACGCCGGGTCGGCGGTGACCGTGATCGGGTTGACCAGTCCGGCCTCCTCCAGCACCATCCGGGACTCCTGGTCGCGGACGGTGACCTGGGTGGCGCCGGCCAGCGTTTCCCGGACCATGCCGGTGTCCACCCCGTCGCTGAGCGGCCCGACCCCCACCGCGTACGTGATCAGCGGCAGGCCGCGCTCCTGGGCGACCCGGACCACCCGCAGGTAGCGACGTGCCTCCTTGTCGTAGAGGATGCCGCCACCGCCGAGGATCAGCAGGTCGAGCTGGGCGAGCACGAGTGAGGAGTCGGTGCGGCTGACACCTTCCCAGGGCACCGCCTCGACGTCCGGGTGAGCCACTCGGGTGTGTTCCGGGTTCCGAGAGAACACGATAATCCGGGCATTCGGCTCTTGTTCGCGCAGATCGGCCAGCAGGCCGGTGAGGATCGCCTCGTCACCGAGGTTCCGACCGCCGTACGAGCCGAGCACACCGATGGTCAGTCCGGCGCCATGCCTCATCCGTCGCTCCTCCCCGGGTGCGTCGGCGAGGGTTTCCCGTTGGGCCGGTGAACACTCCTGCGCCTCAACTCAGCCCAGGGACGGCTCCGGCGCGCCCGGGGCGAGCTGCTTGGTCATCTGCTGGGCGGCGACCTGGAAACCGAGACTCTGGTACAGGCCGATGGCCACGGCGTTCGAACCGAACACGTTCAAACCCAGCTCGGTCACGCCGAGCCCGGTGAGTTCGGCCTCGATGAGCTGGATCATCCGCCGCGCGTATCCCCGTCCCCGGTGCTCCGGATGCACCTCGATGTTGTGGATCCAGGCCCGCCCCGAGCCGGCCGGCGCGTCGGTCGCCCCGGCGGCGCCGGGCAGGGTCACCCAGATCCAGCCGACCTGGACACCGTCGACCCGGGCGACGCGCAGCAGGACCCCCTCGGTGGCCACGCCCGCGGGCAGCAGGTCGCGTGTCTGGGTGACGGCCCGGTCCAGCGCCGCAGTCGCCGGAATCCCCCGGTGCCGGGTCAACGATTCGGCGTACGACCGTTGCAGCGGCTCGAGCAACGGCGCGAGCTCCTCGGCGGTCATCGGTGCGAGGCTCAGAGTCATTGGGTGGCAGCCCTTTCGGGGTCGGCCCGGCCGGACGGGTGGGACACCCCGGCGACCAGGCGGGACACGAACGCGGACACCACCTCGTCGGCGTCGAAGCCGGCGTCGATGGAGGTGGTGAGCAGGTCGAGCAGGAGCCCGTCCATGGCGTAGTGCAGCAGAGCCACCTCGAACGCGCCACCCGGCAACCCGCCGGCGACGTGGAAGGCGACATCGTCGCGGTAGCCCCGGCGGAGCGTGCCGCCGAGGATTCGGGCCAGGTCGGGACGGCGGACCGCCTCCAGCCGCAGCTCGAACAGCGCGCGGGTCAGCTCGGGCTGGCGGGTGGTGCGCTCGACGATGTAGCGGACGTAGTCGGTGAACAGCTCCAGCGACGGCTCCCGCGCGCCGAGCGCGGCGAGCACCTCCTCGTCCGGCGCGAACCGCTCCATGATCCGCTCGCCGAGCGCGCCGAGCAGGGCGTCGCGCGAGCGGAAGTAGTTCGAGGCGGTGCCGACGGGCACTCCCGCCTCGGCGTCCACCGCGCGGTGGGTCAGACCCCGCGCGCCGGTGGCCGCCAGCACCCGCAGGCCCGCGTCCGCCAGGGCCGCCCGCCGCTCCACGTTTCGCGCCATGACAAGACCCTAGCAAAACCACTACACCTGCTGTACGTTCAACCACGACATCAGTAGTGATTGCAGGGAGATCCCGCTTGCGCAAGCTCGTGTACTACGTCGCCGGCACCCTCGACGGCTTCATCGCAGCACCCGACGGGTCGTACGACTTCCTTCCACTGGAGCCCGACGTGGCGGCCCACCTGGTGGCCACCTACCCGCAGACGCTGCCCACCTTCGCCCACGCGCAGTTCGGCATCGACCGGCCCGAAGGTCGATTCGACGCCGTGGTGATGGGTCGGAGCACCTACGACCCTGGGCTCGCGGCCGGCATCACCAGCCCCTACGCCCACCTCCAGCAGTACGTCTTCTCCCGCTCGCTACCGCCCGCCGCCGAGCCGGAGGTGGAGATCGTCGCCGGCGACGCGGTCGCCTTCGTCCGCGAGCTCAAGACACGGGACGGCAAGGACATCTGGCTGGCCGGCGGCGGGCAGCTCGCCGGGCAGCTCCTGCCCGAGGTCGACGAGCTGATCCTCAAACTCAATCCGGTCGTCGTCGGCAGCGGCGTCCCACTTGTCACCCGGGACTTCGACCCGCGACGGTTCACCCTGGTCGACACCCGACCCTTCCACACTGGAGTAGTGATCCTGCGCTACGTCCGGCCGGAGGGCGGCCCGGGCGGCGAAGGCTGACGATGTTGGCGAGGTGCGGATCGCGCACATCAGCGACAGCCACCTCGTCAACATCGAGAGCGTGGCCATCTTCGATGGCGGAGAACGGACTTGATGGTGGCCCGGGGAACGAGGCGTCCGATCGCCGCCAGACCGGGCCCCTCCCGCGCCCTGAGGATCTGCACATGACGACGACACTCGAGGGCAAGGTCGCCCTGGTCACCGGCGGCGCCCGGGGCATCGGGGCGGGTATCGCGCTACGCCTCGCCCAGGACGGCGCGGACGTGGCACTGACGTACCGCCGGAACGCCGACCAGGCCGCCGCGGTGGTGAAGGAGATCCAGGCACTGGGTCGGCGGGCGCTGGCCGTCCAGGCGGACAGCGCCGACCCGGCGGCGGTCCGGGGCGCGGTCGACCGGACGGCGATCGTGCTCGGCAGGTTGGACATCCTGGTGAACAACGCGGCGGTGTTCCTGGTCGGCGCGGTCGACGAACTGAGCCCGGACCAGCTGGAGCAGACGATCGCCGTGAACGTCCGTGGCCCGTACGTGGCCGCTCAGGCGGCGGCACGCCACCTCGGCGAGGGAGGACGAATCATCAGCATCGGAAGCAACGTGGGTGAACGGGCGGTCTTCCCCGGGCTCGCGCTCTACTCGATGAGCAAGACCGCCCTGGCCGGGCTGACCCGGGGTCTGGCGAGGGAACTGGGCCCGCGCGGCATCACGGTCAACCTGGTCAACCCGGGGCCCACCGACACCGACGCCAACCCGGCCGACGGCCCGAACGCCGCAACGATCGCCGGCTTCACCGCGCTGGGCCGCTTCGCCCGGCCCGCCGACATCGCGGCCACCGTCGCACACCTGGCCGCGCCCGAGGCCGGGTACGTGACCGGCGCGGTGGTCAACGTGGACGGCGGCTTCACCAGTTGATCGACGGCCGGGGGCAAGCGGGCCGGCATCACCGGTATCCACAGCAGCCTATGGACAAGCGTTGT
This sequence comes from Micromonospora sp. NPDC005367, assembly GCF_040606825.1. Classification (NCBI taxonomy): domain Bacteria; kingdom Bacillati; phylum Actinomycetota; class Actinomycetes; order Micromonosporales; family Micromonosporaceae; genus Micromonospora; species Micromonospora sp. NPDC005367. The sequence continues at coordinate 24 of NZ_JBEXFP010000047.1, read as the reverse complement.
GGACGGCGTTCGCGCGCCTCGACC
>NZ_JBEXFP010000046.1:0-53755 GCF_040606825.1 Micromonospora sp. NPDC005367 | reverse complement strand
CGGCCGACCGTGCCCACGGAGGGATCAAGCCTGACCGCCCGGAGTGGGCACGGTCGGCCGCAGCCCTCAACACGGACCACGACTTCCGCGCAGGGAAAGGAGACGAAGCAGTGACGCCCGAAACGGTCCTCACCATCGCCGGATCCGACTCCGGCGGGGGAGCGGGCATCCAGGCCGACCTCAAGGTCTTCGCGGCGCTCGGCGCGTACGGCACGAGTGTCCTCACCGCCGTGACCGCGCAGAACACCCGGGGCGTCGATGCCGTCCTGCCGCTGCCGCCGGCCGCCGTGACCGATCAGATCGAGAGCGTGCTCACCGACTTCACCGTGGGCGCGGTCAAGACCGGCATGCTCGGCACCCCCGCCGTCGCCGACGCGGTCGCCGCAGCGGCTCGGGCCGGCCGGCTGCCGCACCTCGTCGTCGACCCGGTGCTGGTCGCCACCAGCGGACACACGCTCGGGGTGGTCGCCGCGGTGGAGCGGCTGCTGCCGTACGCCGAGGTGGCGACGCCGAACTGCGCGGAGGCCGCGGCCGTCACCGGACGGCCGGTGACCACGGTCGAGGAGATGGTGACCGCCGCGACGGCGCTGACCTCCGGCGGCCCGGCGTACGTGGTGGTCACCGGTGGCGACCTCGACGGCGGTGAGGCGGTCGACGTGCTGCACGGCAACGGGGTGACCACCCTGCTGCGCGGCCCGCGGGTCGATACCCGCCACACGCACGGCACCGGCTGTTCGTTCTCGGCGGCCATCGCCGTCCGCCTCGCGCTGGGCGACCCGGTGCCGACCGCGGTCGCCGCCGCCAAGGAGTACGTGAGCCGCGCGCTGACCGGCGCGCGGCACTGGAAGTTGGGCGCGGGACGCGGCCCGCTGGACCACTTCGGATGGTCCGCTTGAGCACCAGGGAGGGTGTCATGCAGGCACGACGCAAGGTGTACGTGGAGGGGTCCCGACCCGAGATCCGGGTGCCGTTCGCCGAGGTGACGCTGACCGGGGACAATCCTCCGGTCCGTCTCTACGACACCTCCGGGCCGGGATCCGACCCCGAGGTCGGGCTCGAGCCGCTGCGCGGTCCGTGGATCGCCGAGCGGGGAGACGTCGCCCCGGTCCGGGGAGCCGGCACCCCGCTCGCCGGGGTGGACGGCCGTCGTCCGACGCAGCTCGCGTACGCCCGGGCCGGTGTGGTGACGCCGGAGATGGAGTTCGTGGCGATCCGGGAGGGTGTGGCACCCGAGTTCGTCCGGGACGAGATCGCGGCGGGCCGGGCGGTGCTGCCGCTCAACGTGAACCACCCGGAGTGCGAGCCGGCGATCATCGGCAAGGCGTTCCTGGTCAAGGTGAACGCGAACATCGGCACCTCGGCGGTCAGCTCCTCGGTCGCCGAGGAGGTGGAGAAGCTGACCTGGGCCACCCGGTGGGGCGCGGACACGGTGATGGACCTCTCCACCGGCAGGCGGATCCACGAGACCCGCGAGGCGATCGTGCGCAACTCGCCGGTGCCGATCGGCACGGTGCCGATCTACCAGGCGCTGGAGAAGGTCGGCGGCGACCCGGTGAAGCTGAGCTGGGAGGTGTTCCGGGAAACCGTCATCGAGCAGGCCGAGCAGGGCGTGGACTACATGACCGTGCACGCCGGAGTGCTGCTGCCGTACGTGCCGATGGCCGTCGACCGGGTGACCGGCATCGTGTCGCGCGGTGGCTCGATCATGGCGGCCTGGTGCCTCGCGCACCACGAGGAGAACTTCCTCTACACGAACTTCGAGGAGCTGTGCGAGATCCTCGCGCGCTACGACGTGACCTTCTCCCTCGGTGACGGTCTGCGCCCCGGCTCGATCGCCGACGCGAACGACGAGGCGCAGTTCGCCGAGCTGAAGACCCTCGGCGAGCTGACGAAGGTCGCGTGGCGGTACGACGTCCAGGTGATGATCGAGGGCCCGGGGCACGTGCCCATGCACAAGATCAAGGAGAACGTGGACCTCCAGCAGGAGTGGTGCCACGAGGCGCCGTTCTACACGCTCGGGCCGCTGACCACCGACATCGCACCGGCGTACGACCACATCACCTCGGCCATCGGCGCCGCCATGATCGGCATGTTCGGTACCGCGATGCTCTGCTACGTCACCCCGAAGGAGCACCTGGGGCTGCCCGACCGGGACGACGTGAAGGCCGGGGTCATCGCGTACAAGATCGCGGCGCACGCGGCCGACCTGGCCAAGGGGCACCCCGGCGCCCAGGCGTGGGACGACGCGCTCTCCAAGGCGCGGTTCGAGTTCCGCTGGGAGGACCAGTTCAACCTGGCGCTGGACCCGGAGACCGCGCGGTCGTACCACGATGCGACGCTGCCGGCCGAGCCGGCGAAGACCGCGCACTTCTGCTCGATGTGCGGTCCGAAGTTCTGCTCCATGAAGATCACCCAGGACCTCAAGGAGTACGCCGCCCGCGGCATGCAGGACAAGTCGGCGGAGTTCGTCTCCTCCGGCGGGCGGGTGTATCTGCCGCTGGCCTGAGCCGCCCGGGGCGCGCCCTCAGCGTCCCGGCCGTACGTTCTCTCCCGGTGCGGTCGTCCTCCACGGCGACGACCGCACCGGGGGCAGCGGGTTCAGCTCCGGTGGTGGCGGCCGGACGAGCGCAGCGAGCGGCGTCCGCTCTCCTGCTCGGGCTCGTTGTCGCGGACGGGTCGGCTCAGGCCGGTCACCCAGTCGACGTACTCCTCTTCCTGCGCCGGCAACGGCTCCTCGGCGGTGCTCTCCGCGTCGGCGCGAGGCCGGTTGCGCCGGAACAGTCCGAGCCGACCCCGGGCACGCCCGGCGGACTGCTCGGGAACGTCAGGTGCTCCGGTGGCGTGGTCGACGGCCGCGTCGGACGCCGCGACGGCATCGTCGGTGGCCGGCTCCGCGTCGGCCGACGCCGGGTCCGGTGTGGTGGCGGGCGGGTCGGTCGACACCGGGCCGGCACGCCGGGCGGCGGCCAGCGCCTCCCAGCTCGCTGCCCGGTTGAAATCGGGCAGCGGGGCCCGGTGCCGAGCCCGGGGCATCGCGTCGGACGACTGCGCCGGTACCGGCGGGCGAGCCGCCTCGGTGCCGTCCGGCCGGGTGCGCCGCGGGAACGGCCAGGCCGCCTCGACCGGCCAGGCACGGGAACGGTTCTGCCGCTCCGGCTCCGGTTCGCCCGCCGAGGCGCTCGTCGCGCCGGTGGTCGCCTGGTCTCCGGCGGACGGGCGATCGGTCGGGGAGGTCCCCGGGTCGGCCGCGTGGTCATCGAGCAACCCGTCCGGGTGCTCGGCCGGCTCGGCGTCGACCGGCGTGGCCGGGGCCACGGGCTGGTCGTGGAGCGTCGGCGTGGGTGCCGTGCCGTCACCGCCCGGCGGGGCCGGGTCCGTGGTCCCGGCCGTCGGCGGTTCTCCGAGGGTGGCCGTCGGGACGTCGTCCACGGCTGCCGGGTCCGCTGTGCCGGGCGGCGCTGTGCTGCTGGTGACGTCGTCGTCGCCGATCGTGGCTGCCGCCGTCTCGTCCCCGGACGGCGAGCCGGCCGGGTCGGCGGCGCCCGTCGACGGCTCGACGGCCTCCCCGTCGACGTCTGTCGCGGCCGGCTCGGTCAGGTCCGGGACCGCGTCCGGCGTCGCAGTGGCCCCCGATTCCGGGTCACCGCCCTGGTCGGTCGGCGCGTTCGGTGCCGCGACCGAGGTCGACCGGGCCTTGCGGTTACGTCGGGGCTTCGGCGCTCGCGTCGACCCGGCGGGTACCGGAACGGCCGGTTCGCCGGCGGACTTCGGCTCTGCGGGTGCGGGTGCGGGTGCGGGGGTGGCCTGTTGACCGGCGGGTTCGGTCGCGGCGGGTTCCGCCTCGGCGGGCATCGGCGGGCCGTCGTCGACCACCGTTTCCGAGGCCGGCTCCGCACCGGTACGCTGCCGCGTCACCTTCGCGGGACCGTCGACCGGACCCGGATCGGCGGGACGGTCGGGTTCCGCGGGGACGGCCGCCTCTGTCGGGACAGCCGCGGCGGCACCGGGTTCGACGGCGGGGTCCTCGGTCGCGGCGGGCGCCTCGCTCGGTTCGGCCGGGCGGCCGAGCGTCGACGCGACCGTCAGCGGTGCGGCGACCGGATCCGCGGCCGGTACGGCATCGGCCGGGCCGACGATCAGGGCGGCACCGGCCGACCGGGCGGTGCCGGTCACGTCGGCGAGCGGCGTCGGGCCGGCCGGCAGGGAGCGGGGGTCGGCGGCCGGCGACAGGGCGTGCGCACCGGCGGTACGCGCGCTGACCGGCCGGCGCAGCAGGGCGGCGGCGGCCGCACCCAGCACACCGGCGGCGACCGCGATCAGCGCACCGTAGTAGGGGGCGGTCTGGTAGCGGTCGATCGCGTCGCCCGGACCGGCGGTCAGGTAGGCGAAGGCCACCAGCACCGGTCCGGCCACCCCGGTCGCGCCACTCACGAGCGGGACCTGGCCCCGCCAACGGGCCAGCGCGGCGGTCGCCGCTCCGGCGAGCAGGGCGAGGAGCGGCAGCAGGAACAGCGAAAGCCGCTGTGCCTCGTCCGCGCTCAGCCAGTTCGGTTCGAGGACACCGAGCCGTACGGTGCGCAGCGGCCCGGCCGCGCCGAGCGACGGCAGCGTGGAGACGAGCGCGAGCAGCCAGACCGTGCCGGTGACCGCCGTGATGTTCCAGCCCAGTGGCGGATTCAGCAGTACGGCGATCGCCGCACCGGCACCGACGACCGCGCCGAGGACGGCGCAGATGCCGACCGCGAAGACCGGGTCGACGGAGACGAGTTCCGCCGCCCGGGCGGGCTGCATGCACAGTGGTGCCACGACGAAGGCGCCGAGCGCGGCGGCGGTACCGACGGCCAGGACGCGGCCGGTCGTGGCCGGTTCGGTGTCGCGGCGGGCGAGGCGCTCGGTCAGCACCGCGCCGGCCACCGTGGCGTTCGCGGCGAACCAGCCGACCCAGGTGAGCTGGGCCGGCCACTGGTTGACGGTCGAGCCGGTGAAGGAGCCGGTGAGCCGGACGATGCCGAGGCCGTACGCGAGGCCCAGCTGGCCCGCCCCGGCCAGCACGCTCACCCCGAGCGCCGTGAGCAGCAGTTTGCCCCAGGTCCGAAAGGCCATATCGGGCACGTTACGCACCTGGTGCGCCGGATCGCTACCGGCACGCCGCGCAGCGTGACGGCGGCGAACCGGCGCGTCTACTTGAGTTCGACCAGCCGAGCCAGATAAGTCGTGTTCCCGACGTTGGTCAGCATGTGCACCGCGCCCGGGTCCCGGTAGACCACCCCGCCGGTCGGCTCGTCCGCGTCGATCCGGATGCCGTCGATCGTCTGCACCACGTTCTTCGCGCCCTGGACGGCCACCACCAGGTACGGGTGGTCGTGCCGGTGCAGCGGCTGCGACTCACCCGGTTCGAGCCGGATGTGCCAGACCCGGACCCGGTCGTTCTCGTACACGATCTCCTGGCCGACCGGGCCCAGCTCGATTCCCTCGCTCATTCGCCCACTCCGTTCAGCTGTGGGAGCACGTCGCTCGCGATCAGCTCCAGATGGTCGAGGTCGGCGAGGCCGATCAGTCGCAGGTGTACCCGGGTGGCCCCGATGGCGGCGAACTCGCCGATCCGGTCGACCAGCTGGGCGGGCGAGCCGATCAGCGCGTCCTCCGGCGGCAGCGCGCTCGCCACGTGCAGCGGCGCGGCGCGCCGTTCGGCCTCCGCCTCGGTGCGGCCGACCGCCACCACGATGCCGGCGGAGAGCACCAGCGGCGCGCGGCCCGACTCCGTCCGGCCGACCCGGTCGCTGGCTTCGCGCACCCGGTCGTACGCCTGGGCCGTCTCCCCGACGGACTTGAACGGCATGTTGAACTCGTCGGCGTAGCGAGCGGCCAGCTCAGGGGTCCGCTTCGGGCCGCGGCCGCCGAGGATGACCGGGGGCCCGGGCACCTGCACCGGCTTGGGCAGGGCCGGAGCCTCGACCAGGCGGTAGTGGTCGCCGGTGAAGCTGTACGAGTCGCCGACCGGGGTCCGCCAGAGCCCGGTGATCACCTCGAGCTGCTCGGCCAGCCGGTCGAAGCGCTCGCCGACGGGCGGGAACGGGATGCCGTACGAGATGTGCTCCCGCTCGTACCAACCGGCGCCGATGCCCAGCTCGACCCGGCCGCCGCTCATCTGGTCGACCTGGGCGACCATCACCGCGAGCGGCCCGGGCAACCGGAAGGTGGCCGAGGTGACCAGCGTGCCCAACCGGATCCGGCTGGTCTCCCGGGCGAGGGCGGCCAGGGTCAGCCAGGCGTCGGTCGGGCCGGGCAGCCCCGGGTCGGTGCCCATGGACTGGTAGTGGTCGGCGCGGAAGTAGCCCTCGAACCCGCAGGCCTCGACGGTCTGGGCGAAGCGGAGCTGGTCGTCGTAGCTGGCGCCCCGGTGGGGCTCGGTGAAAACGGTCACCCGCATGGTCATCGTCCGCTCGTGTCAGCGGTCATCGAATGTTCCCGCTCCATCAACAGTTCGTGCAGGTCCGCGCTGACTCGGGCGACGTCGGCGAGGTGCGCGTTGCGGCCCAGGGTGCGCGGCCGGGGGATGTCCACGTCGACGACCTTGCGGATCCGGCCGGGGCGGGGACTCAGCACCACGACCCGGTCGGCGAGCAGCACCGCCTCGTCGATCGAGTGGGTGACGAAGACGATCGTCGCGGCGTTCTCCATGTGCACGCGCTGGAGTTCGCCGGAGAGTTCCTCGCGGGTCAGCGCGTCCAAGGCGGAGAACGGCTCGTCCATGAGCATCACGCGGGGGTCGCCGATCAGCGACCGGCAGAGCGAGACCCGCTGCTGCATGCCGCCGGAGAGTTCGTGCGGCAGGCGCTTCTCGAAGCCGGCGAGTCCGGCCAGGTCGAGCAACTGCCGGGCACGTTCCCGGTACTTCGCCCGGCTCCAGCCGAAGATCTCGACCGGCAGCAGCACGTTGTCGAGCACCGTACGCCAGGGCAGGAGGGCCGGCTTCTGGAACAGCATCGCGATGTCCTGCCGCGGCTTGCTGACCGGCGTGTCCGCGACGGTGATCTCGCCGGCGCTGACCGGCAGCAGGCCGGCGATCAGCCGCAGCATGGTGGACTTGCCGCAGCCGGAGCGGCCGAGAATCGCCACGAACTCGCCCTCGGCCACTTCCAGGTCGATGCCGCGCAGCGCCTCGACCCGCCCGGAGCGGCCGTCGAAGGTGCGGGACACCCCGGACAGTCGGATCATCTCCCGCACGCCTCCCTGAGTGGACGGTCAGAAATCTGCCACAGGCTAGCTGGTCATCGCGGCGTTCACACCGTCCGGGGTGGACATGAGTTTGTTCCCGTACCGCAATGCGGCACGCCTGGCGGGGCAAAGGTGGGGTTCTCGTACGCTGTGCCCGCGAAAGAGTCCCCTCTAGACGGTGATGCCGGCCTGCCCCCGTTCGTCGGCGTCCCGCGACAACCCCTCCGGCGGCCGGCCGGCCCCGGTCGGAAAGGACATGGTGCACTGATGAGAAGGCTGACCCGTACGGTCGCCGCGGCCGCGCTGGCCACCACCCTCGCCCTGCTCGCCGGCTGCTCTGGCGGTTCGGACTCGTCCGAGGACGCCAAGGGCGGCAGCGGCGGATCACGGGAGAAGGTGACCTACCTAACCTCCTTCGGCAACTTCGGCCGTGACGCCTACGCCTGGGTCGCGAAGGAGAAGGGCTTCTTCTCCGAGGCCGGCTTCGACGTCGACATCAAGCCCGGTCAGGGCACCGGCGCGGTGATCCAGACCATCGTCGGCGGCCAGGCCGATTTCGGCCCGATCGACCTGACCGGTGGCCTGCTGCAGCTCGGCAACGGCCAGGCCAAGGACTTCGTCGCGGTCGCCGCGATCCAGCAGCGCACCATGGCCGCCATCGCCACGCTCGACGGCAAGGCCATCGCCTCTCCGAAGGACCTGGAGGGCAAGAAGCTCGCGGACACCCCCGGCTCCGTCGTCCGCAACCTCTTCCCGACGTACGCGAAGATGGCCGGTGTGGACCCGGCCAAGGTGCAGTGGGTCAACGGTGACGCGCAGACCCTGATCCAGACGCTCGCGACCGGCCAGGTCGACGGCATCGGCCAGTTCGTCGTCGGTCAGCCCACGATCGAGGGCGTGGCGAAGAAGAAGGCCGTCCTGCTGCCGTACAGCAACGTGATGCAGGACCTCTACGGCAACGTGCTGATCACCTCGGCGAAGATCGCCAAGGAGAAGCCGGAGATGGTCAAGAAGTTCACCGCCGCGTTGATGAAGGGCCTGGAGTACAGCCTGGCCAACCCGCAGGAGGCGGCGAAGATCCTGCAGAAGAACGTGCCCGCCACCAACGTCGACTCGGCCGCCGCCGAGCTGCAGTTGATGGCCGGCTACGTGCGGTCGAGCAACTCCGGCACCGCGCTGGGCACGCTGGACAGCGGCCGGGTGGCCAAGAGCATCGCGATCCTCCAGGGCGCCGGCACTCTCAAGCAGAACATCACGCCCGAGCAGATCATCGACTTCAGCCTGACGCCGAAGGCCTGATCAAAGCGGCGGCCTGGGGTGCGTCTCGCCGGACTCTGGCGGGGCGCACCCCGACTCGCGTTCCGGCCCGGTGCCGGACGACCCGAAGGAGGAGACCATGACCGAGGTCCGGTCGGCCGAGCCGGTGACCGAACCCAAGACCGCGGAGACCGCACCGATCGCCGGTCGACGCGTGACGGCCGGGGTACGGGCCGCGGGGGCGGGGGCGGCACTGCTGCCCACGGTCGGTCTGCTGATCGCTCTCGCCGTGTGGTGGATCGCCGCCCGGCTGGAGCTGGTCCACCCGGCGGCGTTGCCGCCTCCGGGGGACGTACTGACCGCGTTCGTCGACAAGCCGGCCGAGATGTTGGAGTACACCGGCGACACCACGCTGGAGATCCTGATCGGGTTCGCGCTCTCCGTGGCGGCCGGCGTCCTGCTCGGGCTGGCGCTCGCCTCGTCCCGGCTGGTGGAGCGGATGTTCACTCCGCTGCTCGTCGCGGTGAACGCGGTGCCCAAGATCACACTCGGGCCGCTGCTGGTGGTCGCCCTCGGTTGGGGGCAGAAGCCCATCCTCACGATGGTGTTCCTGCTCTGCTTCTTCCCGATCGTGCTCTCCACCGCGACCGGCCTGACCACCACGCCGGCCGACCTCGCCGAGTTGGTCCGTTCCTGGAACGCCTCGCGCTGGCAGGCGTTCCGCAAGGTGCGGTTCCCCGCCGCGCTGCCGCAGATCTTCGTCGGTCTCAAGGTCGGCATGCCGCTGGCCGCGATCGGCGCGGTGATCGGCGAGTTCCAGGCGGGCGAGGGTGGCCTGGGCTACGCCATCCAGCAGTACGCCGGCGTCGGGGACACCGCCACCGCGTGGGCGGCGATCATGCTGGTCGCGCTGGCCAGCATCCTGCTCTACAGCGCTCTCGTGGTGATCGAGCGCGTCGCTCTTCCCTGGGTCCGTGAGACCACGAGCAGCCGCTGACCGCTACGTCGACCGTTGACCACCTGGATCTGACCCACGGTGTGGTCCGCCGTGCCCGGCGGAGGGTTCGAGCCCGACCGCCCGAGCCGGGTATGGCGGACCACACCGCACCGCCTCACCCGGCGAGGCGCCACCGCCCGTTGCGCGCCACCAGCGTGGTGAGCGCCTGCGGCATGAGCCCCGAGTGGTTGTCCGGAGTCATCCGGATCGGGCCGGAGAGGCCGTCCAGCTGGGAGGTTTCCAGCACGTCCCGGATGCCGTCCCGGTTCACCTTGTCGGCCGGGCCTCCGGCGCGCGTCTGCGCGTCCACGATGAGCTGCACCGCGTCCGCCGCGAACGACGAGGCGCCGTTGTAGCCACCGAACCGGGCGGTGTAGTCCTGGAACCACTGGCGGCGGGACGCCTTGGCCGGCGTCGTGGCGATCACGTCGTCGATCGCCATGGTCTGGGTGAAGATCAGGGTCGCCCGCTCGGTGGCCTGGGCGGACTCGCCGAGGAAGAGGTCTCCGGCGGCGCCGGCGTCGAAGTAGAGCGAGCCGGTGAAGTGGGCCTGCTTCGCCGCCGTGGCGGCGAGCGCGGCCTGCTCCGGTGGGGTCCAGATGACCAGCGCGTCGGACTTGCGGGAGGCGAGCGACTGGACCTGCTGGCTCACATCGGTGTCGGTGACCTTGACCGCCGCCTTGTTCGGCAACTTGATCGACGCCTTGTCCAGCTCCCGTTGCAGGGCGGCGAGCCCCTCGCGGCCGTAGTCGTCCGCGCTGTACAGCAACGCGACCTTGCGGACGTTCTTGCGGCGCAGCTCAGCGGCGAGGGCGGAGGCGCTGTCGGCGGCGTTTGGGCCGAGCTTGAACACGTACCGGCGGTCTGCCACCGGGTTGGCCACGGAGCTGGACGTGGCGAGGGCGATGGTGGGGATCTTCTTCTCGTTGATGGTCCGCACCGCGCCGATCGCGCATTCGTTGCAGCCACCCATGATGATCGCGCTGACCTGGGAATCGCTGCTGAAGTCGCCGATGTTGCGTAGCGATTCGCTCGCGTCGGAGCGGTTGTCCTTCACGTCCAGCTCAATTCGCCGGCCGTTCAGGGCGCCCGAGGAGTTCAGCTGATCGACCTTCAGTTTCAGGGCGCGTTGGTACGCCTTTCCGATGGGAGCGGCAGCGCCGGAGAGCTCGAGGTCGGCTGCGATCACGATCGGACTCGCCGTCGCGTCCGCTGTGCCGAACTGGCAACCCGTGAGTGTGCCGGCCAGTACGACGGATGCGAGAGCCGCAATGGTCGTGGAGCGGATGGGGCTCAAGTCGTCCTCCAGGTGCGGGCGCGGGCGTTGCCCGGTCGCCGCAGCTAGTCCGTCCTCAGTGGAGAAACGGGAAGAGTGTGCCGTACGGTGTGCACGAAGCCTGCAAAACCTTGCCAACGGCGAGCGCTGTGGTCAAGCGCGGGCGCCGGCCGCCGTTTTCGGGACGGCCATCCCACATCGTGGGGCCAAGCGACGTTTGGAAACGGTCACGTTCCATACACGTGTGACCACACTGGAGTTACATGCCCAGTTCACGGGCTTGCGGAATTGAAGGTATCAGTTGACCGGAACACGGGTTCCGCGCGGTGCGACCCATATCTGCCCGCCTGCGGCTTCCCAAACAGGAGCGTCTCTGATGAAATCGCGGCCGTGCCGCGCGTGCCGCAGCGCATCGCGCCCGGCACGGTTCGGGCTTTCAGGCGTGGAAAAAACGACGGAGGCGATGTCGTGAGCACCGGACCGACGACCCTGCCCGGAAACCGTGCGAAAGCTCGGCCGGCCCGTCGTCGAATGCCCCGACTGCGTGACGTCCGGATCCGGTCGAAGCTCGCGCTGATCCTGGTGGTGCCTGTCGCCGCGGTGGTCGCGCTGGCCGCCGTCCGGCTCGTCTCGGTCGGCCAGGGCGCGTACGAGGCCACCCAGGCCCGGGAGCTGACCCGGCTCGGTGTCGACGTCTCCGCCCTCACCCAGGACCTGCACCTCGAACGGATGGCCGCGGCGGCCTACCTGGCCGCCCCGCAGCGGCAGGCCGACGCGTACAACCTGCGGGTACGCCAGACGCAGCAGCGGGTCGAGACGTACCGCGCGGAGCGCAAGCGGATCGGCGACGTGCCGGCGGCGGTACGGGACCGGCTGGTCGCCATCGACGCCCACCTGGAAACGCTGGACAGCACCCGCCAGGAGGTCGCGGACCGCCGACAGATGGCGGTCGCCGAGGCGATGCTCCGCTACGGAGTGATCCTCGACGACCTGGTCGCGTACGGGGACGGGCTCGCCCAGCTGCCCGGCGGCGAGCGCATCTCCGACAGCCGCCGCGCCGTCGCCGCGTTCGCCCGCGCGAAGTCTTCGGTGGCCGAGGAGGAGGCGGTCGCCTTCTCGGCGCTCAGCGCCGGACAGCTCGACGAGGAGCAGTTCTCCTCGTTCGTCGCCACCCTGACCAGCCAGCAGGAGGCGCTGATCGCCTTCTCGCTGGCCGCCGACCCCGAGAAGCGGGCGCTGGTGAACAGCACCGTCTCCGGTGACGCGGTCGGTCTCGCCGACCGGGTGGCGGCCGACATCACCCGCTCGGTGGGCCAGCGTCCGCTGGTCACCGCGCAGGACGCCACCGCCGCCATCGGTGCGGTCAACGACCTGATGCGCTGGGCCGAGATGCAGTTGGAGAACTCCCTCGTCGCCCAGACCGAGCAGCTGCGCTCGGACGTCATCCAGCAGGCCGTGCTCGAATCGGTGCTGGTCCTGCTGACCCTGGTCGTCGCGATCACGCTCGCCGTGGTGCTGGCCCGGTCGCTCAACGGATCGCTGCGCAGGCTCCGCGAGGGCGCCCTCTCGGTGGCCAACCACGACCTGCCCGACGCCGTCGCGCGTCTGCAGAACATGGGCAGCGTCGGCGAGGGCGGTGTCGACGAGATCGTCCAGCAGGTCCGGGACCCCATCAACCTGTCCAACCGCGACGAGGTCGGGCAGGTGGCGTCCGCCTTCAACGTGGTGCACCGGGAAGCGGTGCGTGTCGCCGCCGAGCAGGCCGCGCTGCGTACCAGCGTCTCGGCCATGTTCCTCAACCTGGCCCGCCGCAGTCAGAACCTGGTCGACCGCATGATCGGCGAGCTGGACGCGATCGAGCGCGGCGAGGAGGACCCGAAGCGGTTGGCGCAGCTCTTCGAGCTGGACCACCTGGCCACCCGGATGCGCCGCAACGACGAGAACCTGCTGGTCCTGGCCGGCGCCGACTCGGCCGTGCCGCGTCGGGACGACGCGCTGCTGGTGGACGTGCTTCGCGCCGCCCAGTCCGAGGTCGAGCTCTACAACCGCATCGAGTTCGGCACGGTCGACACCGACATCTCGGTCGCCGCGCACGCCGTCAACGACGTCGTCCGCCTGGTCGCCGAGCTGCTCGACAACGCCACCCGGTTCTCGCCGCCGACCACCATCGTGGTCGCCGACGGCCGCCGGATCCGCGACTACGTGCTGATCCAGATCGAGGACCGCGGGCTCGGGCTGACCGACGAGCAGCTGGACTCGCTGAACCGCCGGCTCGCCGCACCGCCGACCGTCGACGTCGCGGCGTTCCGGCTGATGGGCCTGGCGGTGGTCAGCCGCCTGGCGTCGCGCTACGGCATCCGTGTCGAGTTGCGGCGCAATGTCGAGGGCGGCACCGTCGCGCAGGTGACCCTGCCGAACTCCACCGTCGTGCTGCCCAGCCTGCGTGGCAGGGATCAGGCGTTCACCCCGCCGCGCCCGCGTCAGCCGATGGCGGTCGAGCGCGCACCGCACGCGCCGGTCGCGCTCGCCGAGCCGCCCGCGGCCCTCACCTCGGCGGCCACGCTGCCCGATCAGTGGCGCACCAGCACGGCCGCCCCGGCGCCGTGGCAGTCGCCGATGGATGCCAGGGAGAGCGCGCCGGTCGTCAACGCCGGTGGCCTGACCACGCCACCGGCCCGGCCGGCGTACACCGGGGGCGGTCTCGGCGCCGACAACCCGACCGCTGCCCACCCGACGCTCGCGCCGTTGCCGCGACGTGCGCCGGGAGCCGAGGCCACCGACTTGCCCGCCCCGCAGGCGCCGATCGGGTCGTTCGCCGCGCCGGCCGCCCCGCCGGCGCCACCCGCCATGCCGCCGGCGGCCGCACCGGCCCCGATCGCGGCTCCCGCCGAGCCGACGGCGGAGGCGCCGATCTTCCGGGAGATGGAGGCGGTCTGGTTCCGGTCACACGGCAACGACACCACGGCCATCTTCACCCGCCCGAAGTTCGACGAACCCCCGGCCGCCGCGTCCGGTGCCCGGGCGTCGGCCGAGACGGCATCCGCGGTGACCACCCCGACCGCGCCGCTGCCCACCCGTACCCCGGGCGTCACCAACACGGCCGGCCCGTCGCAGTCGCCACCTCCCTCGTACACGCCACCGGCACCGGCACCGGCACCGGCACCGGCACCGGCACCGGCACCGGCACCGGCCGCACCGGCCGCGCAAGCGGCGTCCGCCGCTGACGCCTGGCGGACGGCGGCCGACGAGGGCTGGTCGCGGGCCAGCCGGGCGGCCGAGCCGACGGACGGCGGGACCACCCGTTCCGGGTTGCCCAAGCGGGTGCCGCAGGCACAGCTCGTGCCGGGTGGCATCGAACCCTCCCGCGGCGGCCGGGAGCGCACCCGGCGCAGCCCGGACGATGTACGTGGACTGTTGTCGGCCTACCACCGCGGTGTACAGCGCGGCCGGTCGGCCGGCACGGACCAGAACCACACTTCCGACAAGGAGACCCGATGAACAGGCCAGCGGCCATTCAGGACATGGGTTGGTTGCTCACCAACTTCGCCGACAGCGTGGCGGGTATCGCCCACGTGGTGGCTGTGTCCGCCGACGGGTTGCTGCTCGCCTCCAGCCGCGACCTGCCCGGGGACCGGGCGGACCAGCTCGCCGCGATCACCTCTGGCGTGGTGAGTCTGACCGAGGGCGCCGCCCGGATGTTCAGCGCCGGAGGCGTGCTGCAGACCGTCATCGAGATGGACAGCGGCTACCTGTTCCTGATGTCGATCAGCGACGGGTCGTCGATGGCGGTCCTGGCCGCCCGCAGCTGCGACGTGGGCCAGGTCGGCTACGAGATGGCTCTGCTGGTCGAGCGGGTCGGAGCCGCGCTGGTGCCGCTGCCGCGTGACGCGGTGCGCTCGTAGCCGCAGGCGCGGTGTGTTCACAACCCTGGGGCGCGACGGCCGCGCGCAGACGACGTGACAGGAAAGGGACCGGGGCCGCCAGGCGCCGGTACGGAGAGGAGGTGATCGCGGATGGAACCCCGGCGTGACCCGCGCGGTGCGCTGGTGCGACCGTACGCGGTCACCCGCGGCCGTACGGAGCCCCGGCAGGAGATCGCCCTGGAGGCGGTCCTGATGGCCACGCCCACCCAGGCGGCCGAGTCCCGGTTCGCCGGCCATGACAAGCACCGCATCGCCACCGTCTGCGAGGGCCGGGCGCAGTCGATGGCGGAGATCGCTGCGTACACCCGGATGCCGCTCGGCGTCGCCCGGGTGCTCGTCGCCGACATGGTGGCCGAGGGCCTGCTGACGCTAAACACTGCTGCTCCCGTCGAGGGATTCGAGGAGCGGATGGAACTGCTTGGAAGGGTGCTAAGTGGACTTCGCAGGCTATGACCCCGCCGGGGGTCAGCAGAGCCGCGGGATCGTCTCCGCCAAGATCGTCATCGCGGGCGGGTTCGGGGTAGGCAAGACCACACTGGTCGGCTCGATCTCGGAGATCACCCCGCTGCGGACCGAGGCGGTGATGACCGCGGCCGGCGTCGGGATCGACGATCCGTCCAAGGTGCCGGGCAAGGAGACCACCACGGTCGCCATGGACTTCGGCCGGATCACCATGGCCCAGGATCTGATCCTGTACCTCTTCGGTACGCCGGGTCAGACCCGCTTCTGGTTCATGTGGGACGAGATCATCCGGGGTGCGGTGGGTGCCGCTGTGCTGGTCGACACCCGCCGGATCACCGACGCCTTCGCCCCGCTGGACTACTTCGAGAACCGCAACCTGCCGTACGTGGTCGCGCTCAACTGCTTCGACGATGCGCCCCGGTACGAGTTGGAGGAGGTTCGCGAGGCGCTGGCGATCTCGCCCCAGGTGCCGCTGATCATGACGGATGCCCGGCGGCGTGACTCGGTGAAGCACGTGCTGGTCACCGTCACCGAGCACGCCATGCTGCGGCTCCAGGCCGAGCAGGGCCGGGGCTTCCCCACGCCGGTCGGGTGAGCCGGCGCAGAGCCGCCCGCGTACGACCGCCCGGCTCGGCGCTGCCGCGTCGGGCCGGGCTCGGGTCGTGGGGTGGGCCCGCGCCTGCGCCCGGTTCGACCGGTCCGTTCCCCGGATCGCCGCGCGGGTGGCGGTGCCCGGTTCGCCGACCGGTGCCAGCGGGGATGACTGATGGTCATACCGATGGGTAGTCTCAGCGGCATGACCGCCAAGGTGACGCTGTCGTTCTCCGACGAGACGATCGAGGAGGCGCGCCGGTTCGCCAAGCGTGAGGGCATGTCGCTCTCCGCGTGGATCGACCAGGCCGCCCGGGAGAAGGCGCTGCGGGAGGTCTTCACCGAGCACGCCGCGGCCGTCGGCCGTGCCGGGATGGATCTCGAGTCGGCCGCCCTCGCCGACGCGCGCGAGGTGGGCATGGTCGACGACCTGCTTTTCCGCGGGCGACCGCGTGCTGCGTAGGGGAGAGGTCTGGCGCATCGAGGGCGCCCGGGAACGGCTCGGACTGGTGATCAGTTCGGATGTCTACAACTCCACCGAGGTGCCCATCGTGATCGTGGCCGAGGTGGTCGAGCAGGCGCTGCTGCGCGACTCGCCGCTCGCCGTGTCCATGGGCGGCTACGTGGTGATGCCCGACCGCCTCTCCTCGCCCATGAAGAAGTGGTTCACCGAGTGCGTGGACGTTGCCGACATCGACACGATGCGCCGGGTCGGCCGGGCGCTCCGCATCCTGCAACAGCTCTGAGCCCACCCCCGGACGGCCGGGGTAGGCTGCTGTGCGAACCGGCCGCGGGTGTGTCCCCGGCCATGACTTCGGTCGGGCCGTGACTCCCGCGGGGCGGGTCGGCGGGACCCCGCTTTGACCAGCCCACCGGGTGCCGGGTATCGTTGCCTGCTGTTGTACGACATCCAGAGGCGTGCCGCATCAGGTACGCTTGGTCGTTCGTGCGCGCCTGGTGACCCGGCGCGCGGACCCCAGACCGACGACGAGACAAGGTAGACCTGTGCGTACGTACAGCCCGAAGCCGGGTGAGATCGAGCGTCAGTGGCACGTCATCGACGCTTCTGATGTCGTGCTGGGCCGCCTGGCCACCCACGCCGCCACGTTGCTGCGTGGCAAGCACAAGCCGACCTTCGCGCCGCACGTCGACACGGGCGACTTCGTCGTCATCGTGAACGCGGGCAAGGTTGCGCTGACCGGCAACAAGCGTCAGCAGAAGATCGCTTACCGCCACTCCGGTTACCCGGGTGGTCTGAAGCAGGTCGGCTACGACGAGCTGCTGACCAAGCGTCCGGAGCGGGCCATCGAGCTGGCTGTCAAGGGGATGCTGCCGCACAACAAGCTCGGCCGTAAGCTCATCAAGAAGCTGAAGGTCTACGCCGGTGCCGAGCACCCGCACGGCGCCCAGCAGCCGGTGCCGTTCGAGATCAAGCAGATCGCGCAGTGAGCGCGGGCGAAGGAATCAGCATGACCGACATCACCGCCACCGAGGTCGCCCCCGAGGCCACCGAGGCGCCGGCGCCCGTCGCCCGCGCGCCTCGTGGAGACCGCCCGATCCAGACCGTGGGCCGTCGCAAGGAGGCCATCGTCCGGGTCCGCATCGTGCCGGGCACTGGCAAGATCACCTGCAACGGCCGCGACCTCGAGGCCTACTTCCCGAGCAAGGTGCACCAGCAGCTGATCAAGGATCCGCTGGTGACCGCCGAGAAGCCGGAGGCGTTCGACGTCATCGCCAACCTGCGTGGTGGCGGCATCACCGGCCAGGCCGGTGCGCTCCGGCTGGCCATCGCCCGGGCGCTGATCGTCAACGAGCCGGACGACCGCCCGGCCCTGAAGAAGGCCGGCTTCCTGACCCGGGACGCCCGGGTCAAGGAAAGCAAGAAGTACGGCCTCAAGAAGGCCCGCAAGGCTCCCCAGTACTCGAAGCGCTGACCAGCAGTCGCGCGTTGTACGCCTGACGGACGGCCGGTCCGCCTCCTTTTCGACGGGAGGTGGGCCGGCCGTTTCGCTTCTTCTCTGTCGACCGCGTCATCGGAGGTTTGGCGGGTATGGGTCGGTTGTTCGGTACGGACGGCGTCCGCGGGCGGGCGAACGTGGATCTCACACCCGAGCTGGCGCTCGCAGTGGCCGTCGCCGCCGCGCACACTCTCGCCGAGACCGACCGGAGCCATCCGCCGGTCGCGGTGGTCGGCCGGGACACCCGGGCGAGCGGCGAGATGCTGGAGGCCGCTGTCGTCGCGGGCCTGACCAGCGCCGGTGCCACGGTGATCCGCGTCGGTGTGCTGCCCACCCCGGCGGTGGCGTTCCTGACCGCCGAGGCCAAGGCCGACCTGGGCGTGATGCTCTCCGCGTCGCACAACCCGATGCCGGACAACGGGATCAAGCTGTTCGCGGCCGGCGGGCACAAGCTCCCCGACGAGATCGAGATGAAGATCGAGGCCGCGATCGAGGCGAACGCCACCTCGGCCTGGGACCGCCCGGTGGGCGCCGGCGTCGGGCGGGTGCACGACCTGCTCGACGGCGCCGACCACTACGTCCAGCACCTGGTCGGGACGGTGCCGCACCGCCTCGACGGGATCAAGGTCGTGGTCGACTGCGCGAACGGCGCGGCCGCCGAGGTCGCCCCGGTCGCCTACCGGGAGGCCGGCGCCGAGGTGATCGCCATCCACGCCGAGCCGAACGGGCTCAACATCAACGACGAGTGCGGCTCCAACCACATCGAGGCGTTGCGCGCCGCGGTGGTCGAGCACGGCGCGCACCTGGGTATCGCACACGACGGCGACGCCGACCGTTGCGTGGCGGTGACCGCCGACGGCGACGAGGTCGACGGCGACCAGGTCATGGCGATCCTCGCGCTCGCCATGCGGGAGGCCGGGACGCTCACCGACGACACGCTCGTCGCCACCGTGATGAGCAACCTCGGGCTGCGGCTGGCGATGTCCGCCGAGGGCATCCGGCTGGTCGAGACCAAGGTCGGCGACCGGTACGTGCTGGAGGAGCTGCGCGCGTCCGGGCTGGCCCTCGGCGGTGAGCAGAGCGGACACATCGTCATGCCCGCGTACGCGACCACCGGCGACGGCGTGCTGACGGGCCTGCACCTGATGTCGCGGATGGCGGCCACCGGGCGTTCGCTGGCCGAGTTGGCCGCCGTGGTGACCAAACTCCCGCAGGTACTGATCAACGTGCCGGTCGGCGACCGTACCGTCGGCGCCGCCGCGCCGGCCGTGCGTGCCGAGGTCGAGCGGGCCGAGAACGAGCTGGGCGGCACCGGGCGGGTGCTCCTGCGCCCCTCCGGCACCGAGCCGCTGGTCCGGGTGATGGTCGAGGCCGCCACCGAGGCGACCGCCCGGTCGGTCGCCGAGCGGATCGCCGACCAGGTCCGCACCGCCAGCCCGGTGGCCTCCTGACCGGTCCGGCACGGACCGGATCGGCGTACCGGCTGCTCGTCACTGCTCGGCGAGCAGCCGTGCGGTGGAAGTCGACGCAGCAACGCCGCCGGCAGGAGCGCCGCCAGGCAACTAACGCCGATGCCGGTCAGCCCACGGCGAGTCGACGCAGGCGGGTGACCGCCTCGGTCAGCACCTCGGGCCGCTTGCAGAAGGCGAAGCGGACCAGTCGCCGCCCGGCCTCGGCGTCGTCGTAGAAGACCTGGGTCGGCACCGCGACCACGCCGCAGCGCTGCGGCAGCGAACGGCAGAACGCCACGCCGTCGCGGCCGCCGAGGGGCGTGACGTCGGCGGTGACGAAGTACGTGCCCTCCGGGGCGAGCACGTCGAAACCGGCGTCGTTCAGGCCCTCGACCAGTTGGTCCCGCCGAGCCTGCATCCCGGCCCGCAAGCCGGCGAAGTACTCGTCGGGCAGGCCGAGCGCCACCGCCGCCGCCGGTTGGAGCGGCGCCGCGTTGACGAAGGTGAGGAACTGCTTCACCCGGAGCAACGCGGACACCAGCCGCGCCGGCCCGCTCGCCCAACCGACCTTCCAGCCGGTACAGGAGAACGTCTTGCCGGCTGAGGAGATGCGCAGGGTGCGTTCGCGCATGCCTGGCAGCGTGGCGAGGGGCAGGTGCGGGGCGGACGCGTCGGTGAAGACCAGGTGCTCGTACACCTCGTCGGTCACCGCGTACGCGTCGTGCTCCTGGCACAGCTCGGCGATGAGGGTCAACTCGGCCGGGGTGAAGACCTTCCCGGTCGGGTTGTGCGGCGAGTTCAGCAGCGCCAGGCGGGTACGCGGCCCGAACGTCGCGCGCAGCGCGTCCGGGTCGAAGGCGTACCGGCCACCGGTGGCCGGACGCAACGTGACCGGGCGGCGGACCGCGCCCGCCAGCGCGATGGAGGCGGCGTACGAGTCGTAGTACGGCTCGAAGCAGAGCACCTCGTCACCCGGCTCGCAGAGGGCGAGGATCGCGGCGGCCACCGCCTCGGTGGCGCCCGCGGTCACCACGACCTCGCCGTCCGGGTCGTACTCCAGCCCCCAGAACCGGCGCTGGTGCGCCGCAACCGCCGCGCGCAGGGCGGGGATGCCCGGACCGGGCGGGTACTGGTTCTGCCCGGAACGCAGCGCCTCGGCGGCGGCCGCCAACATCTCGGGCGGGCCGTCGGTGTCCGGGAAACCCTGGCCCAGGTTGACCGCGCCGGTACGAACGGCGAGTGCGGACATCTCGGCGAAGATGGTGGTGCCGAACGGCCGCATCCGGGCCACCAGCGGATCGACATCGGCGGTCGTCGTCACGCCCGCCAGCCTACGACCCGCCGCCGCCGGCTCAACCACCCGCTCCATCGGAGCACAGCCTGCGGATCGCCCGACCGTGCGGTGCGGGTGGACAGGGGACGTTCCCGGCCTGGCCGGCGGCGGGGCGTCAACGGTGCAACATCAACTCGGTTTCCTTGAAGTCGGGGCATCCGTGTGCCCCGGACACCCCGGCCTCAAGGACGTCGTGTCGATCAACCGGCCGCTGCGGTGATCGACCACCTGCCGCTGGCCCGTTCCTCGGGACGGTTCGGACATCTGGTTCGGCACGGGAACGCACAGGGCACGAGCCTCGGGCGAAGGACCGTCGCCCGGTCAGCTAGTCGCCCGTCCGCCGGTTGCGGCCCTCAATGTACGGGTAGGCGGGGGGCGGTGAACGTCCGTGTCGCGGCACGTCCGGGCAGCCATTCAGCCCGGTCGTCGCCTCGGCTCGACCGTTCGCTCAAGTTCAGTGTTCGTTAACCGGGCTTTCGCGCACGCGCGATGAGCGAAACTGGGTTAGGCTGCGGACCATGTGTGGAATCGTGGGTTACGCCGGCGCGCGGCCGGCGCTCGGCATCGTGCTCGACGGGCTGCGGCGGCTGGAGTACCGCGGCTACGACTCGGCAGGCGTCGCCGTCGTGTGCGACGGGGAGCTGCTGACGGAGAAGAAGGCCGGCAAGCTGGCCAACCTGGAGAAGGTGCTCTCCGAGCGCGCCGCCGAAGACCCCACGTCCTGCGCGGCCAGTCCCATCGGCATCGGTGACGGCACCACCGCCATCGGGCACACCCGCTGGGCCACCCACGGCGGCCCCACCGACCGCAACGCGCACCCGCACGTAGCCCCGGACGGCCGGGTCGCCGTGATCCACAACGGCATCATCGAGAACTTCGCGAAGCTCCGCGCCGAGCTGGAGGCCGACGGCGTCCAGTTCATCAGCGACACCGACACCGAGTGCGCGGCCCACCTGCTCGCCGCCGCCCTGGCCGATCTCCGCGCTGCCGGTCACGCGGACGGTCCGCAGCTGCTCGCCGCCGCCATGCGGGTGGTCTGCCAGCGGTTGGAGGGCGCTTTCACCCTGCTCGCCGTCGACTCGGGCGTGCCCGGCGCCGTGGTCGGCGCGCGGCGCAACTCCCCGCTGGTGGTGGGCCGGGGCCAGGGGGAGAACTACCTCGCCTCCGACGTCGCCGCCTTCATCGAGCACACCCGGGACGCGGTGGAGCTGGGTCAGGACCAGATCGTCCTGATCACCGGCGACACGATCGAGATCACCGACTTCGACGGCCAGCCCGCCACCGGCAAGGACTTCCACATCGACTGGGACTCGTCGGCCGCCGAGAAGGGTGGCTACGACTGGTTCATGCTCAAGGAGATCGAGGAGCAGCCCCAGGCGGTCGCCGACACCCTGCTCGGCCGGCTCGCCGAGTCCGGCGAGATCGCGCTGGACGAGGTCCGCCTCAGCGACCAGGATCTGCGGGACGTCGACAAGATCTTCATCGTGGCCTGCGGCACCGCGTACCACTCCGGTCTCGTCGCCAAGTACGCCATCGAGCACTGGACCCGGATCCCCTGCGAGGTGGAGCTGGCCAGCGAGTTCCGCTACCGCGACCCGGTGCTCGACCGATCCACCCTGATCGTGGTCATCTCGCAGTCCGGCGAGACGATGGACACGCTGATGGCGCTCCGGCACGCCAAGGAGCAGAAGGCGCGGGTGCTCGCCATCTGCAACACCAACGGCTCCACCATCCCCCGTGAGTCTGACGCGGTCCTGTACACCCACGGCGGGCCGGAGATCGCTGTCGCCTCCACCAAGGCGTTTCTCACCCAGCTCGTCGCCTGCTACCTGATCGGCCTGCACCTGGCCCAGGTGCGCGGCATCAAGTTCGCCGACGAGGTCGCCGCGGTGGTCGCCCAGCTCCAGGAAGTCCCGGCCAAGCTGCGTGAGCTGCTCGAACGCATCGAGCCGGTGCGCGAACTGGCCCGCGAGCTGAAGTCCGAGCCGACCATTCTCTTCATCGGCCGGCACGTCGGCTACCCGGTCGCCCTGGAGGGCGCGCTCAAGCTCAAGGAGCTGGCGTACATGCACGCCGAGGGCTTCGCCGCCGGCGAGCTGAAGCACGGGCCGATCGCGCTCATCGACAAGGGCACCCCGGTGGTCTGCGTGGTGCCGTCACCGGCCGGTCGGGGCGTGCTGCACGACAAGGTCGTCTCCAACATCCAGGAGGTACGCGCCCGGGGCGCCCGGACCATCGTGATCGCGGAGGAGGGGGACGAGGCGGTCGTCCGCTACGCGGATCACCTGATCTACGTGCCGCGTACGCCCACTCTGCTCTCTCCGCTGGTCACCACGGTGCCACTGCAGGTGCTCGCGGCCGAGATCGCCGCCGCCCGTGGACACGACGTCGACCAGCCGCGCAACCTCGCGAAGTCGGTCACCGTCGAGTAGCCCCGACGACCCGTCCGGCCCCGGCCGCCACGACTGGCGACCGGGGCTCGGCTGTTCTCCGGCTCGTGGAGCCCCGGCGCCCCGGCATCCCCGCCCCGGGCGTTCTCTGCCCGTCCGGCCCCGCAGCCGGGGCGTCAGCGGCCGAGCATGATGCGGGCCATGCCGTCCAACGCCGGATTGTCCGCGTCCCAGTAGCCGGTGTGGCCGTGCCGGCCGCTGGGGAAGACCCGCCCACCGAAGCCTGGCGTGGCCGGGTCCCGGCCGAACCACAACTCGTGCCCGCTCTGCCCCGGCCAGCCGAGCGCCGCGGCCAACGGCGACGCGTTGAACAGGGTGCGGCGGGCCAGGTCGTCCGGTGAGCGGGCCAGCCGGATCACGTCGTCCGAGGCGCTGCTCGCCCAGACCTCGTCGGGCGGCACCCGCAGCTCGGCGGCATGCTCCGCGCCCACCCCCGGTGAGCCGACGAAGACGAGGGCGTCGGCGGCCAGACCGTGCTCCCGGGCGGCCGTGCCCACCACGAGGGACCCATAGCTGTGCCCGAGCACGGTCTGCCGGGCCGGCGGGCCCTCGTGGGTGCTCCGCAACCCTTCCTGGAACCGGTGCAGCGCCGGGCCCGCGTCCCGGGCCTGGCCGGCCGTGACCGCCTCGTGCAGGAAATCCGGGGCATCGTAGTCCAACCAGAGGACAGCGGCGCTCCGCTCGCCCGGAGCCAACTCGGCGCACCGGCCCAGCACCCGCCCCGCGCGGCCGAGCTCGCCGGGTGCGTCGTCGAGGCCGGCGGTCATCCCCGGAACGTACGTCAGCACCCGGTCGGAATGGTCCGGGTCGCCGAGCGCGACGACCACCCGCCCCTCACCTGCCGGATCCAGCCCGAGCAGGTAGGCGCGCGGCCCCGCCGCCCCGGTCAGCCGGTCGGTGAGCGAATCCAGGCCGGCCAGCCGACCGGCGAGCCAGTGCAGCCGGACCGCCTCGACCGGGGCCGGTGGCATCCGGGCCAGCAGCTGCTCCCGCTGCGCCAGCAGCTCCTCGCGTCGGACGCCCAGGAGTAACCGGTTGGCCTGGTCACGGGCGGCCACCGGCACGCCGTCCAGCCGGCCGACCAGCGCCGCCTCATGCGCCACCAGCCAGCGCCGTTGGGCCGGCGTCAGCCCCGCCCACCAGGCGCGTACGAGTGCCGGGTCGGAGGACGGCCCGGGCCGCTCGGGTGGGGGTGGCTCCTGCCAGCCCGCCGAGGCGGCCGTCGCGAGTTCGGCCAGCTTCGCCGCGGTCGCCCGGTCGGCGGCTCCGGCCACGTCGAGCGCCGCCCGCAGCGCCGCGGCGACCCGGGCCGCGGCCGGGCCGTCCCGCTCGCTCGGCCGGGACCGGGCCGGATCCGCGCCCACCCGCCCGTCCCGATCGATGGCCAGCCCGCCGGCGTCCGCCAGGGCCACCGCGGCGGCCAACTGCCCCTTCGCCGCCGAGATCCGTGCCGCGAACTCGGCGAGCACCTGGTCGGCCTCGATCAGTGCGGGCCGCACCGAGGTCAGGTCGGTGCCGAGCGCGCTCATCCGGGCGTTGGCTGCCGTCGCCGCCGCGCCGGACCACCCGGCGGCCAACGCCGTGCCCCGCGCACCCAGCTCCGCCGCACGGCGATCGACCAGCGCCGTCAGCCCGGCCCACCCCGCGCCTGCGGTACGCCACGCGCCCGGGTCGGCTCCCCACAGCTGGGCGTACCCGACGGTGGTCATCGAGGCACCGTGGCGAGCCGGTGGGCGGCCCGGTCGTCGACGGCGTGGTAGGCGTCGACCGACGCCCGGACGGATCCGGCCGTCTCGGCCACCCGGCCGCCGAGCCGGCCGAACCAGCCGTGCACCGCCGCCTCCAGCGCGCCCAGCGCGGCGGCCGCCGACCAGCCCGGCGCGGTCACGGTCAGCCCCGGCGTGCCGGCCACCCCGTGCGCCAGCCGGTACGCGTCGTCCCCCAACGCGCGGGCCGTCTCGCGCAGTGCCTCCGGCCGGACCGTGAACGGCTCCTCGGCCATCCCCGCACCCCCTGCATGGATCGACATCGACAGCACGACGCTAGGCGGCCGGAAGCGTGCTCCGGGTGGCCTGTGGACGGCGTGCGGTGGGCGTACGCCTGGGTCGTCCACAGGCGTTGCCCCGGCGGGTTGTCAGCGGCTAATGTGCGCGCCCCTCGCGCCGGTAGGGTGAACTGGTGATCGTCGCTGTCGGCATCGACGTCGTGCTGGTCGACCGGTTCGCCCGGGCGCTGGAGCGGACGCCGCCGCTCGCCGAGCGGCTCTTCACCGAGGCCGAGCGGTACACCCGCTCGGGTGGCCCGCGCCTGCCCGAGTCCCTCGCCGCGCGGTTCGCGGCGAAGGAGGCGGTGGCCAAGGCGCTCGGCGCGCCGGCCGGCCTGAGCTGGCACGACTGCGAGATCGTGCCGGATCCGGACGGCCGACCCTGGCTGATCGTCTCCGGCACGGTGGCCGCGGCGGCGGTCGAGCGCGGAATCAGTCGCTGGCACCTCTCGCTGTCCCACGACGGCGGGATCGCGTCGGCGATGGTGGTCGCGGAACGCTGAGATCGGTCGGGCCGCCGGTTGGCGTGCCCGGGACGTGGGACGGGAGCGGTGCCATGAGACCGGTGTGGCGGGTGGCGGACGTACGCGCGGCGGAGGCCGGCCTGCTGGCCACGCTCCCGCCCGGGACGCTCATGCAGCGCGCGGCCGCCGGGCTGGCCCGCCGGTGCGCGCTGATCCTCACCGACCGGGGCGGTGTCTACGGCGCCCGCGTGCTGTTGCTGGTCGGGTCGGGAGACAACGGCGGTGACGCGCTCCTCGCCGGCGCCCACCTGGCCCGGCGCGGCGCGGCCGTGTCGGCCCTGCTGCTCACCCCTGGCCGGGTGCACCCCGAAGGGCTCGCCGCGCTGCGCGCCGCGGGTGGGCGGGTGGTCGACCGGCCGCCGGCCGTGCTCGACCTGGTACTTGACGGCATCGTCGGTATCGGTGGCACCGGCGGCCTGCGGGAGACCGCCGAGCAGTTGGCCGCCAGCCTGGCCGACTGCTGCGGGCGCGACGGCGTACGAGCCACCGTGGTGGCCGTCGACGTGCCCAGCGGGGTCGCCGTCGACACGGGTGACGTGCCGTTGTCCGCCTCCGGTCGGCCGAACGCGGTCCGCGCCGACGTGACGGTGACCTTCGGGGCGTTGAAGGCCGCACTGGTGGTGGGCCCGGCCGCTCCGCTCGCCGGTCAGGTCGAGTTGGTCGACATCGGGCTCGCGCCCTGGCTGCGTGGTACACCGCAGTTGCGGGTGACCGAATGGTCGGACATGGTGCGGTGGTGGCCGACGCTCGGCCCGGCCTCGGAGAAGTACACGCGGGGCGTGGTCGGGGTGGCCACCGGCTCGTCGACGTACCCGGGGGCGGCGGTGCTCTCCGTCGGCGGGGCGCTGGCCGGGCCGACCGGCATGGTGCGTTACGCCGGCGGCGCCCGCGCCGAAGTGCTGCACCAGCACCCTTCCGTGATCGCCACCGGGCGGGTCGCCGACGCCGGCCGGGTGCAGGCGTGGGTCTGCGGCTCCGGGCTGGGCACCGGCGAGGACGCCGTCGCCGAGTTGCGCGCCGTGCTCGCCGCGCCGGTGCCGGTGGTGCTCGACGCGGATGCGCTCACCCTGCTCGTCGACGGTTCGCTCGCCGAGAGCCTGCGCAAACGGGAGGCCCCGATCGTGGTCACCCCGCACGACCGGGAGTTCGCCCGGCTCTGCGGCGAGGCGCCTGGCGCCGACCGGGTCGGCGCCACGCTGCGGCTCGCCGCCTGGATGAACGCCGTGGTGCTGCTCAAGGGGGACCGGACGGTGATCGGCACCCCCGACGGCCGGGCGTACGTCAACCCGACCGGAACGCCGGTGCTGTCCACCGGTGGCACCGGTGACGTGCTGGCGGGGCTGCTCGGCTCACTGCTCGCCGGTGGCCTGCCGGCGGAGCGGGCGGCGGCCGCGGCGGCGTACCTGCACGGGCTGGCCGGCCGGGAGGCGGCCCGGGGCGGCCCGGTGACCGCACCGGACGTGGCCGCCGCGCTCCGCCCGGTGATCGCCCGGCTGGGCTGATCGTCCCCGGTGGGTGGCCTCGTCCGGCTCGGCCCGCCGTCTGCGCGGACCCCTGACCAGCCGACACGTTGCTGGTCACGCAGGTGTGCGTCGGCCCGCGCCGTGATCACTGCGGAAAGTACGCTGGGCGCATGTGGCAGGCCGAGGTACGTGTCGATCTTGACGCGATCCGTGAGAACGTGAGCCGGCTCCGGTCGGGCACCACCGCCGAGGTGATGGCGGTGGTGAAGGCCGACGGATACGGGCACGGCATGGTTCCGGCCGCCCGAGCGTCGCTCGACGGCGGAGCCTCCTGGCTCGGCGTCTGCACGCTCGACGAAGCGCTCGCGCTGCGGCGGGCCGGGATCACCGCGCCCGTGCTGGCCTGGCTGCTGGCCCCGGGGCTGCCGCTGGAGGAGGGGATCAGTGCCGGGGTCGACCTGGCCGTCGCGAGCCTGCCACAGCTCGACGAGATGATCGAGGCGAGTCGACGCGCCGACCACCCGGCCCAGCTGCACCTGAAGATCGACACCGGGCTGTCCCGGGGCGGGGCGACAGTCGCGGACTGGCCGGCCCTGCTCGAGGCCGCCGCGAAGGCGCAGAGCGACGGGTTGGTCGAGGTGGTCGGGGTGTGGAGCCACTTCGTCTACGCCGACATGCCCGGCCACCCGACCACCGACCGGCAGCTGGCCGTCTTCCACGAGGGGCTGGCCATGGCCGAGCAGGCGGGACTGCGGCCCCGCTACCGGCACCTGGCCAACTCGGCGGCCGCGCTGACCCGGCCCGACACCCACTTCGACCTGGTCCGGCCCGGGCTGGCCGTCTACGGTCTCTCCCCGGTGGCGGGGGAGACCTTCGGCCTGCGCCCGGCGATGACCGCCCGCGCCCGGGTGGTACTCGCCAAGCGGGTTCCCGCCGGCACCGGCGTCTCGTACGGGCACACCTACACCACGGACCGGGAGACGAACCTGGCCGTGGTGCCGCTCGGCTACGCCGACGGGGTGCCCCGGCACGCCTCCAACTGCGGCCCGGTGCACCTCTCCGGGACGCGACGGACCATCTCGGGCCGGGTCTGCATGGACCAGTTCGTGCTCGACTGTGGCGACGACGAGGTGGCGGCCGGCGACGTGGTGACCCTCTTCGGCAGCGGCGCCGACGGTGAACCGACCGCCGACGACTGGGCCGAGGCCGTGGACACCATCAACTACGAGATCGTCACCCGGTTCGGTGGCAGCCGGGTGCCCCGCGTCTACGACGGCGAGCAGCCGTGAGCGCGAGGAGTGAGCCGGTCTTGCGAGCCCCGCAGTCGCGAGCAAGAGTGGTGCCGTGAGCGCGAGGAGTGAGCCGGTCTTGCGAGCCCCGCAGTCACGAACCGAGGTGAAGCCGTGAGGTGTCCGGCCGGGGTGGCGGCGTGAGTCCGTACCGCATCCCCCGGCCGCGCAGCGCGGCGGGGCGGGTCGCCGGGGCGGTCGGTGCCGCGGTGGGGGTCGCCGCCGCCGGCCTTGCCGCCGGCGTCGCCACCGAACGCGTCCTGGTCCGCCGGCTCAAGTCCCGCTCGACCGACCGGTACGCGGGCGAGCCGTTCGGTCAGCAGCCGTACGACGAGACGTTCCAGTTGGAGCTGCCGGACGGCACCGACATCCACGTCGAGGTGGTCGAGCCGGACCGGCCGGCGTCGGGCCGCCCGACGGTGATCCTGGTGCACGGCTTCTGCCTGGACATGGGGACGTTCTACTTCCAGCGCAAGATGCTCACCGAGCGGGGCGAGCACCGGGTGGTCGCGTACGACCAGCCCGGACATGGCCGCTCCGGCAGGCTGGAGACCGGCGAGTACGACCTCGCCGTGCTCGGCCGCACCCTCCGCCGGGTGATCGACAGGACCGTCCCGGAGGGGCCGCTGGTGCTGGTCGGTCACTCGATGGGCGGGATGACCATCATGGCCTTCGCCGAGCTGTTCCCAGAGATGTTCGGTGACCGGGTCGTGGGCACCGTGCTGATGGCCACGTCGGGCGGCCTGCTCGCGGAGACCAAACTGGTGGCGTCGGCGCTGCTCGGCCGGGTCGGCGGGCCGGTGCTGTACATGATGAGCAACGCCACCCGCTACGGCGGCACGGTCATCGACAAGGCCCGCAGGTCGACCTCGAACGTGGCGTGGCTGCTCACCCGCAAGTACGGCTTCGGTGGCCGCAACCCCAGCCCGGCCCTCGTGTCGTACGTGGAGACGATGAACTCGCGTACCTCGGCGGACACGGTCACCCGGTATCTGCGTACGCTGGCCACGCACTCCCGGTACCCGGCGTTGGCCGCGCTGGCCGACACGCCGGTGCTGGTGGTCGTCGGTGACAAGGACATGATCACGCCGGTGACCCATTCGGAGGAGATCGTGCGCCGGCTCCCGCACGCCGAGTTCGTCAAGATCCCCGACAGTGGGCACGTGGTGATGCTGGAGCACGCGGACGAGGTCAACGCCGCGTTGGCGAGGTTCCTGGAGGGATGTTGAACAAGGTCGTCGTGAAGCTGCCCACCGTGGCCGACACGCACGAGTTCGGCCGTCGGCTGGCCGAGGTGCTGCGCGCCGGTGACCTGGTTCTGTTGACCGGTCCGCTGGGTGCGGGTAAGACCGCCCTGACCCAGGGCATCGGCGCCGGGCTCGGGGTGCAGGGCGAGATCACCTCGCCGACGTTCGTTATCGCCCGGGTGCACCGGCCGGATCCGGCCCGGGGCGGGCGGGTGGCGCTGGTGCACGCCGACGCGTACCGGCTGGGGGACGCTGCCGACCCGCGGGCCGAGATCGACGACCTGGACCTGGACGCCTCGGTGGACGAGTCGGTGACCGTGG
This sequence comes from Micromonospora sp. NPDC005367, assembly GCF_040606825.1. Taxonomy (NCBI): domain Bacteria; kingdom Bacillati; phylum Actinomycetota; class Actinomycetes; order Micromonosporales; family Micromonosporaceae; genus Micromonospora; species Micromonospora sp. NPDC005367. Next base: position 23,951 of record NZ_JBEXFP010000046.1, on the reverse strand, counting down.
TCGAGTGGGGCGAGGGCCTGGTCGAGCAGCTCACCGACGCCCACCTGCGCGTACGCATCGACCGCCGCGAGGACGACACCCGGATCGTCGAGCTCGAGCCGGTGGGTGGCGACTGGCCGCACCGCCTCGACACCCTCGCCTGACCTCCCCGGTCTACCCCGCGGTGGCCGGTTGCGCCGCGGGAGGGGTGTGGCCGTGTCAGGGGCGGCTGGTAGGAAGAGGGCCGACAGACTGCGAAAGGTTGCCGATGCCCGACGTTCCCGCCCTGGACCTGCCGGCGCTCCTGCCGGAGGAGTGGCGTGCCCTGCTCACCCCGCATCTCGACCCGGCCCGCACGGCGGCGCTGGGCGAGTTCGTCGCCCGCGAATACGCGGCCGGGCCGGTGTTCCCGCCGCTGGAGGATCTCTTCTCCACCTACCGGCTCTGCCCGCCGGACGCGTGTCGGGTGCTGATCCTCGGGCAGGACCCCTACCACCGGCCCGGACAGGCCCACGGGCTCAGCTTCAGCGTCCGCGAGGGAGTGACCGTCCCGCCGTCGCTGCGCAACGTCTTCAAGGAGCTCGGTGAGGACCTCGGGGTGCCGAAGCCGCGCAGCGGCAATCTCGCCGGTTGGGCGGCTCAGGGTGTGCTGCTGCTCAACAGCGTGCTGACCGTCCGGCAGGCCACCCCCGGCTCGCACGCCAACCAGGGGTGGGAGGAGTTCACCGACGCCACCATCCGGGCGCTCGACGCGCTTCCCGAGCGGGTGGTCTTCCTGCTCTGGGGCGGCTACGCCCGCAAGAAGGCGGCGCTGGTCGGCAACCCTCAGCACGTGGTGCTGGAGGCCGGCCACCCCAGTCCGATGAACCCGCGCGGGTTCCTCGGCAGCCGGCCGTTCAGCGCGGCCAACAAGGCCCTCGCCGATGCCGGCCGCCCGACCATCGACTGGGAGCGGTCCGCCGGCTGACGACTCGTCGGCAGAGGTGGACGGTGCCGCCGGTGGCGGTCGTCACGTCCGGCGGAGGTGCCCTTCGCGGTAGCGGCGCAGCAGCGTTGCCGTGCGCGGATCGGTCACGTCCAGCTCGACCAGCGGCACCACTTGGTAGCTCCGTCCGCCGTGCCGGACCTCGACGGTGGCCGGCAGCTCGTCGAACTCGCTCCACCGGGCGTTCCACCGCTGGGCGTGAGCAGTCTCCAGCCAGCGGGTCAAGTGGGCGGAGTCGCGCCAGCGGATCGCCAGCTCCGGGGCGTCGATCGGTAGCGGTGCCCCCTGCAGGAGCGCGGCGGCCGCCCCGGTGATGACGTTCGGCAGGTCGCCCAGCCGGTCGAGCAGTCGGTCCAGCTTCAGGCGGTCGATCTCCTCACCAGGCGGCTCGACATGGCGGGAATCGTGGAGCATGACGCTGCCGCAGCCGGTACCGCACAGGCAGCTACCCGACTCGACTGGCTCTCCCGACTCGACCGGCTTTCCCGGCCGTAGCCGATCGCAGCCTGAGCCGAGTGCCCGCCGCACCCGTTCAGCAATGTGTGTTGGTAGTGAGCCTGATACCTCAGAGGCATAAATATGCCCCTGAGGTATCAGAGCTTCTGAGCTATCAGGCTCGTGAGTAGCGCCCCTCGACGTCCGCGACTCGGTGGCGAGCTGACGGCGGCCAGGACAGCTGGGTGCGGACGGTGGCACGGTCAGCAGGACGGTGTGACGGTGGGGACGGTCAGCGCGGTAGCGGGAAGCGACACGCGTGGCGCGGCGCCGAACGCAGCGGCACCGGGTGGGCGTGGCAGTGGGTGGGTGTGGCAGTGGGCAGGTGTGGGGCTGGGCGGGGGCGGCATCGGGTCGAGAGGCGTCGACGACGGCGGGCGTCCGGCAGCGCCCGGCGGGGCGGGGCGTCACCCGGCGTGACGAGACGGGCGGCTAGGCTGGCATACCGTGCTCGTACTCGTGGTGGACAGCTCGACCCCTGCGGTGACCGCGGCGCTCGTCGAGGTCTCGGCGGACGGCGTCGCGTTGCGGGCGCACCGGTGCACGGTCGACGCCCGGGCGCACGGTGAACTGCTCGCCCCTGAGGTGGACGCCGTCCTCGCCGAGGCGGACGCCCGCCCTGCCGACCTCACGGCGATCGTCGCCGGGCTCGGCCCGGGGCCGTTCACCGGACTGCGGGTGGGTCTGGTCACCGCCGCCACCATGGGGCAGGTGCTCGGCGTCCCCACGTACGGCGTCTGCTCGCTGGACGGCATCGGCCAACCGGCGGCCGCCGGCGAGCCGGTCCTGGCGGTGAGCGACGCGCGCCGCAAGGAGGTCTACTGGGCGATCTACGACGGCGCGGGCCAGCGGATCGCCGGGCCGGAGGTGGCCGCTCCGGCGGTGGCCGCCGAGCGGGCCCGCGACCTGGCCGTCACCGTCGCGGTGGGGGACGGCGCGCACCGGTACGGCGACGTCCTGGGGCTGCCCGTCCGCGCCGAGCCCCGCTACCCGGATCCGGTCGCCCTGGCCCGGCTGGCCGGCGAACGGATCCGTGCCGCCGCGCCCGGCGAACGGCTCACCCCGCTCTACCTGCGCCGCCCGGACGCCGTGGCGTCGATCGCCCGCAAGCCGGTCCTACCGTGAGCGCTAGGAGTGAGCCGGTCTTGCGAGCCCCGCGGTCGCGATCCGAGGTGGCGCCGTGAGCGCGGTCCGGCTCGGCCGGTTCCGCTGGTGGCACATCGACGAGGTACTCCCCATCGAGGCGGACCTGTTCGGCGTCGAGCAATGGTCGGCGGCGATGTTCTGGAACGAACTCGCCAACGGGCACTACTACCGCATCGCCACCGACGACGGCGGCGAGCTGCTCGGCTACGCCGGGCTCACCGTGGCGCCACCCGATGAGGCGTGGGTGCAGAACATCGCGGTACGGCGGGACGCCCAGCGCCGGGGGATCGGCCGGCTTCTCCTCGAGGACCTGCTCACCGAGGCGGCCCGGCTCGGCGCCCGACGCACCCTGCTCGAGGTCGCGGCGGACAACGCGCCGGCCCAGCGGCTCTACGCGACGTACGGCTTCGAGCCGGTCGGCATCCGACGCGGCTACTACCAACCGAGCAACACGGATGCGCTGGTCATGCAGCGGAACGAGGACTGATCCATGGCTGACGAACCCCTCATCCTCGGTATCGAGACCTCCTGCGACGAGACCGGGGTCGGCATCGTTCGCGGGCACACCCTGCTCGCGGACGCGCTCGCCTCCAGCGTCGAGGAGCACGCCCGCTTCGGTGGCGTGGTGCCCGAGGTGGCCAGCCGCGCCCACCTGGAGGCGATCGTGCCGACCATGGACCGGGCGCTGACCGAGGCGGGCGTGACCATCGCGGACATCGACGCGATCGCCGTCACCTCCGGCCCCGGGCTGGCCGGCGCGCTGCTGGTCGGCGTGGCCGCCGCCAAGGGGTACGCGCTCGCCGCCGAGAAGCCGGTCTACGGGGTGAACCACCTCGCCGCACACGTCGCCGTCGACACCCTGGAGCACGGGCCGCTGCCCGAGCCGGCGGTCGCGCTGCTGGTCTCCGGCGGGCACTCCTCGCTGCTGCTCGTCGATGATCTGGCTCGCGGTGTCACTCCGCTCGGCGCGACCATCGACGACGCGGCCGGCGAGGCGTTCGACAAGGTGGCGCGGCTGCTCGGGCTGCCGTTCCCCGGTGGACCGCCGATCGACCGGGAGGCCCGGGCCGGCGACCCGGAGTCCATCGGTTTCCCACGCGGTCTGACCGCCGCGAAGGACCTCGCCGCGCACCGTTACGACTTCTCCTTCTCGGGCCTGAAGACCGCGGTGGCGCGCTGGGTGGAGGCCCGCCAGCGGGCGGGCGAGCCGGTGCCGGTGCCCGACGTGGCCGCCTCGTTCCAGGAGGCGGTCTGCGACGTGCTCACGACGAAGGCGCTGGACGCCTGCCGCGCCAACGGCATCGACACGCTGGTGATCGGCGGGGGAGTCGCGGCGAACTCGCGGCTGCGGGCGATGGCCGAGCACCGGGCCGAGAAGTACGGCATCCGGGTCCGGGTGCCCCGGCCCCGGCTCTGCACGGACAACGGCGCGATGGTCGCCGCGCTCGGCTCACACCTGGTCGCCTCCGGGGTGGCGCCCAGCCGGCTCGACCTGCCGGCCGACTCGGCCATGCCGCTGACCGTCGTCAGCGTTCCCGGGGGCGCGGCGTGATCGTCCGGATGTGGGAGGCACGTGCGGAGTCGTACGGCCTCGCCGACCTGATCACCTGGGTCTGCGACACGGCCCTGCCGGAGTTCGAGCACGACCCGCGCTACCTCTCCAGTGAGGTCTTCTCCTCCACCGATCACCGGGTGGTGGTGATCTCTAAGTGGCGCAGCGACCCGAGGGCGCTGCCCGACCCGCCGCCGATGCTGGTCGCCCGGCCGCCGCACTCCTGGGACTTCACGCAGGTCGATCGCTGATCGGCGAGGTGACGAAGACCTCGTCCGACTGCTGGTAATTGGTTCGCGTGGGCAACCGCCGGACGCCTAGCGTCGACGGGCCATGCGTTTCTCACCGGCCGGTGATCCCGGCGTACCCGATGACCGGTCGGCGACCCGCTACCTGATCTGGTTGGCCGGCCAGCGGAAGTTGATGTTCGGCGCGGGCATCCTGCTCGGCGTGGTCTGGATGGTCGCCCAGGCCCTGATGCCGGCCGCCGTGGGCCGGGCCGTCGACGGGTTGAGCCGCCGGGACGACGGCGCGCTGCTGACCTGGGCTCTGGTGCTGCTCGGGCTCGGCGTGCTCCAGGCCGTCGCCGGCGTGCTGCGGCACCAGTGCGCGGTACGCAACTGGCTGGCCGCCGCCTACCGGACGGTGCAGCTGACCGTGACGACTGCGAACCGGCTCGGTGCGGCCCTGCCCCGCCGGGTAGCCACCGGCGAGGTGGTGAGCATCGGCACCTCCGACATCAACCAGATCGGGCACGCCGTCGACATCACGGCGCGGGGGACCGGTGCCCTGGTGGCGATCGTGACCGTGGCGGTGATCCTGCTCGACGCGTCGGTGCCGCTCGGGCTGGTCGTGGTGCTCGGCGTGCCGGTGCTGATGGCGGTGGTCGGCCTGCTGATCCGGCCGCTGCACCGGCAGCAGCACGCGTACCGGGACGCCGAGGGGAAGTTGACCACCCGGGCCGGCGACATCGTCTCCGGGCTTCGGGTGCTGCGCGGCGTCGGCGGCGAACCCGTGCTCTCGGCCCGCTACCAGGCCCAGTCGCAGGCGCTCCGGGCGCACGGCGTACGGGTGGCCCGGGTCGAGTCGCTGCTGGAGGCGGCGCAGGTGCTGCTCCCCGGTGCCTTCCTGGTGCTGGTGACCTGGCTCGCGGCGCGGTTCGCGCTGGACGGCCGGATCAGTCCCGGCCAGCTCGTCGCGTTCTACGGCTACACGGCGTTCCTGGTCAGCCCGCTGCGGCAGCTCACCGAGGCCGTGGACAAGCTGACCCGCGGGCACGTGGCGGCCCGCCGGGTGGTCCGGCTGCTCCGGCTCACGCCGGAACTGGTCGAACCGGCCCGACCCGCGACGGTGCCCGACGGCCCGGGGGAACTGTTCGACGTCGAGTCCGGGGTGCGCCTGCCGCCGGGCCGGTTCACCGCGATCGCGGCCACCGTGCCCGAGGACGCGGTCGCGATCGTCGACCGGCTCGGCCGGTACGTCGACTCGGACGCCACAGTGCACGGGGTACCGCTGCGGGATCTGCCGTTGGCGACCGTGCGGGAGCGGATCCTGGTGGCCGACAACGACGCGCAGCTGTTCACCGGCCCGCTCCGGGCGGAACTCGACCCGCACGACCGGGGCGACCGGGCGGCGTTCGACGCGGCGCTGCGGGCGGCGAGCGCCACCGACATCGTCGAGGCGCTGCCCGACGGGCTGGACAGCCGGGTCGCCGAGCGGGGCCGGGAGTTCTCCGGCGGGCAGCAGCAGCGGCTGCGGCTCGCCCGCGCGCTGGTCGCCGCCCCGGAGACCCTGCTGCTGGTCGAACCGACCAGCGCCGTCGACGCGCACACCGAGGCGCGGATCGCCGCCGCGCTCGGCGCCGCCCGGGCCGGCCGGACCACCCTGGTCTGCACCACCAGCCCGTTGCTGCTCGGGCACGCCGACAACGTGATCTTCGTCGAGGACGGCAAGGTCGTCGCCGAGGGCAGCCACGCCCACCTGTACGACAGCGAGCCGCGCTACCGGGCCACGGTCAGCCGGGGGGAGAGCTGATGTCCGCCGCGCTGCCCGTCGCCGACGCGACGCAGGTACGCCGTTACGCACGTACGTTGGTCCGCCGGCATCCGCGGGCGCTCGCCACGGCGCTCGGCCTGCACGCGGTCGCCGCCGCGGCCGGTCTGGTCGCCCCCAGGTTGCTCGGCGACCTCGTCGAGGGCATCTCCCGTGGCACGTCCCAGCTGACGGTGGACCGGATCGCCCTGTTGATCGCCGGTTTCGTCGTGGTGCAGGCGGTGCTGGTCCGCTTCGCCCACCTGGCGTCGGCGCGGCTCGGCGAGCAGGTGCTGGCCCGGCTTCGTGAGGAGTTCGTCGACCGGGTACTTGCGCTGCCGCTGTCCACCGTGGAACGGGCCGGTACCGGTGACCTGCTGACCCGTACCTCCCGGGACGTCTCCGCGCTGTCCCGGACGGTCCGTCTCGCGGTGCCCGAGACGCTCATCGCGGTCGTCACGGCCGTCTTCATCATCGGCGCGTTGCTGCTGGTCAGCCCGCTGCTCGCGCTGCCCTGCCTGATCGCGGTCCCGGTGCTCTGGGCGGGCACCCGGTGGTACCTGCGCCGGGCGCCGGCCGGCTACCTGCGAGAGAACGCCGCCTACTCGGACATCACCGACGGCATCAGCGAGACGGTCGAGGGCTCGCGGACCACTGAGGCGTTGCGCCAGCAGGCCCGCCGCCGGGCCCGCACCAACGCTGACATCGCCCGGTCGTACACCGCCGAGCGCTACACCCTGTTCCTGCGGACCGTCTTCTTTCCGGTGGCCGAGATCGGTTACGTGGTGCCGGTGGTGGCGACCCTAGTCATCGGTGGCTGGTTCTACCTGAAGGGCTGGGTGAGCCTCGGGCAGGTCACCGCCGCCACGCTCTACGTGCAACAGTTGGTCGATCCGGTGGACCGGTTGCTGTCCTGGCTCGACGAGTTGCAGGTGGGTGGCGCCTCGATGGCCCGGCTGCTGGGCGTGGCCGAGCCGGCCGCCGGGCACGGGTCCGGCACTGCCGCCCCGACCGGGGCTCGCGCCGGGTCGGGCGCCGCGACAGCCGGCGGCCCGGAGGAGAGCGTCGGCGGAAACCGGCGGCTGATCGCCCGGAACGTGCGGTACGCGTACCGCGCGGGGCGGGACGTGCTGCACGGCGTGACCCTGGTGCCCGAACCGGGGGAGAAGCTGGCCGTCGTGGGCCCGTCCGGTGCCGGCAAGTCGACCCTCGGCCGGCTGCTGGCCGGGGTGCACACCCCGCACGGCGGCACGGTCACCGTGGCCGGCCGCCCGCTGGACACGCTGCCGCTCAGTGAGCTGCGCTCGCACGTCGCGCTGGTCACCCAGGAGCATCACGTCTTCATCGGTACGCTCCGCGAGAACGTGGCGATGGTGCGGCCGGCGGCCACCGACGCGGACGTACGGGCGGCGTTGTCGGCGGTGGCCGCGCTGGACTGGGCGCAGGCGCTGCCGGAGGGGCTGGACACGCCGGTCGGCTCGGGCGGGCATCCGCTCTCCCCGGCGCAGGCGCAGCAGCTGGCGCTGGCCCGGCTCGTGCTCGCCGACCCGCACACGCTGGTGCTGGACGAGGCGACCTCGTTGATCGATCCGCGTGCCGCCCGCGAGTTGGAGCGGTCTCTGGCCGCCGTGCTGGCGGGACGGACGGTGATCGCCATCGCGCACCGGCTCTTCTCCGCGCACGACGCGGACCGGGTAGCCGTGGTCGAAAACGGGCGGATCACCGAGCTCGGCTCGCACGACGAACTGGTCGCCGCCGACGGCTCGTACGCCGCCCTCTGGCACTCCTGGCACGGCACCCCCTAGCCTCCCTCCCGCAGGCGTCAGCCGATGTCGAGCGGGTCGGCGAGCAGCCGTTCGAAGGCCAGCTCGGCGGCGCCGACGAGGGCGGCGTCGTCGCCCAGTTTCGGGGTACGCAGCCGCACGTGCTCCAGGCAGGCCGTCAGCGCGTTGGCGTTGAGGCGGCTGCGGGTCTGGGCGGCCGCCGCGAGGTAGAGGTCCCGCAGGGTCCCGCCGAAGATGACCATCTCCGGGTTGAAGATGTTCACCAGGTTCGCCACGCCGAAGCCGAGCCAGTCGCCGGCCTGACGCACCGCCGCACCGGCCCGGGCGTCGCCGCGGTCGGCCGCGTCGAAGACGGCCAGCAGCGCCTCCCGCCCCTGCGCGTCGGAGCGGCCGGCGTTGCGCAGCAGCCCGTGCTCGCCGACCAGGGTCTCCCAGCAGCCCCGCGAGCCGCACTCGCAGCGCGCGCCGTCGCGGACCACCTTCATGTGCCCGACCTCGCCGCCGTACCCGCCGTGTCCGGTCACCCGCCGGCCGCCGGCGATGATGCCGGCGCCCACGCCGACGTCACCGTAGAGGTAGACGACGTTGTCGCAGCCGGCGGCGACGCCCCGCGCGTGCTCCGCGGAGGCGGCCACGTCGGCCACGTTGCCGACCGTGATCGGCGCGTCGATGCCCAGTTCGGCGCTGAGCGCCGCGCCGATCGGTTCGTCCACCCAGCCCGTGGTGGGGGCGAGCCGGACCAGGCCGTCGTCGCGACGGACCATGCCGCAGACCGCCAGGCCGGTACCGACGCAGACCGCATCGGCCCGCACGTGCTGCTGCATCTCCTTGACCGCGCCGGCGAGCAGCGGCGCGGCCTCCGCGGCGAGCAGGCCACGGGGCCGGTCCAGCTCCCGGCGGTCGAGCACCACGCCACCGAGACCGACGCGGGCGGCCCGCAGCCGGTCCACCTCGATGCTGTACGCGTACGCGTGGATCCGGTTCGACTCGGGCCGGACGACCGGCGACGGTCGCCCGGCCCGGCCGGTCTCCTTCGGCGCGCCCTCGCTGACCAGCCCCGCTGCGGCGAGGTCGGCGGTCAGCGCGCCGATGGTGCTGCGGTTCAGCCCGAGCGCGGTGGTCAGCTCGGCACGCGAGGTCGCCCCGTGGACGTGGACGTGACGCAGCAGGGCACCGAGGTTCTGCCGACGGATCTCGTCCTGGCTCGGTCCTGGGGGCATGTGGCGCTCCGGTGGTGCGGGGTCAGCGGGTGCCGGTCGTGGCGGAGCGGCGGCGGGAGAATGCGTCCACGGTCGCGGCGAGCAGCAGCACCACGCCGGTGAGCGCGTACTTGACGCCCGAGCTGTACCCCATGAGGCCCATGCCGTTGTCGATGACAGCGATCACCGCGCCGCCGAGCACCGCGTCGAGCACCCGGCCCTTGCCACCGAAGAGGCTGGTGCCGCCGATCACCGCCGCCCCCACCGCGTAGAGCAGGACGCTGCTGCCACCGGTGTTCGGATCCACCGAGTTCGCCCGGCTGGCCGCCACGATGCCGCCGACGGCCGCCATCGAGGAGCAGATCACGAAGACCGAGATGCGGATCCGGTCGACGTCGATGCCGGCCCGCCGGGCGGCCTCCCGGTTGCCGCCCACGGCGTAGATGTGCCGGCCGTAGCGGGTGCGCTGGAGCACGAAGGTCCAGAGCACCAGTAGCACCGCGACGATCGGCACCACGATCGGCACGCCCTTGAGCGAGGTGATCAGCACGTTGCGGCTGCGCTCCAGGTTGAGGATGAAGACCGCCACGCCGAGGATCAGCGCCAGGCCGCCGATCCGGGCGAGGACCACCGCGATCGGGTCGGTGACCAGCCCGCGGGCGGCCCGGCTGCGCTGCCGCAACAGCTGCGTGACCCCGTACCCGATGACCGCCACGAGCGCGAGCAGCCAGCCGAGCGGCGGGGTCAGGTTGCGGTTGGCGATGGCCACCAGCACCTCGTCCCGGACGGCGATGTTCTTGCCCTCCTCCATGAGCATCAACGCGATGCCCTGGAATGCCAGGAACCCGGCGAGGGTGACCACGAAGGACGGAATGCCGATCTTGGCGACCAGGAAACCGAGCACGGTACCGATGACCACGCCGGTGACGACCGCGGCGAGCACCGCGACGTACCACGGGTAGCCGAGCACCGTCACCACGTTGGCCAGTACGGCCGCGCAGACGCCGCTGGCGAAGCCGGCGGAGAGGTCGATCTCGCCCAGCAGCAGGACGAAGATCAGCCCCATCGCGATCAGCGTGGTCGCCGCGCCCTGGGTGAGTAGGTTGGCGAAGTTGCCGGCGGTGAGGAACGACGGGCGGGCGATCGAGAAGATCGTGCAGAGCACGATCAGCCCGAGGACCGCGGGCAGCCCACCGATGTCGCCGCCGCGTACCCGGCTCCAGTAGTTGCGCGCGTGACCCGCGACGGTCGGCGCCGGCGTGACGGCCGCCGGACCCTGCTGCTCTACGGCTGTGGTGGTCATCGGTCGCCTCCTGCGGTCTTGCCGGCCGGCCGTCCGTCGGTGCCGTTGCGGCCCTGGCCCGGCTCGGCGGTGAGACCGAGCCCGCCGGAGCGGCCGGCGGTGATCAGCTCGACCACCTGGGCGTGGGTGATGTCGGTGGTCTTCACCTGGGCGACCATCTGACCGAGGTAGAGGGCTGCGATCCGGTCGGAGACGGCGAAGACGTCGTTCATGTTGTGCGAGATGAGCACGACCGCCAGACCGTTGTCGGCGAGCCGGCGGACCAGTTCGAGCACCTGCGCGGTCTGCGCCACGCCGAGCGCGGCGGTCGGCTCGTCCAGGACGACGAGACGGCTGTTCCAGAGCACCGCCTTGGCGATCGCCACCGTCTGGCGCTGCCCGCCGGAGAGGCTGGAGACGTGCTGCCGCAACGACTTCACCGTGCGTACGGAGAGACCGGCCAGCGTCTCGGCCGCCATCTGCTCCATGGTCGGCTCGTCGAGGACGATGCCGTTGAGCTTCTCCCGGCCGAGGAACATGTTCTGCACGATGTCGAGGTTGTCGCAGAGCGCAAGGTCCTGGTAGACGACCTCGATGCCGAGGGCGGCGGCGTCCCGGGGGCTGTGGATCGCCGCCGGCCGGCCGTCGAAGAGGAACTCGCCGGCGTCGGTCGGGTGGATGCCGCTGATGCACTTGACCAGGGTCGACTTGCCGGCGCCGTTGTCACCGACGAGCGCGGTCACCTCGCCGGCGTGGGCGGCGAAGGCGACGTCGTGCAGAACCTGGACGGGACCGAAACTCTTGTCGATCCCACGTAGCTCCAGCAGGGGAGTTGCGGGCACGGGGTGTCTCCTTTGGATGGACGGCAGCAGGATCTCCTCAGCCCGTCCGGCGGATGCCGCCCGGCACGGGAGGCGACTCCCGTGCCGGGCGGCGGTTGCGCCTCGGCGGGTACGGCGTCAGGTCAGCTGATGCCGGCGTCGGTGCAGAACTTGGCGTACGCCTCGGTGCAGACCTCGTCCTTGGTGACGTAGCCGTCGTCGATGACGTCCTTGACGTTCTCCTTGTAGATCGCCTTCGGGTTCAGCAGCACGGACGGGACGTCCCGGCCACCCTCCGGGTCCTTCACCGTCTGGCCGGTCTCCTTGCGCTCACCCTTGGCGAGCCCGATGGCCAGGTCGGAGGCGGCGTTCGCCTCCTCCTTCACCGCCTTGTAGACGGTCATGCACTGGTCGCCGGCGAGGATGTTCTGCAGACCCTCCGGGGTGGCGTCCTGGCCGGTGACCGGTACCCGTCCGTTGAGCCCGTTCTTCTTCAGGATGGAGATGGCCGCGTTGCCCAGCCCGTCGTTCGCGGCGAGCACTCCGTCGATCTTGCCGCCGGTCTTGGTGAGCTGCTGCTCGAAGATCGTGGTGGCCTGGGCGTTGTCCCAGTCCGGCACGGCGTCGTCGGCGGCCTTCGTGTACTCCTTCGAGTCGAACTTCGGCTTGAGCACCGAGTCGTACCCGCTCTTGAACAGCGTCGCGTTGTTGTCGGTCGGCGAGCCGTTGAGGTAGGCGACCGCGGGGTTCTTGACGCCCTTGTCGGTGAGGCACTTGACCAGGCCCTCGCCCTGGAGCTTGCCCACTGCGACATTGTCGAAGCTGACGTAGTACTCGGCCGAGCCGCCGAGGGTGAGCCGGTCGTAGTCGATGGTGGCCACACCCTGGGACTTCGCCTTGTCGAGCACTGCCTTGCCGGTGCCGGAGTCGAGGTTGACGATCATCAGCACGGTCACGCCACTGGTGATCATCTGGTCGGCGATGGTCTGGAACTGGGTCTTGTCGCCCTGGGCGTTCTGGATGTCGTACTCGACGTTGGCGGCCTTGAAGGCCTCCTCCAGGAACTTGCGGTCGGCGCCCTCCCAGCGGGCGGAGGACTTGCTGTCGGGCAGGATCACGCCGATCTTCGGGGTCTGGCCGGAGCCGGCCTGGTCGTCCCCGCCGGAGTTGTCGCCGCAGGCGGCCAAGCTACCCGTCGCCAGCAGACCCACGGTGGCGAAGGTGAGGAGCCCTTTACGCATGTGCAGGGTCCTTTCGGGGTGGGGGGGTGTTGTTTTGTTGTGCCCGGCAACGTATGGCGCATGTGAGGCCCGACACAAGGGTGTCGATGGACTGATTTTGTTGCGGGCAGTAACAATTCGGCAACGCAGGCCCGCCCGCGGTCACCAGGGTTGGGAGCGCTTCAACCGCTCGGGGGTGCGAGGAGCCGGTCCACCGGTGCCGTGGACGCGGCGGACCCGTTCCGGCGCGCGATCGGTCAACCGGCGGCGAGCGGCGCGGTGCGTGCCTCGGTCAGTGCCACCAGATCGGCCGGGGTGAGCTGGAGCTGAAGCCCGCGACGGCCCGCCGAGACGTAGATCGTGGGGAAGCCCAGCGCGGAGGAGTCGAGCACGGTGGGCAGCCGCTTGCGTTGGCCGAGCGGACTGATGCCGCCCCGGACGTAGCCGGTGGCCCGCTCGGCGGCCGCCCGGTCGGCGAGCGTGGCCCGCTTGCCGCCGACCGCCGCAGCGAGGGCCTTCAGGTCCAGCTCCCCGGTGACCGGCACCACCGCCACGGCGAGCGCGCCGTCGATCACGGTGACCAGGGTCTTGAACACCCGCTCCGGAGGTACGCCCAGCGCCGCCGCGACCAGCGCGCCGTAGTTGGGCGCGTCCGGGCTCACGTCGTACGGGTGGGTGCTGTGCGCGACCTTCCGCTTCGTCAGCAGCGCCGTCGCCGGTGTGCCCTGTCCCGCCACGATCGGGAATCTAGTCCTGCACCGGCCGGCAGACCAGCACGGTCGGCGCGCCGGCGATCCGGGTGAGCACGAGGCTCGCCGCCGCGTCGCCGGCCAGCCGCAGGTCCCGCCGGAGCTGCTCCGGGGTCAGCGCCGAGCCGCGCTTGAGGATCTCCACCCGGCCCACACGCCGCTCCCGCAGGAACGCACGCAGCCGTTTCAACGAGAACGGCAGCACGTCGGTGATCTCCAGGCAGCGGGCGTACGGGCCCAGCGTCGGGGTGTCCGCGTACAGGTAGGCGATGGCCGGGTCGGCGAGGCTGGCGTCCAGCTCGTCGGACAGCTCGGCGACCAGGTGCGCCCGAACGACCGCCGGGTCGGGGTCGTGCAGGAACCGGCGTACCGGGCCGACGTCCGCCTCCCGGTCACCGGCGCCCGTCAGCTGCCCGGCGGCGCCCCGGCCACGGCCGGAAGCGTCGACCGGGGTCGCCTCCTTCTCGCTCAGCAGCGTGGCGCGGCGGGGGACCTCGGCGAGTTCGCCGCACCAGAGCGCCGCCTCGACCAGGTCGCCGTCGACGCTGACCCATTCCGCCTCGGCGCCGGCCGGGATCAGCCCGTGGTCGATCCCGGGAGCGACCTTCACCACGGTCCGCGGCGTCCGCTCGGCGAGCCGCGTCACGAAGTCCCAGGGAGGCGAGTACGCGTTCGGGTCGAAGATCCGCCGGCCGGTGCCGCCGGCGCGCCGGGCCGGATCGCAGAAGACCGCCTCGACCCGGCTCACGTCGAACGCCGTCGCGTCGCCGCACTCCACGGTGAAGAGGTCGGCCAGCCCGGCGGCCTCGGCGTTGGCGGCGGCCATCGCGGCGGTCAGCGGGTCGGCCTCCACCCCGTACACCCGGATGCCGGCCCGGGCGGCGGCGAGCGCGTCCGCGCCCAGTCCGCAACCGAGGTCGGCCAGCGTGCGTACCCCGGCGGCCCGCAGCCGCGCGGCGCGGCGCGCCGCGACCACGCCCCGGGTGGCCTGCTCGAGGCCGGCGCGGGTGAGGAACATCCCGGCGGCGGTCGGCCCGAACTTGGCAGTCGCCCGCCGCCGCAACTCGGCCTGGGTCAGCGCGGCCGCCGCGAGCCCGGCCGGCACCCCGGCCGCGCGGAGGGCGGATGCGGCGGCCAGCGGGTCGCCGCCGGTCACCCGGGCCGCCGCGTCCAGCGCGGCGGCACCCTCGGCGGTACGCAGGGCGGCCAGCTGATCGAGATCCACCCGGTCATTGTGGTGGCCGACCTCGACGCGCCGCCCGGCGGGTTGGCACTCTCCTTGACGGAGTGCTAGCCACGGAATAACCTGCGATTAGCACTCTCAACCTGAGGGTGCCAGCTCCCGGGTCACTCCGACCCGAGTGCTGAACGCCAGGCGGACCGGCACCCGCGACGACGGCCCCGCCCGGTGGCATGTGGCAGATTGACGCTGGTCGGCCCTGCTGACCAGCACAGAAACCAGTACCCCAGGAGGGTATGCCCGTGACTACCGCGACCAAGGTTGCGATCAAGCCGCTTGAGGACCGCATCGTGGTCCAGGCGAACGAGGCTGAGACCACCACGGCGTCGGGCATCGTGATCCCCGACACCGCCAAGGAGAAGCCGCAGGAGGGCACCGTCCTCGCTGTGGGTCCCGGCCGGATCGACGACAAGGGCAACCGTGTGCCGATCGACGTCAAGGTCGGCGACACCGTCCTCTACTCGAAGTACGGCGGCACCGAGGTCAAGTACGCCGGCGAGGAGTACCTGGTGCTCTCCGCCCGCGACGTCCTCGCGGTCATCGAGAAGTAAGCAACCGATCAGTGTCGTTGCCCCGGTCCGGTTCGCCGGGCCGGGGCAACGCCGCTTGAAGGGACATTCATGGCGAAGATCCTGAGCTTCTCGGACGACGCCCGACACCTGCTGGAGCACGGTGTCAACGCCCTCGCGGACGCGGTCAAGGTCACCCTCGGCCCGCGCGGGCGCAACGTCGTCCTGGACAAGAAGTTTGGTGCGCCCACGATCACCAACGATGGTGTGACCATCGCCAAGGAGATCGAGCTCACCAACCCGTACGAGAACCTCGGCGCGCAGCTGGTCAAGGAGGTGGCGACCAAGACCAACGACGTCGCCGGCGACGGGACCACCACCGCGACCGTGCTGGCCCAGGCGATGGTGCGCGAGGGCCTGCGCAACGTGGCGGCCGGGGCCAGCCCGACCGGCCTGAAGCGTGGCGTCGACGCGGCCAGCGCCAAGGTCTCCGAGGCCCTGCTGGCCCGGGCCGTCGAGGTGTCCGGCAAGGAGGCGATCGCGCACGTCGCGACGGTCTCCGCGCAGGACTCCACGATCGGCGACATGATCGCCGAGGCGATGGAGCGGGTCGGCCGTGACGGTGTCATCACCGTCGAGGAGGGCTCGACCCTCGCCACCGAGCTGGAGGTGACCGAGGGTCTCCAGTTCGACAAGGGTTTCGTCTCCCCGCACTTCGTCACCGACGCGGAGTCGCAGGAGGCGGTCCTCGAGGACGCGTACGTCCTGATCACCACGCAGAAGATCTCGGCGATCGAGGAGCTGCTGCCGTTGCTGGAGAAGGTCCTCCAGAACAGCAAGCCGCTGCTGATCATCGCCGAGGACGTCGAGGGCCAGGCGCTCTCGACCCTGGTCGTCAACTCCATCCGCAAGACCCTGAAGGTCTGCGCGGTCAAGGCGCCCGGCTTCGGTGACCGCCGCAAGGCGATGCTCCAGGACATGGCGATCCTGACCGGCGCCGAGCTGGTCGCCCCGGAGCTGGGCTACAAGCTCGACCAGGTCGGCCTGGAGGTGCTGGGTTCCGCCCGGCGCGTCGTGGTCGACAAGGACAACACCACGATCGTGGACGGTGGCGGCCAGGCTGCCGACGTCGCCGACCGGGTGGCTCAGATCCGCAAGGAGATCGAGGCCTCGGACTCCGAGTGGGACCGGGAGAAGCTCGCCGAGCGGCTGGCGAAGCTGTCGGGCGGCATCGCGGTCATCAAGGCCGGCGGCGCGACCGAGGTCGAGATGAAGGAGCGCAAGCACCGCATCGAGGACGCCATCGCGGCGACCAAGGCCGCGGTCGAGGAGGGTACGGTGCCCGGCGGTGGCGCCGCCCTGGCGCAGGTCCTGCCGGCGCTCGCCGACGACCTCGGCTACACCGGTGACGAGAAGGTCGGTGTCTCGATCGTCCGCAAGGCGCTCGTCGAGCCGCTGCGCTGGATCGCCGAGAACGCCGGCCACGACGGCTACGTGGTGGCGCAGAAGGTCGCCGCCGCCGAGTGGGGCAACGGCCTGAACGCCGCCACCGGCGAGTACGTCGACCTGGTCAAGTCCGGCATCCTGGACCCGGTCAAGGTCACCCGCAACGCGGTCACCAACGCCGCCTCCATCGCCGGCCTGCTGCTCACCACGGAGAGCCTCGTGGTGGAGAAGCCGGCCGAGCCGGAGCCGGCCGCCGCCGGTGGGCACGGTCACTCGCACGGCCACGGCCACCAGCACGGCCCGGGCTTCTGACCCACGTCGTACGCCCGGTCGGGGCACACCGTCATCCGGCGGTGTGCCCCGACGCGTTCGTGGTGGCTCTTACGAGACGCTGACGTCACTACCGGCCGGCCCGGTTGATCGGAAACACTGGGCCGATGAGCACCACCACCCCCCGGTTCGGGGCACTGGCCGGGATCACCTCCGCCGCCGTGGCGATCGGCGTGGCCGAAGCGATGGCCGTGCTGACCGGCCCCCGGTCGGCGCCGCTGGTCGCGGTCGGCGGAGTGGTCGTCGACACGGTGCCGGAACCGCTCAAACAGTTCGCCATCGACGTCTTCGGCACGTACGACAAGATCGCCCTGCTGATCGGGACGGCGGTGCTGCTGGCCGCCATCGCCGCGTTGCTCGGCGTCCTCTCCGTACGCCGGCTCGCGGTCGGCCTCACGGGCGTCGCGGCCTTCGGGGCGCTCGGTGTGGCCGCCGCCCTGACCAGGGCCGGCGCGGACGCCGGCGACGCACTGCCGTCACTGGTCGGCGCCGGGTTCGGCGCGCTGGTGCTCTGGGCCTTCATCGCCGGTCCGCTGGAACTCGATCCGTGGCCGTGGAGCCCGCCCAGCGGTCACCTCCCGTCCACGACCCCGGGCGGTCCCGGTGGCGCGTCGCGCACCCCTCCCGGCGAGCCGTCGGCCGGAGCCGCGCCGGCGCCCCTTGAGAGGACCGACCCGGAGTCCCGGCGTCGGTTCCTGACCGGCGCCGGGGTGTTGCTCGGCACCGCCGCCGTGGCCGGCTTCGGCGGGCGCTGGCTGGCCGGCCGGCGCGGGGTGTCGGCGGCCCGCGAGGCCGTGGTGCTACCCGCTCCGGCCTCCCCGGCCCCCGCGGTGCCCGCCGGGGCCGACCTGTCGCTACCCCAGCTCGCCCCGTACGTCAGCTCGAACTTCGGCTTCTACCGGATCGACAGCGCGCTGGTGGTGCCCCAGGTCGACCCGGAGTCCTGGCAGTTGCGTATCCACGGCCGGGTACGCAACCCGATCACGCTCAGCTTCGCGGATCTGCTCGCCCGGCCGATGGTGGAGCGGTACGTCACCCTCGCCTGCGTCTCGAACGAGGTCGGCGGGGAGCTGATCGGCAACGCCCGCTGGCTCGGCGTACCGATCCGGGACCTGCTGGACGAGGTCGAGCCGGAGGAGGGCGCCGACCAGGTGGTCGGGCGTTCGGTCGACGGCTGGACCTGCGGCACCCCGACGGCGGCACTGCGCGACGGGCGGGACGCGCTGCTGGCGGTGGGGATGAACGGTGAGCCGCTGCCCGTCGAGCACGGGTTCCCGGTCCGGATGGTCGTGCCGGGCCTGTACGGCTACGTGTCGGCCTGCAAGTGGGTGACCGAGCTGGAGCTGACCAGCTTCACGGACTTCGACGCGTACTGGGTGCCGCGGGGCTGGTCGCCGCAGGGTCCGATCAAGACCCAGTCGCGGATCGACACGCCTCGGCCGCGCAATCGGCTGACCGCCGGCCCGGTCATGGTCGCCGGGGTGGCCTGGGCTCAGCACCGGGGGATCCGCCGCGTCGAGGTACGCGTCGACGACGGGCCCTGGCAGGAGGCGGAGCTGGCCCCCACGGTCTCCGTGGACACCTGGGTGCAGTGGTCGTGGCGTTGGGAGGCCACACCGGGGACGCACCGCCTCCAGGTGCGGGCCACGGATGCCACCGGTGAGACGCAGACCGACCGCAGGCAGGACGTCGTCCCCGACGGCGCCACCGGCTGGCACACCATCCGCGTCACCGTCCGCTGACCCCGCCCCACCCCCCCGCGTCGATCACGAGGTTGGCGGGGAGGGGTTGGGGGCGGGATCAGGCGACCTTGCGTTCGGTGGGGGTGCCGGCGCTGGGGGTGGGGTTGGCGGCGACGTGTTCGGTCGAGTTGTGCGGTCGGCCCAGCCGGGCCTCCAGCCGGGCGAGGTCGACTCGGGTGCGCCGACGGTCGGCCAGGTCCTCCCAACCGGTGGCGAGCAGCCGCAGGCGTTCGGACTCGCTGAAGCCACCCCAGACGCCGTACGGCTCGCGTACGGACAGGGCGTGCGCGGCGCATTCGGCCCGCACCGGGCAGGTACGGCAGACCGCCTTCGCGCCGGACTCCCGGCGCAGCCGGGACGAGCCCCGTTCACCGTCCGGGTGGAAGAACTGGGCGCTGTCCCGTCCCCGGCAGGCGCCGAGCCGCTGCCAGTCCCAGAGATCGACGATGGGTCCGGGCAGTCTACGTACGTTCGACATCAGCACCCCTCCTCCCGCGCGGCACCGCGAGATCATCATGGCCGGGCCTCCGGGCGGCGGGCCGCACAGGCGCACCGATCCCGGCCTGGGTCTCCCGTTACCCGACAGCCCCACGATTCACACGCGTGTGATCCAAAACGTCCGGCACTTTGTCGCATATGACCCATCTGTCGGAAAAGTTCGGAGGATTGCCGGGAACCCCCTCCCGGACCGACCCGCTCGTGGTCTGCTCGTTGGCGGAGAGGAGACCCCACAGTGCGTACGGTTCTTGTGTGCGTCCGGACACCACTTGCGGCGCAACATCTCACTTCCGCGGCGGCCCGCCTCGGGCTGTCAGCGGTCGTTCGTACCGCCGTCTCCGACCCTGAGGTGATGCTTCGGCTCACCGAACGGCAACCGGACGTGGTACTCGCCGACACGGCGCTCACCCGGCCCGACAGCGCCGGCTTCGTCCGCCGGGTGCTGGCCCGTGCCCCGCAGGCCGCCGTGCTGCTCTTCGGCGCCGAGGAGTCCGAGGCCGCCGCGGCGACCATCAACGCCGGTGCCCGTGGGCTGATCCAAGGCGCCGACCACGATCTCACCAGCGCGGTGGCCAAAGCGCTGCTGCTGCTCTCCGCGCCCGGCCGGGCCGCCCGTCACCGGGTCACCGACCCGGTACGGGACACCGCGGCGGTCGGCGGGAAGAGCCGCTCCACGCCCGCCGGTCGACCCGGCGGTGACCCGGGCCCCGGCTGGTCGGCCGGGCCGGCGGAGGGGCCGAACGGCGGACCGACCGTGGTGCCGGTGCAACGCGGCGACGACGGGCCGGAAGGTAACGGTGGTGAGCCCGAGGGCACGCCACCGGACGGCAAACGGCCGGCGCCGAACGCCCGGGCCGCGCGCGCCTCCGTCGGGCTGACCGAGCGCGAACTCCAGGTGCTGCTCGGAATGGCGGAGGGCAAGAGCAACGCCGAGATCGGGCGGGAGCTGTTCGTCTCGGAGGACACCGTCAAGACGCACGCGCGGCGGCTCTTCCGCAAGCTGGGCGCCCGGGACCGGGCGCACGCCGTGGCCGCGGGCTTCCGCGCCGGGCTGGTCGCCTGAGGATCGGTCGAGCAACCTCGAAGCTTGAGGGCGCCCTGAGGTCCGGGAGGCCAAGGGTGACCACTGCGGGGACGCTTTAGAGCTGATGTCGTAGACGACTCGCCGGCGGCCGCGCTGGATGCTCTGCCAGACGGTGGCCGGCGGTGCTGAGCCGGCAGCTCCCGCCTGCGGATTGCTGGTGGCACCGTCGGTGATCGCCCAATGAATCGCGGCGCGAGCGTCGGTAATTGGGCGGGAGCACTGCCGGTGATGTCGCAGGCGATTCAGCTCCAAAGCGTGCCCGAGGGGATGCCTCGCCCGGTGGTGCCGCCTGCCTTCCGCGCTCGCACCCGTTCGCGCCAAAGACACTCGTGAGGCCCGGTGGGCCCGGTGGGCCCGGTGGGCCCGGTGGGCCCGGTGGGCCCGGTGGGCCCGGCGGCCCGGTGGGGCCGCGCCAGCCCCGTCCTGTTCAGCGGCGGTCGGGCTCCTCGCGGCCAGGCTCCTCGCGGCCGGGCTCCTCGTGTCCGGGCGCGTCGTCGTTGCCGTCGGTGAGCGTGTCGTGCACGCCGTCGGCGTAGCCCCGGGCGTACTCCCAGGTGACGTAGTGGTCCGGGTCGGGGTCGTAGGCCGGCTCGTGCACGCGGGGCCGGCCCGAGCTGAGCAGATGGCGCAGGTTGCCCCGGAGCAGGTCCCAGTCGAAGTAGTGCGGCTCGCGGCAGTCCTCACACTCGATCACCAGGCCGCGAACCCCGACCGGGGCCAGCAGGGCCTGATAGATCTCCAGGTCGGCGAGATCCTCCAGCACGTCCTGCCGCTCGACGTCGGTCAGCGCGTCCAGCGGTGCGTCGTCGCCCGAGTCGTGCAGGCCGGAGGCCGGATCGGCCGGGTCGCCGTTGAACGGGTCGATGGGCTCGTCGTGCACCCCCTCACCGTAGACCCAACGCCGCAGCGACGCCCGCCCCCGGACGCGCGCCGACCGGCCCGGCGCGAGGACGGCCAGCTCAGCCGCATGGGTACGATGGAGCGACGCGCCGCGTGCGGCGCTCTTCCGGTGCCCGCCGCGCCACCTCGCTGAAGCCCGTTCGACCAGCTCAGGGGAGCAATCGTGGAAATTTCGCCCAGCACCGATCTTCCGGCCGGCGCCGACCACGGCGAGCTGGGCGGCCACCTGCCGGAGCTGCCGGCAGGCTCCGCCCGGGTGGTACCTCTCGGCCTGACCTTCGACGACGTACTGCTCCAGCCGGGCGAGTCGGACGTGGTGCCGAGCCGCGTGAACACCGTCACCCGGCTGACCCGCAACGTCACGCTCTCCGTGCCGCTGCTCTCCAGCGCGATGGACACCGTGACCGAGGCGCGCATGGCGATCGCCATGGCCCGTCAGGGCGGCATCGGCGTGCTGCACCGCAACCTCTCGGTGGAGGACCAGGCGCTCCAGGTGGACCTGGTCAAGCGCTCCGAGTCCGGCATGATCACCAACCCGGTCACCGCCAGCCCCGACGACACCCTGCGCGACGTCGACGCGCTCTGCGGCCGCTACCGGATCTCCGGGGTGCCCGTCGTCGACGGCGACGGGCAGCTCGTCGGCATCGTGACCAACCGTGACATGCGTTTCGTCTCCGAACCCGACACGCCGGTCCGCGAGATCATGACCCGGGCCCCGCTGATCACCGCGCCGGTCGGCGTGAGCAAGGACGAGGCGCTGGCCCTGCTGCGCCAGCACAAGGTGGAGAAGCTACCGATCGTGGACGGCTCGGGCCGGCTGCGCGGGCTGATCACCGTGAAGGACTTCACCAAGAGCGAGCAGTACCCGGACGCCACCAAGGACGAGGCGGGCCGGCTGCGCGTGGCCGCCGCCATCGGGGTCGGGGAGGACTCCTACAAGCGGGCTCGGGCCCTGGTCGACGCGGGCGTCGACGTGCTGATCGTGGACACCGCGCACGGCCACCAGCGGGCCGTCCTGGACATGGTCCGCCGGCTCAAGAAGGACGTCACGATCGACATCGTGGGCGGCAACATCGCCACCTACGCCGGCGCCCGGGCCCTGGTCGAGGCTGGCGCCGACGGCGTCAAGGTCGGTGTCGGCCCGGGCGCGATCTGCACCACCCGGATCGTGGCGGGAGTCGGCGTGCCGCAGATCACCGCGATCATGGAGGCCACCCGGGCGGCCCGTCCGGCGGGCGTCCCGGTGATCGGCGACGGCGGTATCCAGTACTCCGGCGACATCGCCAAGGCGCTGGTCGCCGGTGCCGACACGGTGATGCTCGGCAGCCTGCTCGCCGGCTGCGAGGAGAGCCCCGGTGAGCTGATCTTCGTCAACGGCAAGCAGTTCAAGGCGTACCGGGGGATGGGCTCGCTCGGCGCGATGCAGTCCCGTGGGCAGGCCAAGTCGTACTCCAAGGACCGTTACTTTCAGCAGGACGTGACCAACGACGAGAAGCTGGTCCCGGAGGGCGTCGAGGGTCAGGTGCCGTACCGCGGGCCGCTCTCGCGGGTCGCCCACCAGCTGGTCGGCGGGCTGCGGCTGGCGATGGGCTACGCCGGCGCGGAGAGCATCCCCGAGCTCCACGCGCGCGGCCAGCTGATCCGGATCACCGCGGCGGGGCTCAAGGAGAGCCACCCGCACGACATCCAGATGACCACCGAGGCGCCCAACTACCACACCCGCTGACCCCCACCACCACCCCCGACAACAACTGGAGTGAGCCATGCGTGACGTGGTCGAGATCGGGTTGGGCAAGACCGCGCAACGCGGTTACCACCTGGACGACATCGCCATCGTCCCGAGCCGCCGGACGCGGGACGTCGACGACGTCTCCACCGCCTGGCAGCTCGACGCCTACCAGTTCGGCATCCCCTGCGTCGGGCACCCCTCCGACGCCACGATGAGCCCGAGCTCCGCCGTCCGCCTCGGCGAGCTCGGCGGCCTCGGTGTGCTCAACGTCGAAGGGCTCTGGACCCGCTACGAGAACCCGACGAAGGTGCTCGAGGAACTGGCCGGGCTGGACGAGGACGCACGGGCGACCAAGCGGCTGCAGGAGGTGTACGCCGAACCGATCCGACCCGACCTCATCGCGGAGCGGGTACGCGAGCTGCGTGCCGGGGGCGGCACGGTGGCGGTGCGGGTGTCCCCGCAGCACACCCTGGCGCTGGCCCCGGTGATCCTGGACGCCGGCGTGGACATCCTGGTCATCCAGGGCACGATCGTCTCCGCCGAGCACGTCTCGACCACCGACGAGCCGCTGAACCTCAAGGAGTTCATCGCGGACCTCGACCTGCCGGTGATCGTGGGCGGCTGCACCGACTACAAGACCGCGCTGCACCTGATGCGTACCGGCGCGGCCGGTGTCATCGTCGGCATCGGCGGGGACGACTGGTCGACCACCGAGTCGGTGCTCGGCATCCGGGTGCCGATGGCCACCGCGATCGCCGACGCGGCCGCGGCCCGCCGGGACTACCTGGACGAGACCGGCGGCCGGTACGTGCACCTGATCGCCGACGGGGACATGCAGAGCTCCGGCGACATCGCCAAGGCCCTCGGCTGCGGCGCGGACGCGGTGATGCTCGGCGAGCCGCTCTCCCGCAGCGAGGAGGCGCCGGCCGGTGGGGCCTGGTGGCACTCGGCCGCCAGCCACCCGTCGCTGCCGCGCGGCGCGTTCGAGGTGGCCAGTGAGCCGATCGGCTCGCTGGAGCAGGTTCTCTTCGGCCCGGCCGACGAGCCCGACGGCCAGCTGAACCTCTTCGGCGGGCTGCGCCGGGCGATGGCCAAGTGTGGCTACCGCGACCTCAAGGAGTTCCAGAAGGTCGGCCTGGTCCTCGACCGCTGACCTGCGCGAATACGCCGTGTCGCACCGGCCGCGCCCGGTGGCGCGGCCGGGGGGTCGGAGCTGGCCCCCGAGCGTGG
>NZ_JBEXFP010000045.1:0-55891 GCF_040606825.1 Micromonospora sp. NPDC005367 | reverse complement strand
GGCGGGCCCCCCGCCAGCCGCCGCGACGCTCGGCGGCGACCCGTGCCTCGCGCCGCCGCGTCTCGAAGGCCACCTCCCGCTGCAGCCGGCGCCAGCTCTCCCAGCGTCGAGCGGTCAGCTCACCGTTCTCCAGCGCATCCCGCACCGCGCAGGCCGGCTCACCGTCGTGCGCGCAGTCGGCGTACCGGCAGTCGAGGGCGAGCTCCGCGATGTCGGCGAAGGCCCGGTCCAGGCCCGCCGAGCCGTCCAGCAGCCCGACCGCCCGTACGCCCGGGGTGTCGATCACCGCGCCCCCGCCCGGCACCGCCACCAGCGCGCGCCACGTGGTGGTGTGCCGGCCCTTCCCGTCGACCCGCCGGATCGCCTGCGTGGGCATGACCACGGCGCCGGCCAGCGCGTTGACCAGGCTCGACTTGCCCGCGCCGGACGGGCCGAGCAGGCCCAGCGTGCGGCCGGGGGCGACAGCCGCCCGCAGCGGGTCGAGGCCCGTACCGTGCTCGGCGCTGATCGGCAGCACCGGCACGCCGGGCGCCACCGCGGCGAGTTGACGGGCGATCGCGTCCGGGTCCGCGGCCAGGTCGGCCTTGGTTAGTACGACGAACGGCCGGGCGCCGGACTCGTGGACGAGGGAGAGCAGCCGCTCGATGCGCCCGGTGTCCGGTTCGGGGTGCACCGGCTCGACCACCGCCGCGGCGTCGAGGTTGGCGGCGAGCACCTGCCCGCTGGCGTCCTTGCCGGCGGTGCGGCGCACCAGGGCGGTACGTCGGGGCAGCACGGCCTCGACGGTGCGGCGCCCGTCCGGCCAGGTGCCGACCAGCACCCAGTCGCCCGCGCAGGGCAGGTTGGTCAGGTCACGGGCGGCGGTGGTGAGCAGTGTGCCGCCCAGGCTGGCGCGGACCGGCCCGTCCGCGCAGAGCACGGTGCACACGCCCCGGTCGACCCGGGCCACCCGGCCCGGCTGGTGACCGCTGCGCCGGCGCGCCTGGGCCGCCCAGTCGGCGTCCCAGCCGAGGGCGGTCAATTCGATCTTCATGGCATCCTCATCGGTTTCGTAGGTGATGGCGGGACACGCGTGCCAGGACCGGCATGAGCCCTCACCTCCTCCCGATCGATCCGGTGCCGCGTCGTCGCCGAAGACGCTAGGGGGCGCGGCGACGCGCCGAAAGCCATTTCCCCGCCGACGCGGTACCGCGATACCGCTAGGGTCGGAGCGTGACTACGGACCCGCTGCTGCTGACCGGCGAGGTGCAGGCCGCGACCGCGCGGCTGCTGGGTACCGCCGCCGTCCTCGACGAGGCCGGCCTGGCCTCCGCGTCGCTGCTGCCCGGCTGGAGCCGTGGGCACGTCCTGGCGCATCTGGCCCGCAACGCCGACGGGTTCGTCAACCTGCTCACCGCCGCCCGCACCGGCGAGCCCCGAACGATGTACGCCTCGCCCGCCGCCCGGGCCGGGGACATCGAGGCCGGCGCGGCCCGAACGGCCGACGCCCACCTGGACGACCTGCGTCGTTCGGCCGACCGGTTCGGCGATGCCGTGGCCGCCATGCCCACCGAGGCGTGGTCCGCCACCGTCGCCACACCGGGCGGGCCGAGAGTCGCCGCGGAGCTGGTCTGGTGCCGGCTGCGCGAGCTGGAGGTGCACCATCTGGACCTGGCCGCCGGGCACCGACCCGCCGACTGGCCCGAGGGTTTCGCGCACCGGCTGTTGCACGAGGTCACCACCGACCTGGCCGACCGGCCGGACGTGCCGGCCATGGTGCTGCGCTTCGACGGGACCCGGCACGAACTGGTGATCGGCGCGCGCGACGGCGCCCCGGTCGTCGCCGGCCCCGCCCCCGGCCTCGCCGCCTGGCTGATCGGCCGGGGCGGCGCGGACCTGCTCACCGTCACCCCCGAAGGCCCCCTGCCGAACCCACCGGAATGGATGTAGACACCACATGACCTACAGCGGAGAGGTGCTCCCCGGCGGCGAGCCGGCGGTACGCGAACTCGACCGGCTCACCATCAGCAAGCTCTCGGTCGGCCCGATGGACAACAACGCGTACCTGCTGACCTGCCGCGCCACCGGCGATCAGGTGCTGATCGACGCGGCGAACGAGGCGCCCCGGTTGCTGGAGCTGATCGGTGACCGTGATCTCACCGCCGTGGTCACCACCCACCAGCACATGGACCACTGGGTGGCGCTCGAGGAGGTCGTGGCCAAGACCGGCGCCCGGGCCCTGGTGCACGCCGACGACGCGGCCGGCCTGCCGATCGGGGCGGAGACGCTCACCGACGGGGACACCGTTCGTGTCGGCGACTGCGCCCTGGAGGTCATCCACCTGCGCGGGCACACGCCGGGTTCCGTCGCGCTGCTCTACCGCGACCCGGCCGGTGTGCCGCACCTGTTCACCGGGGACAGCCTCTTCCCGGGTGGGGTGGGGAACACTGACAAGGACCCGGAGCGGTTCGCCGCCCTGATCGGCGACGTCGAACACAAACTCTTCGACCGGCTGCCGGACGAGACCTGGTTCTATCCGGGGCACGGCAAGGACAGCACGCTCGGTGCGGAGCGGCCGGCGCTGCCCCAGTGGCGTGCCCGCGGCTGGTGACCGACGTCAGACGGGGTGCTCGTCGGCGGTGACTGCGCGCAGCCGGCGCCGGGTGCCGAGCAGCACCACCCCGGCGAGCGCGAGCCCGATCGCCATCGTCACCAGCATCGGGCTGGCCTCGCCGGGCAGCAGGCCGGCCAGGGACCGGGAGGCGGTGCCGAGCACCAGGTAGAGCCCGGCCCAGGAGGCGGCACCGAGGGTCGCGCAGCCGATGAACCGCGGGTACGACATCCGCAGCCCACCGGCGGCCAGCGGCAGCAACGCGTTGAACACCGGCAGGAACGGCGCGACGAGCACCATCCGACCGCCGCCGCGGCGCAGCACGCCCTCGGCCGCGGACCACCGCGACTCACCGATCCAGCCGCCGACCCGGCTGTTGCGCAGCCGGTCGCCGTAGCGGCGGCCGGCCAGGAAACTCAGCGACCACCCGGCCACGCAGCCGCCGACCACGGCGGCGAAGGTGGCCAGCCCGGTGGCGGGCCGACCCACCCCCACCGCGGCGAGAATGGCCACGTCGCCCGGGACCAGCACCCCCAGCAGCGGTACGGCGTCGAAGAGCATGACCACTCCGAGGACTCCCACCAGCAGCACGGTGGGTAACTCTCCGACCTGCGCCAACCACTCCGCCATGACCCGTACGCTATGGCCCGCCGGCACCCGCCGCATCCGGTCGGATCCCCCACCCCACCCTGAGTCCGGCTCGGGGTGGTCCCTGAGCTGGCACGGGTCCGCGGCCCTGCTGTCTCAGGCGGGCCGCAGCACCTGTACGCGGCGCACCGGCGAGTCGACCGCGGGTTCGGTGGTCGGCACCGGATAGCTGGCGACCACGGCCAACCGGCCGGGTGGCAGGTGCCCCCGGTCCGGGTCGCCCACCAGCACCTCTGTGCCGTTCGCGGCGGCCCGGGCGAGGAAGGGCAGCACCCGGTCGGCCAGCGCCTCGTCGTAGAGCACGTCGCCGGCGAGCAGCAGGTCGGCGCCGGTCGCGACCGTGTCGAGCAGGTCACCACCGGTGGCCGCGACGCGTACCCGGTTCGCCCTGGCGTTGACGGTCACGGCGGCGACCGCGTACGGGTCGATGTCGTTGGCCGTCACCTGCTCGGCGCCGGCGAGGGCGGCGGCGATCGCCACCAGCCCGGACCCGGCGGCCAGGTCCAGTACCCGGCGTCCGGCGGCCAGGTCGGGATGGTCGAGCAGGTGACGGGCGAGGGCCTGACCACCGGCCCAGACCGAGGCCCAGTACGGCGGTGGCAGGCGGTGACCGGCGTACGCCTCCATCCGCGCCCACCACAGGATGGGGTCCTCCGCGACGTGCAGCCGCACCTCGGGCACGAACGGGGTGGGGGCCAGCCGCAGCCGGTCGAGTCCGTCCCCTGGCGCGCCGATCTCGCGCTCCAACTCGGACAGGGCGGCGATCGCGGCATCCCTCACCGACGCAAGCATGCCCCAGCCGGGCTACTGCGGGGCAGGGTTTTTCGCGGCTCGCCGGAGAGTTCACCCGGTCGCCTACGGCACTTCGCCCGGCAGATATGCGTTTGGCCCGTTACTGTCATGGGTGATACAGGGCGATCACCGGTCGGCGGCCGGTGCTCAGCCGTTTTGGAACAGGGAGAGACGCATGGCAACCGGCACGGTTAAGTGGTTCAACTCGGAAAAGGGCTTCGGCTTCATCGAGCAGGACGGCGGAGGCCCGGACGTGTTCGTCCACTACTCGGCCATTCAGAGCAGTGGCTACCGGGAGCTGAGCGAGGGCCAGAAGGTCGAGTTCGAGGTGACCCAGGGCCAGAAGGGCCCGCAGGCGGACAACGTCCGCCCGATGTAGATAGCCACGCGCTACGGCGGCGGTCGGCGATCCGGCCGCCGCCGCCACGCGTCACGGCACGTCCAGGACGGAGCCCGCTCGGGCGGGTGCCGGCGTTCCGGCGCCGGTTCGCTGTCCGGACTCCGCAGGGGTGGCGGGCAGGTCCCGCCGGTGCCGTAGCGGCCCGATCAGCAGGATCAGCGGGGTCACCGCGAGCCAACCGGTCATCGTCAGCACCGCGGCCCGGACCCCGTACGCTTCGCCGAGCGCGCCGGCCAGCAGCGCGGCCAGCGGGATGGTCCCGTAGTTCAGCAGTTGCATGCTCACCGTGACCCGGCCGAGCAGTTCGCGGGGCGGGTAGGTCTGCCGGAAGCTGCCCTTCAGCACGTTGCCCACGGCCACGCCGAGGCTGACCAGCACGCCGCCGAGGGCGGGCCAGAGCAGCGCCGGGCCTGGTCCGGCGAGGGGGATGAGCAACGCCGGCGGTCCGGTGAACACCGCCGCGAGCAGCATCGCCCGGGCGGTGCCGAACCGGCGGCCGACGGCGGTGGCCAGCAGCGCGCCCGCGATGCCGCCCAGGCTCATCGCGGCGACCAGCAGGCCGACCGTTCCCGGCGCCAGCCGCACATCGCGGACCAGGAAGACCACCAGCACCGCCTGGTAGCCGACCAGCCCGATGTTGCTCGCCGCACCGAAGAGCGCCATCGCCCGCAGGTACGGGTCGCGGGTGACGAACCGTACGCCGTCGACGATCTCGCGGCGCAGCGACCGGTTGGGAGCCGACCGTGTCGGCGTGGGCTCCTTACGGCGGATCCGGGCCAGGCACACCGCGGAGACCAGGAAGGTCAGCGCGTCGAGCACCAGCGCGGCGACCGCGCCGACGGCCTGCGCGATCAGGCCGGCGAGGCTCGGCCCGACCACGTAGCTCCCGGTCTGGGTGGCCTGCAGCTTCGCGTTGCCCTCCGGGACCTCCGCCGGGCGGAGCAGGAAGGGCAGGTAGACCTGGTCGGCGGTCTCGAAGAAGACCCGGGCCAGCCCGGCGCCGAGCGCTACGACCAGCAACTGCGCGACGCTGAGCGTGCCGGTCACGGCGGCGGCCGGGACGCTGAGGAAGAGCAGCGCCGACACCACGTCACAGGTGATCATGACCGGTCGTCGCGGCAGCCGGTCCACCCAGGCGCCGGCCGGCAGGCCGACCAGCAGCCAGGGCAGCCACGCGGCGGCGGTGAGCACGGCCACCTGGAACGTACTGGCGTCGAGCGCGGCCACCGCCACCAGTGGCAGGGCCACCGCGGTCACGTTGCTGCCGATCCCGCTGATCGTCTGGGCGGCCCAGAGCAGTCGGAAGTCCCGGTGCCGGACCAACCCGCCCGGCTGGCGCTTCACCGGGGGCGCCGGCGTGGTCACGGCTGCGCGGGCACGCCGTAGGCGAAGACGAAGGCCGGCTCCCGCTTCCGCCCGTCGTCGGGAACCTCCCGGTCGGCCCAGCGGGCCAGCAGGTCGGCCAGCTCGCGGCCCAGCTCGGCCAGTTCCTCAGGGCTGAGGTGCAGCCAGCGGTCGGTGGAGAAGGGCCCGTCGCCCCAGGCCGCCTGCGTCGCCTCGTCCGCGCCGTGCCAGGCTCGGACCAGCGACACGTGCCGGTCCAGGTTGAGCGAGGTGGCGGCGTCGGCCACCGCCCGGGCTGCCGGGTCCGTGTCGAAGTCCGCGTTCGACCAGCGCACGCCACGGCTGACCAGCCGCCACCACCGCTCGCGCCGGTCCCGGGCCAGCTCCGGCGCCTCGGCGACCAGCTCGGCCGCCGCCAGGACCCTGAGATGGTGGCTGACGTTCGCCGGCGCCTGACCGGTGCGCTCGGCGAGCACGCCGACCGTCGCCGAGCCGTACACCTTGAGCACGTCCATCAGGCGGCGGCGCAGCGGGTGGGACAGGGCGGCCAGCACTCGCGAGTCGGTGACCTGGCGTACGTCGTGGTTCTGCATACGGACAGCATCACATCAACAACAGGCATTGCGCAAATGTCGTTGCGCAATGCCTGTTGTTGACCGGCGGGTGGGCCGCTCCCGGGCCGGAGCGGCCCACCCACGACTCACTCGGCCAGCCGGCGGGCGAGTTCCTCGGCGACCTGCTGGGCCATCGTCGGCGGGATGGCGGCGGCGATCTTCTCCGGCGTGAGCGCGGCCAGCACGCCCTGCACGATCGCCGGTTCGTCGGTGAAGTCCCGCCCGGACAGGGCGGTCAGCTGGCTGACCAGCGTGTCGAGCCGCAGCATCGTGTAGTCGAGTTTGGCCACCAGGCTGTTGCTGGCCGTCTCGCTGCCGGCGCCGTCCGGGTCGACCCGGCGTCCCATCGAGCTGCCGCCGATGAACATTCCGGTGAAGACGGAGTTGATCTGCTGCTCTGCCTTTTCGCTCATGTCGTCCTCCAGAAGGCCGATGCTGGTGAGGTAGCGGCGGAACAGCGGGGTCTGGTCCCGGCCCGCCTTGATCGAGTCGCGGAAGAAGCTGAAGTGCGTGTGCCACAGGTGTGAGTTGTCACCGCTGCTTCGTCGACCGAGCCGGTCCCACCGCCGGACGACCCGGCCGTCGGGGCTGTAGATGATCTCCCGGAGGTCGCGGGTGTCCGCGGCGCCCGCGGTGCACTGCTGCACGCACCAGGTGGAGAAGCTGCGCAGGTCGTGGGTGCGACCACCGGATGCCACCCGGAACTGGCCCACGTCGAGCGCCGCCGCGTCGAGGGTCAGTCCGTTGCGATCGCGGGAAGACTCGACGACGGAGTAGTCGTTCTTCACCACCCGGTCCGAGCCGCAGTGGTAGCCGCCCCGGTGGTTCGGGTCGCCGACGATGCCGACCTCCGCGGGTTCGAGGTCCGCGTCACGGACCGTGTTCTTGTCGATGTTGAGATGAGTGAGCAGCAGGCTGCGTACGGCCATGAGGTTCGCCGGAGCCCGGGTCATGGCGCCCCCTTTCCGATGGATGAGGGCCAGACAGGGCGTTACACGGCGTGATCGTTTGGAGGTAACGCGCAGGCCCGGCCGATTGGTGCACAGCGCCGGGCGTTACCTCGACCATAGCTCGCTTCCTGGGTAAGTGCCCAGGTCAGAGTGCTTCGTGTTCACATTCGACTTTTCTCCGCACCATTTCGGACGCCGGTGAACACAATCGATGCGACGTACGCAGGTTCACCCAGCGTGACGCATGGGTTCGGCCGCGGTCGACCACCGACAGCGGTCCGGGGCTAATCCGGAGTCCGATCAGGACGGATCGGCGCGGGCGGTGCGCGTCTCGTCGAGATGCTCCCGTGTCGACTCGACCATGGCACCCAGGAACCGGTGCACCACTTGCAGTTCGTCGTCACTGAAGTCGGCCGTCACCGCGTCGGTACGTCGGCCCAGCGGCTCGAAGAACTCCACGGCGAGCGCGACACCCCGGTCGGCGTAGCGCAGCAGGATCTTGCGCCGGTCTGTTGCGCCGCGGTCCCGGCGGATGTGCCCGGCGCGTTCCAACCGGTCGACCAGCGCGGTGACCGAGCCCGAGGAGAGATTCAACTGCTCGCCGAGCCGGCCGGGGGTGAGCGGATCGTCGGCCAGCCCGGCGTCCATGACCGTGATCAGCGCCTGCAGGTCGGTGGCGTTGAGCCCGTGCAGGTTGGCGAAGGCGTGCCCGATGTGCTGCGCCGGGTGACCCGCCGCCCCACCCCACCGCCGGACCCCAGCGTCCGACCCGACCACCGTCCGAACGTCGGGCACCACCGTCGGAGCCTGCCGACCGACCGCACCGCCCCCCGACCGCCGGGCAGCACCGTCTGATCTCGCCGCCTGACCGCCGGCCGAGCCCGACGGCGGACCGCCGACGCCGGCCTCGGCGATCCCGGTCGAGGGTCCGTCTCACAAGCCTGGCGGTCCGGGGAACCGGCCCTAACCGGGCTCGACCGGGTGCCGTCCCCCGGGCCGCTCCGGGGCGGGCGGCTGCCCCTCCGGCGGCTCGGGAGCCCGGATCTCGGGCGGTGGTGCGGCCGGCGCCACCGAAGCCTGCGATGCCGCCGAAGCCGCCGGTGCCTGCGGTGTCGCTGATGTCGGCGGTGCTTCCGGTGCTGTTGGTGCCGCCGGTGCTGTTGGTGCCGCCGGTGCTGTTGGTGCCGCCGGTGCCGGCGTGGGCGCCGATCGGCCGAGCGCGCGGTTCCGGGTGGCCCAGGCGACCATGAACACGGCAGTCCAGAGCACCCCGAGCAGGACGGCGGCCACCGTCCCGCTGGCCGTGCTGAGCCCCAGGTAGAGGCGAGCCCCGGCGAGGTAGACCACACCGGCGGCGGCGCCCGTCCAGGTGGCCACGGCCACCGGCCAGCGTGTGTTCCGGGACAGCAGCCAGGCGAGCGTGCAGAGGCTCGCCGTCATCACCGCGTTCTGGGTCGGGAAGAGCCCGTCGTCCGGGTCGGACCCGGCCGATCCCGCCAGGTGCGCGGCGAGGGCCAGCACCAGCAACGGGACGAACGCCCCCACCGTGCCCACCAGGCTGAGCAGGTCGGCCCGCCACGACCGCTGCCGCCACGCCAGCACCACGGCCACCACCGCCACCACCGCGATCAACACTGGCCCGCGCAGCGCCGACACGGTCGCGAGCCCGACCTCGACCGCCCCGGAGGTACGCCGGTCGGCGAACCAGCGGGCGATAGCGTCGTCCACCAGGGCGAGGCCGCTGTTGCGCACCACGAACTCCAGCAACCCGGCGAAGGCGAGGCCGGCGGCGAAGAGCAGCAGCAGCCCGGCCGTCAGGTTGAGCAGCAGGGTCCAGCCCGGCCCGATGCGCATGCTGAGCAGGAAGAAGAGCACCCCGTACCGGCCGGCGAGCCAGCGCACCGGCGGCAGGGCGGCGGCTCGGAGCAGCAGCGCCTGGGCGGGGTCGGGGTTGCGCCCGAGCCAGCGGCCGGTCAACACCACCGCGACCAGCGCGGCGAGCAGCAGCAGCACCGCGCCGGTCGCCCGGCCCAGCAGCCGCGACACCGTCTCGTACGACTCCCCGGCCACGTACCCGACCAGGACCGAGCCCCCCACCCAGCCGACGATCCCGGCCAGGTTCCACACGGCGAAACGCCGGTACGGCATGCCCCCGGCGCCCGCGAGGCGGGGAACCAGGGTGCGGGCGAAGGCGATCCAGCGGGCCGTGAAGACGCCCCGGCCGCCGAGCCGGCTGAGCAGGGCCTCCGCCCGCTGCCAGCGCTCCGGACCAACCCGCCTGCCGAGCCCGCTGGCGCGCAGTTTCCGCCCGTACCGGCGACCTGCCCGGAACGCGAGTGTGTCGCCGATCACCGCTGCGCCGACCATCACGAGCAGCGCCGGGGCGAGCCGTAACGTCCCCGCGTACGCTAGGAAACCGACCAGCAGCAGGGTCGCCTCTCCCGGCACCAGCAGCCCGAAGATCACGGCGGTCTCACCCGCGACGATCAGCGCGGCGACCAGGTAGATCAGCAGGGGCGGCAGACCCTGCACGAAGGTCAGCAGGTCGTGCACTCGGCCCCCATGAACACGAGGGTCAGCATGCCAGCCGTGCCCACGGCTGGGACAGGAGTTCCACCACAGATCCGGGCCAATCGGGGGATGACCCCGAGGCGGAACCGGCAACCTCGGACAGGAGAGTATGGAGGGTATGCAGCTACGCACCGACCTCCGCAACGTCGCCATCATCGCCCACGTCGACCACGGCAAGACGACTCTGGTCGACGCCATGTTGCGGCAGGCCGGCGCGTTCAGTGCCCGGGCCGAGGTGGCCGATCGGGTCATGGACTCGATGGACCTGGAGCGGGAAAAGGGCATCACCATCCTGGCCAAGAACACCGGCGTGCGCTACATGCCGGCCGACGGCTCGGACCCGGTGACCATCAACATCATCGACACCCCCGGCCACGCCGACTTCGGCGGCGAGGTCGAGCGCGGCCTGACCATGGTCGACGGCGTCGTCCTGCTGGTGGACGCCAGCGAGGGCCCGCTGCCGCAGACCCGCTTCGTGCTCCGCAAGGCGCTGCGCGCCCGCCTGCCGATCATCCTGGTGATCAACAAGGTGGACCGTCCGGACGCCCGGATCAAGGAGGTCGTGGACGACACCTACGAGCTCTTCCTCGATCTGGACGCCGACGAGGAGCAGATCGACTTCCCGATCGTCTACGCCTGCGCCCGCGACGGCATCGCCTCGCTGACCCAGCCCGCAGACGGGGCCGTGCCGGACGACAGCCACAACCTCGAGCCGCTCTTCCGCACCCTGCTGGACACCATCCCGGCACCCGCCTACGAGCAGGACGCCCCGCTCCAGGCGCACGTCACCAACCTGGACGCGTCGCCGTTCCTCGGCCGGCTGGCGCTGTGCCGGGTCCGGCAGGGCACCATCAGCAAGGGCCAGACCGTGGCCTGGTGCCGCACCGACGGCAGCACCCAGCGGGTCCGCATCTCCGAGATGCTGATGACCGAGGGCCTGGAGCGCAAGCCGGCCGAGTCGGCCGGCCCGGGCGACATCATCGCCGTCGCCGGCATCCCGGAGATCATGATCGGTGAGACTCTCGCGGACGCGGAGAACCCGATCCCGCTGCCGCTGATCACGGTCGACGAGCCGGCCATCTCGATGACCATCGGCACCAACACCTCGCCGCTGGTCGGCCGGGTCAAGGGCGCCAAGGTCACCGCCCGGATGGTGAAGGACCGGCTCGACAAGGAGCTGATCGGCAACGTGTCCCTGCGGGTGCTGCCCACCGAGCGCCCCGACGCCTGGGAGGTGCAGGGCCGCGGCGAGTTGGCCCTCGCGATCCTGGTCGAGCAGATGCGCCGCGAGTCGTACGAGCTGACCGTCGGCAAGCCGCAGGTCGTCACCCGGGAGGTCGACGGGAAGACCTGCGAGCCGGTGGAGCGGCTGACCATCGACGCCCCCGAGGAGTACCTGGGGGCGATCACCCAGCTCCTCGCGACTCGCAAGGGCCGGATGGAGCAGCTGGTCAACCACGGCACCGGCTGGATTCGGATGGAGTGGCTGGTCCCGGCGCGCGGCCTGATCGGCTTCCGCACCGAGTTCCTCACCGAGACTCGGGGCACCGGCATCCTGCACCACGTCTTCGAGTCGTACGAGCCGTGGTTCGGCGAGCTGCGGACCCGCAACAACGGCTCGCTGGTCGCCGACCGCGCGGGCACGGTCACCGCCTTCGCGATGACCAACCTCCAGGAGCGCGGGCAGCTCTTCGTCGAGCCCACCACCGAGGTGTACGAGGGCATGATCGTCGGGGAGAACTCCCGCTCCGACGACATGGACGTCAACATCACCAAGGAGAAGAAGCTCACCAACATGCGCTCGTCCACCGCGGACGAGACCGAGAAGCTGATCCCGCCGCGGAAGCTCTCGCTGGAGCAGGCGCTCGAGTTCTGCCGCGAGGACGAGTGCGTCGAGGTGACCCCCGCCGCGGTGCGTATCCGCAAGGTGGTGCTCGACCAGCAGCAGCGTGGCCGGGCGGCGGCCCGCCGCAAGCACGCCGGCTGACCCGTCAGCCTCCCCCGGAGCCCGGCCCGCCACCTCGGCAGGCCGGGCTCCGGCCTTCTCACCCCTCCCCTCCCACCCGCCCCGCGCCGCGCCCGACAGCCGCTGATCATGAGGTTTTGCTACGGCAGGCCCGACTTGGCGCGCGACAACTACGTGGGCGGTCGGGCGGCGGTGGTCAGGGGTGGGGTTTGGTTGCCGTGAAGGCCAGGAGGTCGGGGATCGGGGTGGAGCCGGACTCCCGGAACCCGGTCAGGGTCAGTCCCGCCCCGGTCACCGCGTTCAGCAGGTCGGCGAGGGGCACGTGCCAGGCGCCCACCCGGGCCCGCACCCCGTTGGGGTTCCAACCGCCGAAGGTGCGCTCACGGTCGGCGTACCGGCTGTCGACGACCGCCCGCGCCGGGTCGGACCGGTCGGCGAACGCGCCGACGAAGCACGGGTGCACGCCGACGTGCACGAACCGGCCGCCCGGGGTCAGCACCCGGGCAGCCTCCGCGACCACCGCCGGGTAGTCGGGCAGGTCGGTGTGCCCGAGTACGCAGGTCACCGCCGGCACGCTGGCGTCGGCGACCGGCAGCTGGGCCACGTCGGCCCGTGCCACGGGCAGCCGGGTACCCGCATGCCCTAGCTGCCCGCCGGACAGGTCCACGCCCACCGGGTGCCAGCCCAGCGCGCGCAGATGCGCGCCGTGCACCCCGGTGCCGCAACACAGGTCGAGGCACCGGCGACGGACGCCGGCTCCGAGCAGATCGGTGAGCTGACCGCGCACCCGATCCATGTAGTCGGCCGAGGTGTCGGACGCGAACCGTTCGTACCAGTCGGCGATGGCGTCGTACGCGGCGCTCGTCATTCCCACACGCTAGAGCCCGGGCCGCCGGGCCGCCGCCCCCGCGGACAGCCATGATCCGCTACGGTCACCGGCATGGCCTGGGAGGATCTCGACGCGCACCTCGACAAGGTGCCCGGCACCGTGTCCGCATACGTGGGACGGCTCGACGCCGAGCCGACCTGGACGCGCCGGGCACACGCCGCCCACTACGCGGCCAGCACCATGAAGGTCGCGGTGCTCGCCGCCCTGCACCGGGCCGCCGAGGCGGGCACCCTCGACCTGGACGCACCGGTGCCGGTGGCCAACGCGTTCGACTCGGCACAGCCCGGCGCACCCCGGTTCGCCTGCGCCGAGCACTACGACAACGACGGCGCGGTGTGGGCGCGGGTGGGCGGTACCGCGTCGCTGCGCTGGCTCGCGCATCGCATGATCGTCCGCTCCAGCAACCTCGCCACCAACCTGGTGATCGGCCACGTCGGCCTGCCCGCGATCGCCGAGGTCTGGTCACTCGCCGGCGCCCGGCACAGCGTCACCGGTCGCGGAATCGAGGACTTCGCCGCCCGCGACAACGGCATCACGAACCTGGTGACGGCCGCCGACCTGGCCGCGCTGCTCGGCGCGCTCGCCACCGGCGCCACCCGATCCGGCCCGATCGCCTCGACGGCCGCCTGCGCGGAGATGCTGGACGTGCTCGTGGCGCAGGAGCACCGCGAGGATCTCGCCGCCGGCCTACCGCCGGGCATCCGGATCGCGCACAAGAACGGCTGGGTCCGCGGGGTCCGGCACGGCGCCGGCGTCGTCTTCCCCGACGACGCGGCCCCGTACGCCGTGGTCGTCTGCACCACCAGAGACGCCGAAGCCGGCACCGACGACGAGCACGACGCCGACGCCTGCGCCCTCGTCGCCGACATCTCGGCCCGGGTCTGGTCCGCTCGCCACGACCTGTAAGAGACCGTCGGGAAACCCCGAACCAACCGCCAAGCATGATCGACGGGCAGGAGGCGGGACACTCACTCCAGCAGCTGCTCCCGCAACGACCGGATGACATCGTCGGTCAGCCCGAGACCGTCGCGCAGGTACACGTCGAACGAACCGTGCACCCGGCGTACCTCGTCGTAACCCGCGTCCAGGTACTCCGGGCGGACCTCCAGCACCGGCAGCACCGCCGCCACGTCCAGCGCCGGTTGCCGCCGCCGCATCGCCTCCACGATCACCGCACGCAGGCTCTCGGTCAGCGGGTTGTTCCGCAGGTACTCGGCCCGGATCGCGTCCTCGTCCACCCCGAGCGCGGTCAACAGGATCACCGTGAGCCAACCGGTCCGGTCCTTCCCCGCCGAGCAGTGGTACACCAGCGGCAGGTTCTCCGCCCGGGCCGCCAACCGCACCGCCTCGGCGAAGCCCGCCCGGGCCGACACCCCGGTGACGAACCACCGGTAGATGGCCGCCATCGCCGCCGGCGTCCCCTGCCGCGCAAGCTCCGCGTACGCGGACAGGTCGTGGCCCAGCAGCACCGCCGAGATGTACGTGAACACCGGATGCTCCGGGTCGTACACCGGAAGGTGCACCAACCGCGGCGCACCGACCAGCCGGTCCGCCGGCGCGACCGTCACCTCCGAATGGTCCCGCAGATCGACCACACAGGCCGGGGCGAGCTTGCCGAGCATCGGCAGGTCGTCATCGGTCAACCGACCCAGTGCCGGAGTACGGACCAGTCGGCCGGCCCGCACCCGCCGACCCCCCGCCCCGATCAGACCGCCCAGGTCACGCGCGTTCGGCGCGCCCACCAGTTCCCAGTCCCACCCGCTCATCCCGACGCCTCCGCACACCCGATGGCCCGCCCGCCGCGTACACCCGACCCGCTGCCCACGCCCTCCCCCGGCCCGCACCGACGCCGGATCGCGCCGCGCCCGGCGGGCCGCCGACAGGGCTACGCTCGTCCGGCCACTGACGCGACCGTGGTCTGCGTATAGGGTGCCGCACATGACGATCGCCGCGGTACGCACCCACCGGCTCACCGCCCCCTTGCACACCCCGTTCGTCACCGCGCTGCGCCGGACCACCACCGTGGACACCCTGGTCGTCGAGGTGGTCGACGCCGACGGCCGCTCCGGGTTCGGCGAGGCGCCGCAGGTGTGGCAGGTGACCGGCGCGTCGATCGACGGCTCCGAGGCGTGCGTCCGGCAACTGCTCGGACCACTGCTCACCGGCCGTGACCCGGACGAGCTGGTGGCCCGCTGCACCGAGGTGCAACGCGCGGTGGTCGGCAACGAGGCCGCCAAGATGGCCGTCGACGTGGCGCTGCACGATCTGGCCGCGCGGCGGCTCGGCGTACCCCTGGTGCGGCTGCTCGGCGGCACCGCGCTGGCCGTGCCGACCGACGTCACGCTCGCCGCCGGCGAGGCCGCCGACCTGGCCGAGACCGCCGGCAAGCGGCGTGCCGAGGGCTTCGACGTGCTCAAGCTCAAGGTCGGCACGGACGCCGCCGGCGACCTGGACCGCGTCCGGGCGGTACGCGCCGTGGTCGGCCCGGACGTGCGGATCCGGCTCGACGCCAACCAGGGCTGGACCCCTCGCGAGGCGGTCCGGGTGATCCGCGGCATCGAGGACGCCGGGCTCGACGTGGAGCTGGTCGAGCAGCCGGTGGCCCGCTGGGACCTGGACGGGCTGGCCTGGGTGAGCGACCGGGTGGACGTGCCGATTCTCGCCGACGAGGCGGTGTTCGGCGTCCGTGACCTGGTCGAGGTGATCCGGCGTCGGGCGGCCGACCTGGTCAACGTCAAGCTGGCCAAGTGCGGCGGCCTGCATCCCGCGCGCACCATGCTCGAACTGGCCGCCGCGCACGGCCTCGGCACCGTCGTCGGCTCCATGATGGAGAGCGAGGTCGGCATCGGTGCGGCGGCCAGCCTGGTCGCCGCGTACGGCACCACCGCCGTGTCCGACCTCGACGCCGCCTGGTGGCTGGCCTGGTCTCCGGTGCGCGGCGGAATCCGTTACGAGGGCGCGTCGGTCGTGATGCCGGACGCGCCGGGCCTCGGCATCACCTCGGTGGCTGAAGCAAAGGTGCAGACGCCGGCTTGAGGGACGGCGGTTTCTTTCACTAAGGTCGCGAGGACAGCAAGCACCAACTGGGGGTGGACGTGGAGCTGCAACCGGGCCGCGAGGCCGTCGTCCGGGTCGCGGTCGCGACGCTCTGGACCTCTCCCGAGGCGGTACGCCCCGTCGACCGTCCCGCCCTCGCGGCACGCGCCGACGTCCGCGCCTGGATCTCCGGGATGGACAGCGACCAGCAGGTCGGCGACTGTGTCCTCAGCCAGTTGCTGCTCGGCGAGCGGGTCCTCGTCACCGAGCTGCGACCGGACGGCTGGGCGCACGTCATCGCCGTCGAGCAACCCGCCGCCAAGCTGGACCCGCGCGGCTACCCCGGCTGGCTCCCCGCCGATCAGCTCGTGCCCGCCGACGCGACCACCTCCGCCATCGGCGCCTCACCGCTGGTGCTGGACGCCAGCGTCAGCGCCCTGCGGGCCACGCCCGACGGCCCGGTGGTGCTGCCCGGGGTGATCCTCGGCACCCGGCTCGCCGCGGCCGGGCCGGCACGGGACGGCTGGCGGCCGGTACACGCCCCCGGCCACACCGACCCGCTCTGGCTTCCCGACGCGCACCTCGCGCAACTACCGGCGGCCCCGCCGACGGCCGCCGAGGTGCTCGCGGTCGCGCAGCGGCTGCTGGACGTGGTCTACGTCTGGGGCGGGGTGTCCGCGTTCGGGATCGACTGCTCGGGCCTGGTGCACCTGGCCTGGCGGCGGTTCGGGGTCCAGTTGCCCCGCGACGCCGACGACCAGGCGGCCGCCACGGTCCCCCTGGCCCTCGGCGACGAGCGCCCCGGCGACCTCTACTTCTTCGCCCGCCCCGGCCGCAAGATCCACCACATCGGCATCGTCACCGCGGAGCCGGGCTCCGACGGCGACCGGCGCATGCTGCACGCCTGTTACCGGCAGCGTCGGGTGCTGGAGGAGGCGTTGCCCGCCGAGCGGGTCGCCACTCTGGTCGGCGTCCACCGGGTCTGACGTCCGCGTACGCGCGAGGGGCGGCTCCCGGGATCGGGAGCCGCCCCTCGCGTTCTCGTCATCCTCGCCGACCTCGACGGCGGGGTCGACGTCCCGCCGTCCGCCCGGGCCGGACGCTCAGCTGCGCGCCTCGGCCAGCGCCCGGCGCCGGTCCCGCGCCGACTTGGCCAGGCTGGCCGCCGTGGCCAGCAGCAACGTGCCGATGATCACCAGCAGCGAGAGCCAGATCGGGATGTGCGGCGCCCAGGCGACGTGCTCGCCACCGTTGACGAACGGCAGGTTGTTGTCGGCGAGCGCCTCCAGCACCAGCTTGACGCCGATGAAACCGAGCACCACCGCCAGGCCGTAGCTGAGGTAGATCAGCCGGTCCAGCAGGCCGCCCAGCAGGAAGTAGAGCTGACGCAACCCCATGAGGGCGAAGACGTTGGCGGTGAAGACCAGGTACGCCTCCTGCGTGATCCCGAAGATCGCCGGGATCGAGTCCAGCGCGAAGATCAGGTCGGTGGTGCCGATGGCGATCATCACGATCAGCAGCGGAGTGAAGAGCCGCTTGCCGTTCTCGTGCGTGACGAGCCGGGCGCCGTCGTACGTCCGGGACAGCGGCAGGGCCCGGCGGCTCCACCGGATCAGCACGTTCTCGGAGAACTCGTCCTCGTCCGGCTCACCCTGCCGAGCCAGGTTGATCGCGGTGTAGATGAGGAACGCGCCGAAAATGTAGAAGACCCAGGAGAACTGGGAGATCAAGGCCGCACCGGCGGCGATGAAACCACCTCGCATGACCAGCGCCAGCGCTATTCCGACGAGCAGCACCTTCTGCTGGTACGGCCGCGGCACCCCGAACCGGCCCATGATGATCACGAAGACGAAGAGGTTGTCCACCGAGAGGCTGTACTCGGTCAGCCAGCCGGTGTAGAACTGGCCGGCGGCGCTTGGCCCGGAGAACAACCACAGGCCCGCGCCGAAGAGCAGCGCCAGACCCACGTAAAAGCCGACCCAGAGGCTCGACTCGCGCACGCTCGGCTCGTGCGGGCGGCGTCCGATGACCAGCAGATCGACCGCTAGGACGGCAACCAGTGCGACAAGCGTGACCGCCCAGACCAGCCCGGACACATCCAACGTTCATTCCTCCGGCAGACACGCGACATCGGGCACACCGTACGCCCGGTGGAGGCACGGTGTGCCGCTGATGCTCGCTGTGGTGACTGTCGGAGGTCTCTTCCGTCACCGCAGGAGCGCGGTGACCGACGGGGCCGGGTCGTGCCACCCTGGGGTGGTCGACCGTGCTGACGACTCCGCCACGGGGGAATACTCCCCTCCTCGATCACCATTGTGGCGCACCCACTCGCGAGATCGCGAATCGGGCGGTGGTGCTGACGCCACCGCTGCCCGTCCTGGCCTGATATTTCGGCCCGCTCCGGCACTCCGTCCGACCAGGCGGGCCGCGGTAGCCGCGGTGAGGACCGCGATCACCACCGCTACGGCTTCCTAGGAGGCTGG
This sequence comes from Micromonospora sp. NPDC005367, assembly GCF_040606825.1. Taxonomy (NCBI): domain Bacteria; kingdom Bacillati; phylum Actinomycetota; class Actinomycetes; order Micromonosporales; family Micromonosporaceae; genus Micromonospora; species Micromonospora sp. NPDC005367. The sequence continues at coordinate 37,608 of NZ_JBEXFP010000045.1, read as the reverse complement.
GTCATGCGTCCGGCCAGACGACCATCCTTGTTCCTCCCGTCGGCCACTCCAGGGCCGGTGCCGCCGAGTGGACCGGCCCCGATCCGGCCGCCACAGGCGGGCGTGGCAGGCTGTCGGCATGGTGCTCGAGGTCGCGCTGATCGACGTACTGCCCGGACACGAGGACGCGTTCGCCGCCGCGTACGCCCAGGGGCACCCGGTGCTGGCCGGTACGCCCGGCTGCCGGTCTGTCCGGATGACCCGGGGCGTCGAGTCCCCGTCCCGCTTCGTGCTGATCGTCGAGTGGGACTCGGTCGAGGCGCACGACGAGAACTTCCGCGCCACGGAGCGGTTCACGCAGTGGCGGACGCTCATCGGGCCGCACTTCGCCAACCCGCCGGTGGTCGAGCACTTCACCGACGTACCGGCCTGACGGCAGCCAGCCCCACCGGCCCACGCGGCGGCTGTCGTACCCCTGTCCTAAGGTGCGGACGTACGCGCGGGCCACCGGTCCCGACGGGCTCGGGGGCGCCGGGCCCGGTGCCCGCGCGCCAGCACCCCGTCCGTGCGGACCGGCCGATCAGTCGCCGATGCCGCGGGCCAGCACGGCCACCGTCTCCTCCGCCGGGAGCGCCACGCTCAGCAGCGCCTCGGTGATCCGCTCGTACCGGTCGACGTCGGCCGCCGTGGTGAGCCGCACGTCGGTGGTCAACGTCTCCAGCATCACGGAGCGCGGATCCGCCGGGTCCGGAAAGGCGTAGCAGGAGTACGGCGTGAGCGGGTGCAGGCCGCCCAGCGCGGCCGCGCCCCGGGGCAGCAGCCGCAGGGTGACATTCGGCAGAGCGGTCAACGCCACCAGGTGACACGCCTGCTCCCGCCAGACCTCGACCGGTATCTCCTCCGGGTCGCAGGCGGCCTCGGCCAGCAGCGCCGTATACCGGGGCGGGTCCGCCCGGCGCAACACCTCCTGCCGCATCGCCCGGGCACGCACCTCGGCGTCCACATCGTGCTCCGGATCGAGTGCGACGGCTGGGGCGAGCCTCAGCCGGGCGTACGCCGGGGTCTGCAGCAACCCCGGCACGACCGCCGGCTGGTACTCGACGATGCGCGCCGCCCCCGCCTCCAGTTCGGCGTACGTGCGCTGCCGCTCCCCCATCTCGCCGAACGTCTTCCACCAGCCCCGGCTGGTGGCCGCGTCGCGGGCGATGACGATGAGCTGGTCCCGCAGCGGCACCGGCACCTGGTAGACGTCCAGCAGGTCGAGCACGTCGGCCAGGTCGGGACGGCTCTGACCCAGCTCGATGCGGGACAGTTTCGACGTCGAGGCCCACCCCAGCCGGTCACAGACCTGCTCCAGGGTCAACGCCTCGCGCCGGCGTAGTTGGCGCAGCTCGGCACCGAGCCGCACACGGCGAATGACAGGACTCGTTGGCAGCGGCATTCCCGGCCTCCCCACCGAGGGAGAGTACGCAGCGCAGTCACACAGCGCAATACCTTGCTCGCACAACGCAACCGAACCGGCTTCACCACCCGCCGTCGGCCGTCGGCCGGACCCGACGCGGACCGGCGATGATCGGCAGGACAGGGCCCAGCGCGCTCAGCGATCAGGATCGGTAGGTGCCGAAGCTCCACACGTTGCCGGCGAGATCACGCGCCGCGTAGTCCCGTGAGCCGTAGTCGGTGTCGAACGGCTCGCGGATGATCTCGGCGCCGGCCGCCCGGGCCCGCGCGCAGTGGGCGTCGACGTCGTCGATCGCGACGTACACCGCCACGTCGTCCTCGGCCGGCCGTGGCCGGGGCTCGGCGCGGCCACCAAGCATGATCATGCCGGTGTCGAGGATGAGTTCGGCATGGGCCACGCCGCCGTCCGGGGCCTCGTGCACGGCGTGCACCGCGAAGCCGAAGGCGGCGCAGAGCCAGTCGATGGCGGCGCGGGGGTCCGGGTAGCGAAAGACGGGATAGACGGTACGCATGCCTGCGAGTCTGCCGCCGGATCGGGCACCACGATTGGACGAATGTGACCTCAGCCCGTCACCGCGGACGGCTGCCCGCCGACAGCGCCGCGGGCGTGTCACCGGCGAACTCGCGGAAGTCGCGGATCAGGTGTGACTGGTCGTAGTAGCCGAACCGGACGGCCACGTCGGCCCCACTGTCCACCGGCCCGAGGTCGGGCGCCGGCGACACCGGCAGCAGCGGGCCGGTCAGCGCCGCGTACGCCTCCTGGAAGCGCAGCAGCCGCGCCGTGGTCTTCGGCGGCAGCCCGACCTCGTGCCGGAACCGGGCAGCCAGGTGCCGCCGGCTCCATCCCAGCTCGTCGGCGAGCAGTCCGATTCCGACCCGGCCGCCGCTCGCGTCGAGCCGCCGCCAGGCCCAGGCGACTCGTGGATCCACCGGCGCCGAGGCGGCCAGCCGGACGGTGAACACCTCGTCCAGCAGGGCGAACCGCTGCGCCCAGGTCGGCGTCTCCGCGAGCCGCTGCCGGAGCCGGTCGAGCCAGCCGCCGGGCAGCACGGCCACGTCCGCGGCCCGGTTCGCCAACTCGACCAGGGGCAGGCCGAGGAGCCGGCGGGCGGCCAGCGGTGCCAGCAGCAGCTGGACCCCCTCCCCGACACCGATCGTCTCGGTACGGCACCACCGGTCGAACGTGCCGGCCACGAAGGAGTTCACCCTGTACGCGCTGCGCTGCCTGCTACGCGGATCGATCACGTCGAGCGGGGCACCCCAGCCGAGGATGAGCACCACGAACGCGCCGGCCGCCTCGCGGCGCACCAACGGCAGGTCGGCGCGCTCCCGATAGCCGACGTACCGCTCGACGTACGGGCGCAGCGCGACCGAGGGCAGTCCGAGGACGAACCCGTCGGCCGGCCCGCCCGTCGTCATCGGCGGGGACCCGCGATCACTTCACACCGGCGGCGTCCATGCCGCGCAGCTCCTTCTTCAGGTCGGCGACCTCGTCGCGGATCCGGGCGGCCAGCTCGAACTGCAGCTCCCGGGCGGCGCCGAGCATCTGGTCGTTGAGCTCCTGGATGAGCTGCGCCAGGTCGGCCCGGGCCATCCCCTCCCGGGACGGGGTGGAGGTGGCCGCGCGGCCACGGCTGCGGGTCTCCTTGACCGGCGCCTTGCCTCGGGACAACTGCCGCACCGCACCGCCCACGGTGTTCTGCGCGGTGTCCTCGGCCTCGCGGTAGATGTCGTCGAGGATGTCGTGGATCTTCTTACGCAGCGGCTCGGGGCTGATGCCGTGCGCCTCGTTGTGCGCGATCTGCTTGGCCCGCCGCCGGTTGGTCTCATCGATCGCGTCCGCCATCGACGGAGTGATCTTGTCGGCGTACATGTGGACCTGGCCGGACACGTTACGGGCCGCCCGGCCGATGGTCTGGATCAGCGATCGGCCGCTGCGCAGGAAGCCCTCCTTGTCGGCGTCGAGGATCGCCACCAGCGACACCTCCGGCAGGTCGAGCCCCTCCCGCAGCAGGTTGATGCCGACCAGCACGTCGTAGTCGCCCTTACGCAGCTCGCGCAGCAGCTCCACCCGGCGCAGCGTGTCGACCTCGGAGTGCAGGTAGCGCACCCGGATGCCGTTCTCCAGCAGGTAGTCGGACAGGTCCTCGGCCATCTTCTTGGTGAGCGTGGTGACCAGCACCCGCTCGTCCCGCTCGGTGCGCAGCTTGATCTCGTGCATGAGGTCGTCGATCTGCCCCTTCGTGGGCTTCACGATGACCTCCGGATCGATCAGGCCGGTCGGGCGGATCACCTGCTCGACGAACTCGCCCTGCGCCTGCTCCAGCTCCCACGGGCCGGGGGTGGCGGAGAGGAAGACCATCTGGCCGACCCGCTCCAGGAACTCGTCGAATCGCAGCGGCCGGTTGTCGGCGGCGCTGGGCAGCCGGAAGCCGTGGTCGATCAGCATCCGCTTGCGGGAGGCGTCGCCCTCGTACATGCCGCCGATCTGCGGGATCGTCACGTGCGACTCGTCGATCACCGTCAGGAAGTCGTCGGGGAAGTAGTCGAGGAGGCAGTGCGGCGGGCTGCCCGGCAGCCGGCCGTCGATGTGCATCGAGTAGTTCTCGATGCCGGAGCAGAAGCCCACCTGGCGCATCATCTCGATGTCGTACGTGGTGCGCATCCGCAGCCGCTGGGCCTCCAGCAGCTTGCCCTGCCGCTCCAGCTCCGCCAGCCGCTCGGCCAACTCGGTCTCGATGTCACGGATCGCCCGCTCCATCCGCTCCGGACCCGCCGCGTAGTGGGTGGCCGGGAAGATCATCAGGTGGTCGACCTCGCGGACGACGTCGCCGGTGAGCGGGTTGAGGTAGTAGAGCTTCTCCACCTCGTCACCGAAGAGCTCGATCCGGACGGCCAGTTCCTCGTACGCCGGAATGATCTCCAACGTGTCGCCCCGGACCCGGAAGGTGCCCCGGTTGAAGGCCATGTCGTTGCGGGTGTACTGGATGTCGACCAGGCGACGCAGCAGCTGGTCGCGGTCGAGCTCCTGACCGACCGCCATCCGGACCGCGCGGTCGAGGTACTCCTCCGGGGTGCCCAGGCCGTAGATCGCCGACACGGTGGCCACCACCACCACGTCGCGGCGGGTGAGCAGCGACATGGTCGCCGAGTGCCGCAGCCGCTCGACCTCCTCGTTGATCGAGGAGTCCTTTTCGATGTAGGTGTCGGTCTGCGGGATGTAGGCCTCGGGCTGGTAGTAGTCGTAGTAGGAGACGAAGTATTCGACGGCGTTGTTCGGCAGCAGCTCGCTGAACTCCTTGGCCAGCTGCGCGCAGAGGGTCTTGTTGGGCGCGAGCACCAGCGTCGGCCGTTGCAACCGCTCGATGAGCCACGCGGTGGTGGCACTCTTGCCGGTGCCGGTCGCGCCGAGCAGCACCGTGTTGCGGTCGCCACGTCGGACCCGCCGCTCCAGGTCGTCGATGGCCGCCGGCTGGTCACCGGCGGGCTGAAATTCACTGACGACCTCAAAACGGCCGTCGAGCCGGGGAATGTCGAGCGCCATGACCTCAACGGTACGCCGCCGGTCCGACAGGTTCGGCCAACCAGGAGGCGGGTGACCAGCTTCGATATTCCCATTGTGTGCCACATGCCACCCGACTACCCTCTGCGTGTAGGCCGCTCGCGGCGGCCGACCGGGCCGGCGGCCCGGCCGACATCACGGCCGGCGGTCGCCCCCGGCACGGTGGTCCGCAGCACCCGGTTGCCCGGCGTGCGCACCCGACGTGGTCGCGCCAGAGGCGCACCGGCCGCCGCGAGCGCCCTGCTTGCTCGTCACTCCGTGCACCTCCGGCCGTTCAACAACGCGTGGAAGCATCCCGAGCCCGGGCCTCCCGTCCGGATCCCACGGACGTGCCCCTGACCGCCCGCAGCGGCCCGAGCCGCGCCCTGCCCGCCGTCGCGGTGCCGCCGCCCGGCCCCGCGGGTACCGGCCCCGACGACACCGGGCTGTTCCCGAAAGTCACCACCCGGCGTCGGCGTCACCTGCTGGCGCTGCTCGGCCTGGTCGCGGTCCTGTCCGCCGTGGGGCTGGTGCTCGGGTTGCTCAGCTGGGCGCCCGAACCGTCGGCGCCGCCCCGGGCGCTGACCCCCGTCGAGGCCGAACGGCTGGCGGCGGTGCGGGTCACCAACTACCGTGACCTGCGCGCCGGGGTGCACGTCACGATCGGCGCCGAGCAGTCCCGCACCGAACTGGTGGGCTGGGTGGACTGGTCCCGCCCGTTGCTCTACCTGGACGTCGGCGGCCCCGGCGCCGGCGCCGAACGCGGTCTGCTCCAGGCCACGCCCGCGGTACTGGTGATCCGGCCCGACCCGTCGGCCGTGCCGACCGCCGCGCCGCCCCCGCTGGTGCCTCCCGCGGACCGTTGGCGACTGCACGAACTGCCCGCCGGGCATGCTCTGGCGCCCGTGCTCAAGCTGCTCTTCGACCTCGCCGCCGATCGCCCGGACCCGGCACCGCCGGCCGGCGCCCGCTGGGTGGCCCGTGAGACGCTCGCCGCCGGTCCGGTCGACGTCCTGGAGGCTGCCCCGCCAGGGTCGGCGACGATCGAGCCCGACTCGGACGACCGGCCGCGGTACTGGGTCGACGACGACGCCCGGCTGCACCGGCTGACCGTCCGGCTTCCCGGATCGGGAGCGGTGAACGTGGACCTCAGGCGGACGGACCGGCCGACCCTGCGCCCCGTCGACGTCCTGGGCGGCCGGCCGGGCCTGCCCCGGGCGTTGACCGCCGCCGAGCAGACCCGGTTGGAGCGCCTCCCCGAGCGGCTGCGCGCCCACCAGGGGGCCACGGTGACCCTCACCGCTGCGGTGGGGCGTGAGACGAACCTGCGTGGTGCGGGCTGGCTCAGCTGGACCCGCCGTACCGGCTACCTGGCGGTGACCGACCTCGGCGTGCCGGAACGCCGGACGCTGCGCTGGCGGGACACGGCCGGCCTGTCCCGCGCCCAGGTCCCGGCAAAGGGCGACCCGGAGAGACCCGAGAAGCCACCACTGCCGCCGCCGGCAGACGTCGCCTGGAAGTCCGAACGGGCCGGCGCCGACGACGTCGGCGTGCTGGTCGACGCGGCGCTGACCGCCGGTCGCACAGCACCGCGTGGCACGGCCGTCCGGCTGCGGGAGGACGCCCTGGCCGACCGCCGGGTCGACGTCGTGGAGCTGCGCGGCGGCCGGAACCTGCTGCGCTACTGGATCGACCGCGACGGTCTGCTCCGCCGGGTGGAGGTGAGCACCGGTACGGCCACCTGGGCGCAGCTCGACCTTCAGCCCGGCCGGGTGCCGACGCTGCCCGCCCCCAAGCGGCCGACCGGGGTGACCGGGCGGCCGGCCGCCCACTCGTCGGGCTGAGGCTCGACGGCCGGTACGGTCAGGGCCGCCAGCCGGTCTGGGCGGCCCACTCCTCGGCGCGCAGGTACTCCTCGTCGAACCACGGGTCCCTGATGGTCGGGAAGTCGGCGCCGTCCGGGGCCGAGGCCGCCAGCTCCCGCTTGAACAGCAGATACTCGGCCCGCTGCGCCGGGTCGGCGCGCAGGTGGTCACGCATCAGCAGCGCGTACCGCCAGCCGGGTGAATCGGCCACGCGGACGTGCAGGTTCACCGCACGACCCGGGTCCGCACTGCCGTGCAGCCGTTTCTCCCACCGGCCGCTGCCGGCCGGGCGGGGGGTGTCCCACCAGTCGCCCGGCATCCGGGGGAAGCCGGCGTCGGCCAGCCGCTGCGCGATGCTGCCGTCCGCCTCGGCCAGGGACGGCACGGTGAGCTGGACGTCGATGACGTCCCTCGCCGCGAGACCGGGAACCGCCGTGGGGCCGATGTGATCGATCCGCGGATCGGCCGGGCCGAGCGCGTGGCGGATCCGGGCGGCCAGGCGCGCGTACTGCTGCGGCCACGTCGGGTCGTACTCGGCCAGTTGCACCCGCCCCGGCGGGGCCACCCGCCGCTCACGCACGTTGCGTTCATAGGGCAGCAGCCGGTCGTGCCAGAGCGCGTCGACCGCCTCGTACAGCTCGGCCAGGCTGCCGTCGTTGCTGAGCAGCGCGTCGGCCGCCGCGCGCCGGCGGGCGTCGTCGGCCTGCGCGGCAACCCGCCGCTCGGCCTCCGCGCGATCCATCCCCCGGTCGCGGGCCAGCCGCTCCAACCGGATGGACACGGCCGCCTCCACCACGATCACCAGGTGGTACGTGGGCACGAGCCCCACCTCGACCAGGAGCGGCACGTCGTTGACCACGACCGCGTCGGGTGCCGCCGCGGCGGCGAGCTCGGCGGTCCGGGCGCGTATCCGGGGGTGCGTGATCGCCTCCAGCCGGCGCCGGGCGGCTTCGTCGGCGAAGACGACGGCACCCAGCACGGCCCGGTCGAGGCTGCCGTCGGCGGCCAGTACCCGCGGTGAGAATGCCTCGACGATCTCGGCGAGCCCCGGAGTGCCTGGGGCGACCACCTCCCGCGCAATACGGTCGGCGTCGATCAGCACCGCGCCCCGCTCGGCGAGACGCTTCGACACGACGCTCTTACCCGAACCGATTCCCCCGGTCAGCCCTGCCATCAGCACGGTCCCCAGTCAACCTGATCACGCTCGCCGCACCAAACGGGCCCCCGCACCGGGGGCACCGGGACGTGTTCCGACCGCTGGGGCGGGTGGCCGGGATGATCCACTCGCGGTCATGGAAGTCGGGGGATCCGGCTGTGGCGGACAGCCCGACTTCAGGAATGTCGAGTCGATCAAGCCAGCGAGACCGGGTCCACGTCACCCGCGGCCCGGTGCGCAGGGCGAGTGGGCGCGGGCGGGCGCAGCGACCGGGGGCGGCGCGGGCACGGGCGCGGGGCGCAGGCACAGGCGCGGGGCGCAGGCAGGGGCGCAGGCGCGGGGCACAGGCACAGGCACGGGGCACAGGCACAGGCGCGGACATGGCGAAGGCCCCGCCCTCGACGATCCGGAGATCGTCGTGGGCGGGGCCCGTGGTCGTCGGCGTCAGAGCCGCCGAGTCGAACCTGCCGTGCGGGTCACTTGCCGCCGGCGAGCTTCTCCCGCAGGGCGGCGAGAGCCTCGTCGGTGGCCAGGGTGCCGGCCGGCTCCTCCTGGCGGCTCGGGGCCGCGCTGGTGGAGGTGGCGCCGGTGACCGCCGGAGCCGGGTTGGCAGCGGCCTCGGCCTCGGCGGCGCGGGAGTTCTGCACCTGCTTCTGGTGCGCCTCCCAGCGCTGGCGAGCCTCGGCGTACTGGTTCTCCCAGGTCTCGCGCTGCTTGTCGTACCCCTCGAGCCACTCGCCCGTCTCCGGGTCGAAGCCCTCCGGGTAGATGTAGTTGCCCTCGGCGTCGTACGTCGCGGCCATGCCGTAGAGGGTCGGGTCGAAGTGCTCCTCGCCCTCGACGAAGCCCTCGTTGGCCTGCTTGAGCGACAGCGAGATCCGGCGGCGCTCCAGGTCGATGTCGATGACCTTGACCATGACCTCGGAGCCGACCTGGACGACCTGCTCCGGGATCTCCACGTGGCGCTCGGCCAGCTCGGAGATGTGGACCAGGCCCTCGATGCCGTCGTCGACGCGGACGAACGCACCGAACGGCACCAGCTTGGTGACCTTACCCGGCACGATCTGCTGGATCGCGTGGGTACGGGCGAACTGACGCCACGGGTCCTCCTGGGTCGCCTTCAGCGACAGCGAGACCCGCTCGCGGTCCAGGTCGACGTCCAGGACCTCGACCTCGACCTCCTGGCCCACCTCGACGACCTCGGACGGGTGGTCGATGTGCTTCCAGGAGAGCTCGGAGACGTGCACCAGACCGTCCACGCCGCCGAGGTCGACGAACGCGCCGAAGTTGACGATCGAGGACACGACGCCCTTGCGGACCTGGCCCTTCTGAAGCTTGTTGAGGAACTCGGTGCGCACCTCGGACTGGGTCTGCTCGAGCCAGGCCCGGCGGGACAGGACCACGTTGTTGCGGTTCTTGTCCAGCTCGATGATCTTGGCCTCGAGCTCGCGGCCGACGTACGGCTGCAGGTCACGCACACGCCGCATCTCGACCAGGGAGGCGGGGAGGAAGCCACGCAGGCCGATGTCGAGGATGAGGCCACCCTTGACCACCTCGATGACCGAACCGCGAACGACGCCGTCCTCGTCCTTGATCTTCTCGATCGTGCCCCAGGCCCGCTCGTACTGCGCCCGCTTCTTCGAGAGGATCAGGCGCCCCTCCTTGTCCTCCTTCTGAAGGACGAGGGCCTCGATGTGGTCACCGACCGACACGACCTCGGCCGGGTCCACGTCGTGCTTGATCGACAGCTCCCGAGAGGGGATGACACCCTCGGTCTTGTAGCCGATGTCGAGCAGGACCTCGTCCCGATCGACCTTGACGACGGTGCCTTCGACAATGTCGCCGTCGTTGAAGTACTTGATGGTCTCGTCGATCGCGGCGAGGAAAGCCTCCTCAGAGCCGAGGTCGTCGATGGTGACCTTGGTGGCGCTCGAGGGAGCCTCGATGCTGCTCGTCATGTGGGCGGTTGCTCCGGTCGGATGGGATGTCACAGCAGGCTGGTGTCGCGGTGACCCGGTCGCGCCAGCGGACCCGTCGCTTGGCACACCGATCGATTGCCAGATGCGATGATGTGGCGCCGGTCAGTGGCCTCGTCGACCGCGCACCTGCTCCCTGCCGAGGTGCACCGATCCGCGAGCGCATCGTCAAGCCTACCTTGCGCATTACCACAGCGTGCAAGCCCTCCCGCCCGGCTCATCGCCTCGTGAGCTGCGAAAGCCGAGAAATCGGCCCGAATCCGTCGCGTTTGTCTCGTGCGTCACAAGCGTCACGGCGGTACCGCGGCCCGCGCGGCACCCGTGGCCGCCACCACCCTGCGTGGGTCGGCCCGGCGCGCCGGGGTCGGGCACCCACCCGGCCGCCCGGCGGGGCGAGGCCATAGCGTGAACGGATGGACGACGACAGCCGGGTGACCCGGCGCCGGGTCGGCGACGCCGAGGCCCGGGTGGCGAGCCGCCGCTGGTGGGACGAGGACGCCGACGACTACCAGGCCGAGCACGGCGCGTTCCTCGGCGACGTGGACTTCGTCTGGTGCCCGGAGGGAGTACGCGAGGCGGACGTACACCTCCTCGGCGACCTGGCCGGGCGCCGGATCCTGGAGGTCGGTTGCGGCGCGGCGGCGGCCTCCCGGTGGCTCGCCACCCAGGGCGCCCGCCCGGTCGCCATGGACCTCTCCGCGGGCATGCTGCGCCACGCCGCCCAGGCCGCCGACCGCACCGGCGTACGCGTACCGCTGGTGCAGGCCGACGCGCTCGCCCTGCCCTTCCCCGACGCGGCGTTCGACACCGCCTGCACGGCGTTCGGGGCGGTCCCGTTCGTGGCCGACTCGGCGGCCCTGGTGCGGGAGGTGTACCGGGTGCTGCGCCCCGGCGCCCGGTGGGTCTTCTCGGTCACCCACCCGATGCGGTGGATCTTCCTCGACGACCCGGGCGAGGGCGGTCTGCGGGCTGTGCACTCCTACTTCGACCGCCGGCCGTACGTGGAGCAGGACGACTCGGGCACAGCCACCTACGTCGAGCAGCACCGCACCCTCGGCGACCGGATCCGGGAGCTGGTCGGAGCGGGATTCCGCCTGGTCGACCTCGTGGAGCCGGAGTGGCCCCAGGGGCACGAGGGGATCTGGGGGCAGTGGAGCCCGCTGCGTGGCCGGCTCTTCCCCGGCACCGCGATCTTCGTGGCGGAGAAGCCCGCGTGACCAGGTCGCCGTACCCGGAGTCCGGCCCACGGAACATCGACGGGGTTACGCTGTGCCGGTGAGCGCCGAGCCGATCGCGACACCACCTGGCCCCTGGTGTCCGGACCAGATCCGGCAGCAGCGTGCCGACTACACGCTGGAGGACCTGCTCCACCTGCCGGACGACGCCCCCCGCGTCGAACTCCTCGACGGAGTAATCCAGGCGACACCCTCCCCCACCCTCGGCCACCAGGACATCTCCAGCCTGCTCTGGCTCTGGCTCCGATCCCACGCACCGGCGCGCCTACACGCCGCACAGGCGGTCGGCGTCGCTCTCAACGCGAACACCAGCCGGCAGCCGGATGTACTACTCAGCCGCGCTGAGGTGAGTCCTGACCGTTCCCTCCTCACTCCCGCGGACGTGGTGCTGGCCGTCGAGGTGGTCTCCCCCGGCACTCGGCGGATCGACCGGTTCGCCAAGCCCGGCGAGTACGCCGCCGCCGGCATCCCCTTCTACTGGCGCATCGAGCAGGATCCGGTACACCTGTACGCATACCGCCGAGGTGACCGGATCGGCCCGGGCGGGGAGCGGCAGTACGAGCTGGTCGCCGACAGCACCGAGCTGATCGAGATTTCCGAGCCGTTCGAGATCAAGCTGTCGGTCGCCGAGATCACCCCCTGACCGGCGTCGTTTCCGGCGGCCGGCCCCGGGTAACCGGACGGCATGGCCGAGAAGAGGGATTTCCGCGAGGGCGACCACGTCTCCTGGGCCAGTCACAGCGGCCGGGCGTACGGCGTGGTCAAGGAGAAGCTGGTCGACCGGACACACGTACGCGGGCACACCGTGAACGCCTCCGAGGAGGAGCCGCAGTACCGGATCCGCAACGACGACTCGGGCCGGGACGTCGCCCACCGGCCGGAGGTGCTGCGCCATGAGCCGCGGTGACGAGGGCCGCGACACCTACCGGGAGTTCACCGAGGCGGTGAACATGAAGCCCGGCGAGCTGTCGAAGTGGCTGGAGACCGACGAGTCCAAGCATGTCGGCTGGCGGAAGAAGGGCCCGAAGGCCGGAGAGTCGGTGGGGCACGAGTCCGGCCGCCGGATCCTCGACCTGCTGCGCCGCAAGCGCGCCGAACTCTCCGAGGCCGACGTCCGGCACATGCGCAAGGTCGTCGGCTACGTGCGCCGGCACATGGCGCAACGTCCCTCGGGCGACGTCCGCAACACCAAGTGGCGCTTTTCGCTGATGAACTGGGGGCACGACCCGCTCAAGGCGCCGCTGCCGCCGCCCGGCGGGCCGTCCCGGCGCGCGCTCGAACGCCGCGGCGCCCCACCGAAGAACCGCCAGGGGGCGGGACGGCAACCCGCGCAGCGCCGACCGACCCGCCGGACGAGCTGACGGGGCTGACGGCCCACAGGCGGAGCTGAGGCCTGCCGGACGAGCCGACGGCGTACAGGATGAGCTGACGGCCTGCCGGACGAGCCGACGGTCTGCGGCAGGCCGGCGAGGGCGCGACCCCCGCCCACCGTGCTCCGCGCCGCCGAGGGCCGACCGGCCTGGCCCGCCCACCACGACGCAACTGGCGCTGCGGGGCCGGATCAGTGGTCGGCGCTGTTCCAGTCGCGGCCCTCGCCGACGGAGACCTCCAGCGGCACCGCCAGCGGGTACGCCGCACCCATCTCCCGGCGGACCAGTTCCTCCAGCGCCGGACGCTCGCCCGGGGCCACCTCGAAGACCAGCTCGTCGTGCACCTGGAGCAGCATCCGGGAGCTCAGGCCGGCCTCGTGCAACGTGGTGTCGACCCGCAGCATCGCGACCTTGATGATGTCGGCCGCGGAGCCCTGGATCGGGGCGTTGAGCGCCATCCGCTCGGCGATCTCCCGGCGCTGCCGGTTGTCGCTGACCAGGTCGGGCAGGTAGCGGCGGCGGCCCAGGATCGTCGAGGTGTAGCCGTCGAGCCGAGCGCGGGCGACCACCTCCTGGAGGTAGTCGCGGACCCCGCCGAAGCCGGCGAAGTAGTTCTCCATGAGGCCGCGCGCCTCCTCGGTGCTGATCCCGAGTTGCTGGGAGAGCCCGAAGGCGCTCAGCCCGTACGCCAGGCCGTAGTTCATCGCCTTGATCTTGCGGCGCTGGTCGGGCGTGACCTCGGCGAGCGGCACCTCGAAGACCGACGACGCCGTCGCGGCGTGGAAGTCGGCGCCGGAGTTGAACGCGTCGATCAACGCGTCGTCCGAGGACAGGTGCGCCATGATCCGCATCTCGATCTGGCTGTAGTCGGCGGTGAGCAGGCACTCGTAGCCCTCCCCGACCACGAACGCCCGGCGGATCCGCCGGCCCTCCTCGGTACGGATCGGGATGTTCTGCAGGTTCGGCTCGGTCGAGGAGAGCCGCCCGGTGGCCGCCACCGTCTGGTTGAAGGTCGTGTGGATGCGGCCGTCGTCGGAGACCGACTTGAGCAGGCCGTCCACTGTCGACTTCAGCTTGGCCACGTCCCGGTGGCGCAGCAGGTGGGCCAGCACCGGGTGCGGGTTCTGCGCGTAGAGCCACTGCAACGCGTCGGCGTCGGTCGTGTAGCCGGTCTTGATCTTCTTGGTCTTCGGCAGGCCCAGCTCACCGAAGAGGATCTCCTGCAACTGCTTGGGAGAGCCGAGGTTGAACTCCCGCCCGACGGCCTCGTACGCGCCCTGCGCGGCGGCCTTCACCTCGGCGGCGAAGTGCGCCTCCAACTCGGAGAGGTAGTCCGTGTCAGCGGCGATGCCGGTGCGTTCCATGGTGGCGAGCACCCGCATGAGCGGCAGCTCCACGCCGGCCATCAGCCGGGCGGACTGCTCGCCGTCGCGGGACAGCTCCGCGTCGATCGCGTCGGCCAGATCGAGGGTGGCGCGCGCCTGGAGCATGAGGTTCTGCTCGGCCTCGCCGTCGTTGCCCAGCCCCTCCAGGGTCAGCTGGCCGGTCTCCGGGGCGTCGACCCGCAGTTCCCGGTGCAGGTAGCGCAGCGCCAGGTCGGTCAGGTCGTACGAGCGCTGGTCGGGACGGGCCAGGTAGGCGGCGATCTGGGTGTCGCGGGCGATGCCCTCCAGCGGCCAGCCGTGCGCGGCGAGGGCGAGCACGACGGGCTTGCTGTCGTGCAGCACCTTCGGCCGTTGCGCATCGGCGAGCCAGCCGGCCAGCGCGGTCTCGTCCGCGGGGTCGAGGCGGGCCGGGTCGAACCAGACGCCCGCGCCGGCCGCGGTGGCCAGCGCCATACCCGAGACGGACGCGGTGTGCCGGCGGTTCGGGCCGGTGTCGAGCTTGGCCGCCATGCCCACCGGGGTGCCCGCCGTGGCGTGCGTGCCGAGCCACCCGCTGAGCGCGCCGGGCTCGGTGAGCACCTCGCCGGCCAGCTCGAAGCCGGCCTCCGCCTCCGGTTCCACCGCCTCGAGGTACTGGTAGAGGCGGTCGCGCAGGATGCGGAACTCCAGGGTGTCGAAGACCTGGTGCACGGCCTCCCGGTCCCAGCCGGGCCAGCGGGCCTCCTCGGGACGAAGCGGCAGCTCCAGGTCGGAGACCAGGCAGTTGATCTCGTAGTTGCGGATCACGTCGGCGAGCCGATCGCGCAGGCTGTCGCCGGCCTTGCCCTTGATCTCGTCGGCGCGGGCGACGACGCCCTCGACCCCGCCGTAGGCGGTGATCCACTTGGCGGCGGTCTTCGGGCCGACACCGGGAACGCCCGGCAGGTTGTCGCTGGTCTCGCCGACCAGGGCGGCCAGGTCGCGGTAGCGCTCCGGGGGGACGCCGTACTTCGCCTCGATCGCGGCCGGGTCCATCCGGGCCAGGTCGGAGACGCCCTTGCGGGGGTAGAGCACCGTGACGTTCTCGCCGACCAGCTGGAAGGCGTCCCGGTCACCGCTGGTGATCAGCACGGACATGCCCTGGTCACGGGCCTGGCAGGCGAGGGTGGCGATGACGTCGTCGGCCTCGTAGCCCTCCATCTCCACCACCGGGATACGCAGCGCCGCGAGGACCTCCTTGACCAGGCTCACCTGGCCCTTGAAGTCGGTCGGGGTCTCGCTGCGGCCGGCCTTGTACTCCGCGTACTTCTCGGTGCGGAAGGAGCGGCGGGACACGTCGAAGGCGACGACGATGTGGGACGGCTGCTCGTCGCGCAGCACGTTGATCAGCATGGAGGTGAAGCCGTAGACCGCGTTGGTCGGCTGCCCGGTCGTTGTGGAGAAGTTTTCCACCGGCAAGGCGAAGAAAGCCCGGTATGCCAGGGAGTGTCCGTCGACGAGGAGCAGGCGCGGCGCGGTAGCTGTCACGGCAGCGACTCTAGCCGGGACCTACGACCAAACGGCAGCGACGTGGCGGGCGACGACATGTCGCGGCCCGACGACGCACCGTGGTCCCGGCTCCCGGCTCCCGGCTCCCGAGCCCCGCAGGAGTGTCGCGCGGGCCGGGTCGAGACCGGCGCGGCCGTGGCACGCCTAACCGGTGGGTGGGGACGCCCCGAGCGGGCGTCCCCGCCCGTCACAGCACCTTGGCCAGGAACGCCTTCGTGCGGTCGTGCTGCGGGTTCGCGATGACCTCGCGCGGGTTGCCCTGCTCGACCACGACGCCGCCGTCCATGAAGACCAGCGAGTCGCCGACCTCGCGGGCGAAGCCGATCTCGTGGGTGACCACGATCATCGTCATGCCGTCGCGGGCCAGGTCCTTCATGACGTCCAGCACCTCGCCGACCAGCTCCGGGTCGAGCGCGCTGGTCGGCTCGTCGAAGAGCATCAACTTCGGCTGCATCGCCAGGGCCCGGGCGATCGCCACCCGCTGCTGCTGGCCGCCGGAGAGCTGCCCCGGGTAGTTGCCCATCTTGTCGCCGAGACCGACCCGGGCCAGCAGCGCTTCGGCGCGCTCCCGGGCCGCGGCCTTCGACTCCCGCTTGACCCGAACCGGCGCCTCGATCACGTTCTCCAGGGCGGTCATGTGCGGGAAGAGGTTGAACCGCTGGAACACCATGCCGATCGAGCGGCGCTGCGCGGCGACCTCCTTCTGGCGCAGCTCGTGCAGCTTGCCACTGTGCTCCCGGTAACCGATCAGCTCGCCGTCCACCCGGATCCGGCCGGCGTTGATCTTCTCCAGGTGGTTGATGCAGCGCAGGAAGGTCGACTTGCCGGAGCCGGAGGGCCCGAGCAGGCAGCAGACCTCGCCGCTGCGCACCTCGAGGTCGATGCCCTTGAGCACCTCGAGGTGGCCGAACGACTTGTGCACCTGCTCGGCCTGGACCATCAGGCCCGACTCGGCGGCCGGCGCGGTCGCCTGGGCGGGAACGATCAACTCACTCATACGGCTCCCGCCGTCCCCTGGCCGCCGCCACCCTGCTCGGCCGTGATGGTGCGCAGCCGCAGCCGGGCCCGCTCGCTTCGCCCGTAGCCCTTGCTGAAGTGCCGCTCCAGGAAGTGCTGCCCGACGAGCAGGATGCTGGTCAGGAAGAGGTACCAGAGAACAGCTGCGACGTACATCGGGAAGATCTGGAACGTCCGCTTGCCCACCGCGTCGAGCTGGAAGAACAGCTCGACGCTGTACGGCACGGCCAGCAGCAGCGACGTGTCCTTCAACATGGCGATGGTCTCGTTGCCGGTCGGCGGGATGATGACCCGCATCGCCTGCGGCAGCACGATTCGGCGCAGGATCTGCCCCCGGCTCATACCCAGCGCCGAGGCCGCCTCGCTCTGCCCGTCATCCACCGACTGGATACCGGCCCGCACGATCTCCGCCATGTAGGCCGCCTCGGACAGCGCCAGACCGAGCAAGCCGGCCACGAAGCCGGTCAGCACGTCCCGGGAGGTGAACCCGAAGGCCCGCAGTTGCAGGTTGTCGACCCCGAAGAGTTGACCGATCTGCGTATCGAAGGGCACACCGAACTCGATCCGGCTCCAGAGGATGCCCAGGTTTCCGCAGACGGCCAGCAGCACCAGCCGCGGCACCGCCCGGAAGACCCAGGTGTAGAGCCAGGAGACCACCCGCAGGATCGGATTGGTCGAGAGGCGCATGACCGCCACCACGACGCCCAGGGACACCCCGAGCACCATCGCGCAAACGGTCATCAGGACCGTTCCGCGCAGCAAGCCCTCGATGATCGGCGGCCGGAACATGTTGTCGACCATGAACGACCACTTGAACTGTTCGTTCGTGACCAGTACATGGACGAACATCGCCGCCAGGACCGCCAGCACGGCGATCGCGACCCAGCGGCCGGGGTGCCGCACGGGCACGGCCTTGATCGGTTCCGGCCGCGCCCGTACGGTTGTCACTTCCTCGGATTCCATGTCGCGTTACGGGTTGATCGCGGGGTCCGTGATCGCGCCGTCCCCGACCTTCCACTTGTCGAGGATGGCCTTGTACGACCCGTCCGCGATCAGCGCCTTGGTCGCGTCCCGCACGGCCTCGGCGAACGCAGCCTGGTCCTTGGCCACCACGTAGCCGTACGGGGCCGCCTCGTACATCTTGTCGAGCAGGTCCAACTGGCCCTCGGACTTCGTCACCGCGAACACCCCGACCGGGTAGTCGGCGAGCATCGCGTCGTCCTTGCCCGAGACCACGGCGGCCGTCGCGGCGTCCTGGCCCGGGAACTGCTCGACGGTGATGGCCGGCTTACCGGCGTCGGTGCACGCCTTCGAGCGCTTCTGGATGTCCTCGACCTGGACGGTGTCCTTCTGCACGGCGATCTTCTTGCCGCAGGCGTTGTCGATCGCGACGCCGGCCGGGTTGCCCTTCTTGGTCACCCACTGGGTACCGACCTGGTAGTAGCTGACCATGTTGGCCTGCGTCTTCCGCTCGTCGTTGATCGTGAACGACGAGACACCGACCTCGTACTTGCCCGAACTCACGCCGGTGATGATGTCCCCGAAGGGCGCCGACACGAACTCCGCCTTCAGCCCCAGCTTCGCAGCGACCGCCGTGAACAGCTCGACGTCGAAGCCGATGGCCGTCTTGCCGTCGGTGTCGAGGAACTCGGCCGGGGCGTAGGTCGTGTCACTTCCCACCACGATCTTGCCGTCCGCCTTGATCGCGTCGGGCACCTTCGCGGACAGCGCCGAATCGGCCGTGGCGGTCACGGACGCGCCCCCGCCGGGCTGCTCGGTAGCTTCCTTCTCGCCGCATCCGGCGATCGACAGGGCCAACAGCGCGGCGCCGGTGACCCCGACGGCCGCCCGGCGCCGACCGGTGATGTTGAACATGACGTGCACTCCTTGGATGAGGGGTGGCGGCCGGTCAGGCGACGCCGAGGTAGGCGTCCTTGACCGACGGGTCGTGCAGCAGTTCCTCGCCGGTGCCGCTCTTGACGATCCGGCCGGTCTCCAGCACATACGCCCGGTGCGCCCGGGCCAGCGCCTGCTGGGCGTTCTGCTCGACCAGCAGGACGGTGGTGCCCTGCTCGTTGATCTCGGTAATGATGGTGAAGATCTGCTGGATGAGCATCGGAGCCAGCCCCATCGATGGCTCATCGAGCAGCAGCAGCTTCGGCCGGCTCATCAGCGCCCTCCCGACGGCCAACATCTGCTGCTCACCGCCGGAGAGCGTACCGCCCTGCTGCTTACGCCGTTCCGCCAGGCGTGGGAACAGGTGCAACACCCGGTCGAGGTCCTGGGCGATACCCGCCCGGTCCCGTCGGGTGTAGGCCCCCATGTCCAGGTTCTCCAGCACCGTCATGCCCGGGAAGATGCCCCGGCCCTCCGGGGCCTGGCACAGCCCGCGGCGCACCCGCAGGTCCGCCCGGAGCTTGGTGATGTCCTCACCGTCGAACCGGATCCGGCCACTGGCGACCGGCCGGATCCCGGAGATCGCGCGCATGGTGGTCGACTTGCCGGCGCCGTTGGCGCCGATCAGGGCGACGATCTCGCCCTCGTCCACCTGCAGGCTGATGCCGTGCAGCGCCTGGATCCGCCCGTACAACAGGCTCACATCATCGATCTCAAGCAGCATCGTCCGGCACCCCCAGGTAGGCGGCGATCACCTTCGGGTTCTCCCGAACCTCCGCCGGCAGCCCTTCCGCGATCTTCTTTCCGAATTCCAGGACCGCGATCCGGTCGGTGACACCCATGACCAGCTTCATGTCGTGCTCGATCAGCAGCACGGTGGTGCCCCGGTCGCGGATCTTCCGGATGAGCTGCAGCAGCTCCTCCTTCTCCGCCGGGTTGAAGCCGGCCGCCGGCTCGTCCAGGCACAGCAGCACCGGATCGGTGGCCAGCGCCCGGGCGATCTCCAGCCGGCGCTGCTCGCCGTACGAGAGATTGCGTGCCGTCTCGTGCATCCGCCCGGCGATCCCGACGAAGTCGAGCAGCTCGCGGGCCTTCTCCAGACCGGCCCGCTCCTCCCGCCAGTGCCGGGGCAGCCGGAACAACGCGGAGATCACGCTCGTCTTGTGGTGCGCGTCCGCGCCCACCTGCACGTTCTCCAGCGCGCTCATCTCGGGGAACAGGCGGATGTTCTGGAAGGTGCGGGCCATGCCCATCCGGGTAATCTGGTGCCGCTTCTTGCCGTTGATCCGCTCACCGCGGAACCGGATCTCCCCCTCGGTCGGGCGGTAGATGCCGGTCATCGCGTTGAAGCAGGTCGTCTTGCCGGCGCCGTTGGGACCGATCAGCCCGAAGATCTCACCCTTGTAAAGGGTGAAGTTCACGTCGTTGAGCGCGACGACGCCACCGAAGCGGAGCGTGACGTGGTCGACCTCGAGCAGCGGCTCACGGTCCGCATCGACCGACGCGGTCCGCTGCGCGGGAACGCTCTGCACCGTCTCAGCCACCGACGGTCACCTCCTTGCGGCGGTCCTTGAACTCTGCCGCTCTACGCCGGTTGGCGATCAGGCCCTGCGGCCGGTAGATCATCATGACGATCAGGCACAGGCCGAAGAACATGAATCGGTACTCGTACAGCTCGACGCCGAACAGCTCCACGCCCCGGAACCGTTCGATCAGGTAGTAGGCCAGGCCGCCGCCGAGGATGGCCCCGAAGATGTTGCCGGAACCGCCGAGGATCACCGCCGCCAGGATGATGATCGAGTTCAGCAGCTCGAAGCTCTGGTTGTTGACGAAGTTCTGCTTACCGGCGAACAACACCCCGGCCAGGCCACCGATGGCGGCACCGGAGGCGAACGCCCACAGCTTGAACTTGAACGTCGGCACACCCATCAGCTGCGCCGCGTCCTCATCCTCGCGGATGGAGATCCAGGCCCGGCCGACCCGGCTGCGGGTCAGGTTCCGCACGCCGAGCACCACCAGGATGATCAAGGTGAGGACCAGCCAGTAGTACGGCCGGGCATCCAGCACGCCGAAGATCGGCGTGCCGTCGCTGTGCTTGCCCGGCGGGTGCGGGATCTGGTTGAAGCCGCGCTGGCCCCGCAGGAACCCCGCGCTGGTCGCCGTCAGCCGGATCATCTCGGCGAAGCCCAGCGTCACGATCGCCAGGTAGTCGCCGCGCAACCGCAGCGTCGGCAGACCCAGCAGCACCCCCGACGCCATCGCCAGGGCGACCCCGATCGGCAGCACGGTCAGCCACGGCCACACCGTCTTGAGGTCGCTGCTGGGCGAGGTCAGCACCGCCACCGTGTAGGCGCCGACGGCGAAGAAGCCGAAATAGCCCAGGTCGAGCAGGCCGGCGAAGCCGACCACGATGTTGAGGCCCACCGCCAGCAACACGTAGATCGACATCATGAACAGCACCTGGCCGAAGTTGGACCCGGTGGTCGGGATCGGCCCGAGCCACTGGTAGAACTCCTTGTTCGGCAACGCGTAGAAGAACGCGATCACCGCGGCCAGCACCACCCAGCGCACCCAGCGTGGCGCGCCCCGCCACCGCTCACCTGCCGCCTCGCGACCGGCGCGGACCCTCTCCAGGACGGTCGTCATGCCCGTGCCCTCCCCAGCGATTCGCCCAGCAGACCGGTCGGCCGGAACATCAGCAGCACGACCAGCACCACGAACGCGGTCAGGTCCTTCCACTGCGCACCGAACAGGCCCGAGGCGTAGTTCTCGGTGAGGCCGAGCAGCAGGCCGCCGACCAGCGCGCCGCGCAGGTTGCCGATGCCGCCGAGCACCGCGGCGGTGAACGCCTTGAGCCCCAGGAGGAACCCGACGCTGTAGGCCAGGGCGCCGATCCGCACGTTGTACAGCACGCCCGCCACGCCGGCCATCAAGCCACCGGCGATGAAGACCATCATGATGATCCGGTCCTTGTTCACACCCATCAGCGCCGCGGTGTTCGGGTCCTGGGACACCGCCCGGATCCCGCGACCGACCCGGCTGCGGTTGATGAACTGGTCCAGCGCGACCATCATCACCAGCGCCGCGCCGATGATCAGCAGCTCCACCCAGCTGATCTCCACCTTGCCGATCCGGAACAGGGGCTCGGACGGCACCACCGCCGGCGCGCCCCGCGACAACCGCCGCGTGTAGACACCGAACGCCTCCGAGATGACGATCGACGCGCCGATCGCCGTGATCAGGAAGGCCAGGGGCGGGGCGTTGCGCTTACGGAGCGGTCGGTAGGCCACCCGTTCGATCACGGTAGCCACCGTCGCCGAGGCTAGCGCCGCCACCAGCATCGCGACCAACAGGTAGAACACAATCGAACCGACGCCGGAGACCCGGGAGTTTCCGGTCAGGCCGAACGCGGCCCAGGTGAACAGCGCGGCGTACGCGCCAGAGATGAAGACCTCGGAGTGGGCGAAGTTGATGAGCCTCAAGACACCGTAGACCAGTGTGTAACCGAGTGCGACCAAGGCGTAGATCGCTCCCACGGTCAGCCCGGTCGTCGTGAGCTCTCCAAAGTTGGAGATCAGACCGTCGACGTTCAAGAAGGGTGCTCCAGGGAACTTGAAGAGAAGCCGGGGTGCGGCCGGGATGGTGCTCCCGACCGCACCCGCAGCGATTACCTGGCGGTCAAAACCGCTCTGGCACTACGTCAGCGGTACCCGCTTGACCGGCACGATCTGGCCCTTCTCGACCTTGTAGGCCCAGATCTGGACCGCCGACGGGTCCAGCTCGCCGGTGTCGGTGAACTTGTACGACCCGACGACACCCTCACCGGTGTAGCCCTTCACGAACGCCAGCATGTCGGCGCGGGTGTTCTTGCCGTCCTTGATGCCGGCCAGCAGGATGTTCGCCGCGTCGAAGGCGTTGTCGCTGTAGGTACCCGGGTCCGTGCCGTACATCGCCTTGTAGTCCGCGGCGAAGGTGCCCTTCACCTCGGCCGGCGGCAGGCACGGGCAGGTGAAGATGGTGCCCTCGGCGGCCGCATCGCTCGCGCCGTCGATGAACGCCGGGTCCTTCATGCCGTCGGCCCCGATCAGGGTGGCCGTGACACCGGCGTTGGTCAGCGCCTTACGGATCAGGCCACCCTCGGTGTAGTAGCCACCGAAGAAGATCGCCGTGGCGCCGGAGGACTTCACCTTGGTGACGGTGCCGGAGAACTCGGTCTGCTTGCCGCCACCCTGCACCTTGTCCGTGCCGATGACCGCGCTGCCGAGCGCCTTCTTCACCTCGTCGGCCAGACCCGCACCGTAGGCCGACTGGTCGTCGATCACGAAGACCTTGTCGGCCTTCATCTCGTCCTTGATGTACTTGGCCGCCGCCGGGCCCTGTGCGTTGTCGTTTCCGACCGAGCGGAAGAACGTCTTCCAGCCCTGCTCGCTCAGGCTCGGCCGGGTCGCGGACGCGCTGATGTGCACCAGACCCGCCTCCGAGAAGAGCGGGTTGGCCGCCTCCGACTCGCCGGAGAAGGCCGGCCCGACAACCCCGAGCACCTTCTCGTCCTCGATGGCCCGCTGGGCGAGCTGCGGCGCCTGGTCCGGGCTGCCCTGCGAGTCCAGCGGAAGCAGCGTGACCTCGCAGTCCTTGTTCTCCTTGTTGTACTTGTCAAGGGCGAGTTTCACGCCGTTGTTCTCGTTGATGCCCAGCGCCGCGTCGGAGCCGGTCAACGCCCCGAAGAACACAATCTTGAAACCACACGCGTCACCGGACGCCTCGCTGCCGCTGTCGCTCTTGCACGCCGCGGCACCACCCACGGCGAGCGCCAATGCGGCGACACCGCCGAGCACCCGTACGAGCTTCTGCCTCAAGGCCCGAACCCTCCTCCGTCCCATGGTTCGAACCACCCGCTGGCCATTGGCCCTTGCGGAGCGTACGAACCCGACCGTCGTCTCCGGTCTGGGGCCGGACGTTATCCCACCGTGAAGCAGTGGCGTAAGTCTTGAGCGACCGGGTTGACCGAACCGTTACACGGCGTGGCGGATCGGAAACGATCGCTGTAAGAACATCCTCATCAGACGTCCCAGAGCTTCAATTCCACGTGCTGGGAAAGGATCCACTCCCGTCGCCGACGCGCAGCGCCGAACCCGATGCCCACCAGACGTGCGACCCCCGCCCGTCATCGGCCATCAACAACAGTCGCTCCCCCTGGGCAACCGCCGCGACAGCCGTCTCACCGGAATCGGCCACCGGCACCGGCATCTTCACCGGCCGCCACGAGCCACCCCGGTCATCCGAGTACCACAGCCGGTGACCCGCACCGGTCCGCGTCACCGCCAACAGCCCCGAACCCACCACGGTCAACCCGGCCACCGCGGCCACCCCCGGCCCGGCCGCCGCGAACACCCCGGCCCGCCGCCACCGCGCCGCCGCCCCGTCCGACACCGGATCGGCGGCCCTACGCCAGGCCACGAAGCCGTCCCCCGCCGAACCCACCGCCACCACCGCGCCGCCCACCGACACCACTCGCTGCGCCTGCCCCCGGCCATCCGGCGTCGGAAGTTCCGCCCGCCGCCACGCCAGCCCGTCCGACGAGGTCCAGGCGAGCGGCGACAACGCCGTCCCGCCGGCCGGCAGCACCGCACCCACCACCAGCCAACCCGTTCCCACGGCCAACCCGTCGTACGCCGCCGTCCGGCCACGCCGGTCACCGGCCAGCTCGGGCAACCCCTCACGCAGGGTGAACTCCGCACCGTCGATGGAGGCCCAGACCGCCGCCCCGTCGACCCGCGATCCGACGATCAGCCAAGCGTGCGGTCCGGCCACCAACCAGGACGCGCTCACCGCCCGCGGCCCGCCGAACCGCTCGAACGGGGCAGGCACCTCCCGGACCACCCCGTCAGCGCCCTCGATCCAGCTGCCGATACGCGGATTGCCGTGCGCGCCACCGCTCACCGTCCCGAGCGCCGCCAACCGGGCGGCGCGGCACGCGGCGGTGTAGAGCACCTGCTGCCGGCCGTAGAAGCTCAACGGCACCAGCCGCGGCAGCGACCAGGTCACCCCGTCGACGCTCGACCAGACGGCCGGCCGGGTGGCGCCGGCCGCGTCCGCCACCCCGCCCACCACGTACCACCGGCCGGCGCACGTCGTCGCGGCACGCAGCAGTGGCCGGCCCGGAGTGCCCGGCGGCGTCGGGAGCGTCAACGACCGCCAACCCGGATCGACCGGGCGCGGTCGATCGTCGTCGGGCCGCCCCACCCGCTCGCAGCCGGTGAGGAGCACGGCGAGCAGACCGAGCACCACGATGACGTGCCGGACGGACACGGATCCGATGTTATCGATCGGAGGGCGTCAACGCGGCCCGGCCGACACGGCGGCCCGGCGTACCTCGATCAGGACGCCGGGCGCGGCGCCTCACCGCCGGCGGTCTCGACGAGGATCCGCTCGGCGACCTCTTTCATGGTCATCCGGTGGTCCATCGCGGTCCGCTGGATCCACTTGAACGCCTGTGGCTCGGTCATCCCGTAGGTCGTCATCAGGGCGCCCTTGGCGCGCTCCACCGCCTTGCGCACCTCGAGGCGGTCGGTCAGCCCGGCCACCTCCGCCTCCAGGGCGGCGACCTCCGAGTAGCGGGAGAGCGCGATCTCCACCGCCGGCACCAGGTCGCTCTTCTGGAAAGGCTTCACGAGGTACGCCATCGCACCGGCCGCCCGCGCCCGCTCCACCAGATCCCGCTGGCTGAACGCGGTCAGGATGATCACCGGAGCGATCCGGGCGCCGGCGATCCGTTCGGCCGCCGCCAGCCCGTCCATGATCGGCATCTTGATGTCGAGGATCACCAGGTCCGGCTTGAGCTCCTCGGCGAGCCGGACGGCGGTCTCGCCGTCCCCCGCCTCGCCCACCACCTCGTAGCCCTCTTCGACCAGCATCTCGGCGAGGTCCAGCCGGATGAGCGCCTCGTCCTCGGCGATCAGTACACGCCTGCGCTCGGCATCCGTCTGCGTCTCGGCCACGAGCCCTACCCCCACCAGTCAGAACCCGACACCCGCCCAGCCGGGTGTCGCCGTCCTTAGCGTAGTGGGTACCCTATGAGGCGCCGCCAGAGCGTTCCGTGCGGATGTCCCCGTATTCCAACCGGTAGAGAAACGGAGCTCAAACCTCCGACAGTGTGGGTTCGAATCCCACCGGGGACACCAAATCGTCGTACGGCCGTTCGACGATGGCCGGGTGCATCCCCCTGAAATCCGCGCTCGCGCACGGGAGCTCTACCTCTCCGGCGCCAACGTGGCAGACGTCGCACGCAGCGTCGGCCTCTCCTACCGCACGGTTTGGGACTGGTGCCATGCGCGGCCGGAGCGAGCGGTTCAGGGAACGGCTCGTCGCTGCTTCCGCTGCCGGCCTGACCACAATCCGACAGATCAACGGGCGTACGCGTACCTGCTCGGCCTCTACCTGGGCGACGGTCACCTCGTCACCACCGCACGCGTACCGGTCCTGCGGGTCAGCTGCAGCAACAATTGGCCCGGTCTGATCGAGGCGTGTGACGTGGCCATGCGGGCCGTACTCGCCTCGCGGGTCCAACGGGTCCCGCACCAGGGCTGTGTCAGCGTGCAGAGCTACGGCAAGCACTGGCCCTGCCTGCTCCCCCAGCATGGGCCGGGAAAAAAGCACGAGCGACCGATCGTCCTCGCCGACTGGCAGCAGCCGATCCTGATCGCGCACCCGGGCGAGTTCGCGCGGGGGTTGTTCCACTCCGACGGCTGTCGGATCAGCAACCGGGTGACGGTGCGGGGCAAGCACTACGTCTATCCGCGCTACCTGTTCACCAACGAGTCGGCCGACATCATGGGGCTCTGCCAGTGGGCGCTGGACCTGCTGGGCGTCGCCTGGCGGATGAACCGACGCAACTCACTCTCGGTGGCCCGGCGGGACGCCGTCGCCACGCTCGACCGGCACGTCGGCCCCAAGTCGTAGGGTCGCCGGCGACACGTCGGCGGCGGGTGCTGGCGGTGGCGGGCCGCGACCTGGCCTGGGGCGAGCCTCGCGCGTCAGGAGCCCGGTGGTCAGCCGATCAGGGCCAGGGCCTGCTCCAGGTCGGCCCGCAGGTCCTCCGGGTCCTCGAGGCCGACGGAGATCCGCAGCAGCCCGTCGGCGGGCTTGGCGTCGCCGGTCACCGGGCGGTGGGTGAGTGAGGCGGGGTGCTGGATGAGGGTGTCCACCCCGCCGAGCGAGACCGCGTGGGTGATCAGCCGGCATGCCCCGGCGACGGTGGCGGCGGCGGGCCCGCCGCCGCGTACCTCGATGGCGAGCAGGCTGCCGGTGCCGTTCAGCTGCCGGCCGACGAGTCCGGCCGGGTCGTGCAGGGACGGGTGGCGCACCCGTTCGACGGCGGGGTGGCCGGCGAGCCAGCCGGCCAGTTTCTCGGCGGCCGCCTGTTGGGCGCGGACCCGGATGGGCAGGGTCTGGAGGCCGCGGTGCAGCAGGTACCCGCCGAGCGGGTGGAGGATCGCGCCGGTGACCGCGCGGACCTGCCGGAGCCGGGCGGCCCAGTCGGCGTCGCAGGCGACGACTCCGGCGAGGACGTCGCCGTGTCCACCGATGCTCTTGGTGGCGCTGTGCAGGACGAGGGTGGCGCCGTGCTGGGCGGGCCGCTGGAGCACTGGGGTGGCGACGGTGTTGTCCACAAGGAGGGGGACGTCGCCGGCGGCGTCGGCGAGTCGGGCGATGTCGACGAGGTCGCAGGTGGGGTTGGCGGGAGTTTCGACGACGACGAGCGCGGTGTCGGGGCGTACGGCGGCGGCGACCTCGTCGGGGCTTGCCCAGGTGACGGTGGTGCCGAGGAGCCCGGTGGCGAGTACGTGGTCGGTGCCGCCGTACAGGGGGCGGACGGCGACGATGTGCCGGTGACCGTCGCGGGTGGCGGCGAGCAGGGTGGCGCTGAGTGCGGCCATGCCGCTGGCGAAGGCGACGGCCGCGGCGGTGCCTTCGAGGTCGGCGAGCGCGGTCTCGAAGCGGGCCACGGTGGGGTTCCAGAGCCGCTGGTAGACGGGGCTGTCGCCGGCTTCGAGGGTGCCGCCGGTGGCGAGCTTCTC
Organism: Micromonospora sp. NPDC005367; assembly: GCF_040606825.1. Taxonomy (NCBI): domain Bacteria; kingdom Bacillati; phylum Actinomycetota; class Actinomycetes; order Micromonosporales; family Micromonosporaceae; genus Micromonospora; species Micromonospora sp. NPDC005367. Next base: position 10,123 of record NZ_JBEXFP010000045.1, on the reverse strand, counting down.
GTAGGCGTCACCGCCTGCCGAGACGGACGGCAGGGGGTTGGTGGTGGAGAGATCGATGGGTGGCACGTGGACGCCGAGCGCGTTCAGGTCGTCGCGGCCGGCGTGCACGGCTCGGGTGTCCACGGTCGTCATGGCGAGAGCGTCGAACATCGGGCTGACATCGTGCAATAGTTCCGAACATGATTCTGTGAAAGCCGCTTGGATGCGGTTCAAGTTCGGTGAAAGATGTCGGCATGACGCCTGCTCCGAATGATGTGCGGCCGTTTTCGGCCCTGGACGACGTGGACCGCGCGATTCTCGGCGAGTTGGCCGCCGACGGCCGGCTGCCGAACAACGCGCTCGCCGAGCGGGTCGGGGTTGCGCCGTCGACGTGTCTCGCGCGGACCCGGGCGTTGCGGGAGAGCGGGGCGATCCGCGGGTTCCACGCCGAGATCGACCCGGCGGCGCTGGGGCTGCCGTTGCAGGCCCTGGTCTCGGTGCGGCTCACGGCGCACGAGCGGCCGGCGGTGGACGCGTTCCGGGGCCGGTCGGTACTGCTGCCGGGGGTGGTGTCGGTGTTCCATGTGGCGGGCGCGGACGACTACGTGCTGCACGTGCGGGCTGCCTCGGCGGACGCGCTGCGGGACTTCGTGCTCGACCACCTCGCGGTGGACCCCGCGGTGCAGCACACCCAGACGAGCTTGATCTTCGAGCAGGCGCGGGGCGTGGGTTGAGTCGCTTCGGGGAACAAATCCGACGCGTTCCGGGTTGCCGAGGCGTGTGATCGACGTACCGCTCTCCGTCCTCGAAGTTGCCCCCGTCGCCGCCGGCGCCAACGCCGGTGAGGCCCTGCGACACACCACCGAGCTGGCTCGGCGTACCGAGGAGCTGGGTTACCACCGGTTCTGGGTGGCCGAGCACCACAACATGCCGGCGATCGCGAGTTCCGCTCCCGCGGTGCTGATCGCCCATCTGGCCGCCTCGACCTCGTCCATCCGGGTCGGTTCGGGCGGTGTGATGCTGCCCAACCATCCGGCGTTGGTGGTGGCCGAGCAGTTCGGCACGCTCGAAGCGCTGCACCCGGGTCGGATCGATCTGGGTATCGGCCGCGCCCCGGGCACCGACCAGGTCACCGCGCTGGCGTTGCGCCGGACCATGGAGGGGCTGTCGGCCGAGGGGTTCCCCCGTGAGCTGACCGATCTGATGAACTACTTCAGCGGGGAGCAGGCGGGCCCGATCACCGCTTCGCCGGGCCTGGGGCAGCAGCCGGCGGTCTGGTTGCTCGGTTCGAGCGGTTTCAGCGCCCAGCTGGCCGGTCTGCTCGGGCTGCCGTTCTCCTTCGCGCACCACTTCAGCGCGCAGAACACTCTGCCCGCTCTGGCGCTGTACCGGCAGCACTTCCGGCCGTCGCGTTTCCTCGACAAGCCGTACGCCATGGTGGCGGTCAACGTGTTCTGCGCGGAGACCGACGAGCGGGCGCACTGGCTGGCGGGGCCGGCGGGGCTGTCCTTCCTGCGGCTGCGCTCGGGCCGACCGCAGCCGTTGGCCACTCCGGAGGAGGCGGCGGCGTACCCGTACACCGAGGTCGAGCAGGAGTTCATGGCGCAGCGCCTGGAGGGTCAGGCGGTCGGTTCGCCAGAGACCGTACGCCGGCAGCTGAACCACCTGTTGGAGCGCACCGGCGCGGACGAGCTGATGCTCACCACGATGGTGTACGACATCGAGGACCGGGTCCGCTCGTTCGAGCTGGTCGCCGAGCAGGTCGCCGGCGGCCTGCGGAGGAATGCCTGAAACACGATCTTCACGCTCGCGTCACCCCCGCGACCCGGACGACGCCTAGTTTTGTCTCCGGTGGTGGTACGGCATTCCCGGTCGGGACGGGTCGGGAATGCCGCGGTGTGGCGCACCGGGCCGTAGCTGTGCGGATTCCGCGGCTGCGGCCCGGTGCCTTCCGCGGCTCTGCTCCGCGCCGGCCCGGGGGCACCCTCCGGATCAGCCACACACCCCCACCCGTGACGTGACCAGGCGTGACGTTCCTGCTTGGCTATCGGTGGCTCCACCGCGGCCTTTGCTCTGCACCCGGATACGCGCCATTCGCTGCTCGTCACCAACGTCGGTCGGCGTCTTCAACGCTCGCCCCGCTCAGCCGCAGATCAGCTGGGTGGTGCGTCGGTGGGTGCAGAGCAAAGGCGCTGGGGTCGAGGTCGGCCGGGCGGGCCGCGCGGGCACGCTCCGCCACCGGCACGTAGCGTGACGCCGGCGGCGACGCCGGCAGCGTGAACCTCCAGCGGGACGGCAGTGCACTCCTTTAGCGCGGCACCCGGATGTGGCAGCTGACGGACGCGTGACAGCAGGAGGCGCCGACGTCCGGCGCGGGATCAGGATCAGGTCCAGGCGCGGGGATCGGCGGCCAAGTCGGTGACCCGCGACGGCAGCGTGCCGGCGGCCACGTCGGCGACGGTCACCAACTCCAGGATCTCCCGCTCACTGGCCCGCAACGCGATCCAGACCTCCTGCAGGGCGCGGGCCGCGCCGTGGTAGCCGAGCTCTTCCGGGCGTTGCCCGCGCACATGCGCGAGTGGTCCGTCGATCACCCGGATCACCTCGGCCAGCGAGATCTCGCCCGCCGGCCGGGCCAGCCAGTAGCCGCCCTCGGGACCGCGCTGGGCGTGGACGACGCCGCCCCGACGCAGTTGCAGCAGGATGCTCTCCAGGAACTTCGGCGGGATCTCCTGGGCGCGGGCGATCTGGTCGGCGGTGACGGGCCGCCCCCGCCCCGGCCCGTTGGCCGTCGCCGCGAGCTCGGCGGTCGCGCGGAGGGCGTAGTCGACCCGAGCGGAGAGACGCATGCCGCAAAGGTTATCGGGCTGGTCAGCCGCCCGGCCCGCCGCCCCTCGGCCGATCTGGCATGTCACAGCGGCCACACTCGCGCGGCCCGGGCGGCAGTCCAGTCAGGCGCCGACGCGGCGCAGCAGACCCTCCTGCACGGCGCTGGCGATCTGGCGGCCGTCCGTGGTGAACATCCGCCCGGTGGCCAACCCCCGGGCACCGGACGCCGACGGGCTCCAGCAGTCGTAGAGGAACCATTCGTCGGCCCGGAACGGCCGATGGAACCAGAGGGCGTGATCGAGGCTGGCGCCGACCACACCACCCGGGCCCCACACCTCGCCGTGCACCGAGAGCACCGAGTCGAGCAGGGTCAGGTCGGAGGCGTACGTGAGCGCGCAGGCGTGCAGCAGCGGGTCGTCCGGCAGCTTGCCGTCGATGCGCATCCAGACCCGCTGGTGCGGGTTGGCCGGCCGGTCGCCGGGGCGTACCCAGCCGGGCTCACCGACGTAGCGGACGTCGATCGGGCGCGGGATCTGGGACCAGATGCCGAGCCGCTCGGGGTAGCGGGCGAGCCGGTCGGTCATGGTCGGCACCTCATCCGGCGCCGGCACGTCGAGCGGTGCAGGCGCCTGGTGGTCCAACCCCTCCTCCGTCCGCTGGAACGAGGCCGACATGAAGAAGATCGGCTTCGCGTGCTGGACGGCCACCGAGCGGCGGACCGAGAAGGAGCGTCCGTCGCGGACGTTCTCGACCTGGTACTCGATCGGCTCGGCCGGGTCTCCGGGACGGACGAAGTAGCCGTGCAGCGAGTGCACCGGCCGCTCCGGATCCACGGTGCGGCCGGCGGCCACCAGCGCCTGGCCGGCGACCTGCCCGCCGTACACCCGCTGCGGCCCGACGGGCGGGCTCATTCCCCTGAAGGTCATGGCGGCGGTCTGCTCGAGGTCGAGGACCTCGAGCAGTTGGTCGACCGCGGCCTGGCCGACCACGACCTTCGGGTCGGTCACTGCAAGGCCCGCGCCGAGGCCGCGTCGACCAGGGAACCGAGCTGGTGTACGCGCAGCGTGTTGGTCGAGCCGGGGGTGCCGGGCGGGCTACCTGCCACGATCACCACGTAGTCGCCGGGGTTGGCCCGGTTGAGGCCGAGCAGCGCCTCGTCGACCTGGCGGAACATGTCGTCGGTGTGCTGGACGAACGGCATGAGGAACGTCTCGACCCCCCAGGCGAGGGCGAGTTGGTTGCGTACCTCCGGCACCGGGGTGAAGGCCAGCAGCGGCAGGTCGCAGTGCAACCGGCTGAGCCGCCGCACCGTGTCGCCGGTCTGGGAGAAGGCGACCAGCGCCTTGGCGCCGATGGCCCGGGCGATGGAGGAGGCGGCGATGGTGAGCGCGCCACCGTGGGTACGCGGGTCGTGCTGGAGCCGCGGCACGGCGAACGAGCCGCATTCCGTCGTCGTCACGATCTTGGCCATGGTGCTGACGGTGAGCACCGGATACTTCCCGACGCTGGTCTCACCGGAGAGCATCACCGCGTCCGCGCCGTCGAGCACCGCGTTGGCCACGTCCGAGGCCTCGGCCCGGGTCGGGCGTGAATTCTCGATCATCGAGTCGAGCATCTGGGTCGCCACGATGACCGGCTTGGCGTTCTCCCGGCAGAGCTGCACCGCGCGCTTCTGCACCAGCGGGACCTGGTCCAGCGGCATCTCGACGCCGAGGTCGCCGCGGGCGACCATGACCCCGTCGAAGGCCAGCACGATGGCCTCCAGGTGGTCCACCGCCTCGGGCTTCTCGACCTTGGCGAGCACCGGCCGCCGCACCCCGACCTCGTTCATGATGGTGTGCACACGCTTGATGTCGTCGGGCGAGCGGACGAACGACAGGGCGATCATGTCGACCCCGAGGCCGAGAGCGAACCGCAGGTCCTCCTCGTCCTTGTCCGACAGCGCCGGAACGCTGACCGCGACGTTGGGCAGCGACACGCCCTTGTTGTTGGAGACCGGGCCGCCCTCGGTGACCAGGCAGCGGATGTCGTTGCCCTGCACGTCGGTGACCTCGACGGCGACGCGGCCGTCGTCGATCAGCATCCGGTCGCCGGGCTTGACCTCCTGCGGCAGCTTCTTGTAGGTGCAGGAGACCCGGTCCTTGGTGCCGAGGATGTCGTCGCTGGTGATCACCACGGAGTCACCGGTGCGCCACTCGTACGGGCCGTCCGCGAACCGTCCCAGGCGGATCTTGGGTCCCTGGAGGTCGGCCAGGATGGCCACCGGGTGACCGGCCGAATCGGCCGCCTCCCGGACCAGCCGGTAGACCGCCTCGTGATCGGCGTGGCTGCCGTGGCTGAAGTTGAGTCTCGCCACGTTCATCCCGGCCTCTACGAGACCCCGGATTCGCTCCGGGGAAGAGGTGGCGGGGCCGAGAGTGCAGACGATCTTCGCGCGGCGTGTCACGCCCATCAGGCTAGTCTCTCCTCCGGGTCGGGCTGGTGGCCGACCCCCTCGCGGGCTGCGGGTCGATCCGCCACCGTCGCGCGGCGCGCATGGACGGCGGGCGGAACCGCATCAGGGACGTTATGGCTGGCGGGCAACGGCGACCGCGCGCCGGAATCGTACGCCCCCCGTCCGGACCGGCCAGCAGGTCCTCCCGCGCCCTGCCGCGTTCGCCCCGGCGGCAGGGGCCCGGCGCGGCCGGTGTCAGCTCTCCGTCTTGGCCAGCGGGAACTCCAGCGAGCCGGCCGGGCAGAGGAAGGTCATCACGTCGACCCGGTAGAGCCCCGCCTGCACCGCGGGGTCGGCCTCCATGACGCCGCGTACGTCCTCCACCGAGCCGGTACGGGCCAGCCCGAACCCGATCGGCGGGTCCGGGTTGTCTGCCCGGCCGTCGACCGAACCGGAGACCAGGACGATGCCGCGCCGCTGCAGCGCCTGCATGTGCTCGGCGTGCTCGGCCTGCAGCCGCTGGATCGTCTGGGTCGACAACGCCCGCCCGGCCCGGCCCGGGTAGAGCACGATGCACTCGTACGTGTCGAGCGCGAAGTCGACCTGCGGCACACCTGCCATTGCATCCCCCCGTGGCGTCGCCGGTCGACCCGACCCGGGTCGACACGACCGGCACGGGCTCAGCGTCGCACGGGTGGTGCCGGCGTGGCCGACGCTCGGCCGATCCGGCCGGGCCGCCCCGTTTCCGCGAGCCGTCTCGAATGCCGGCGATCGGGATCGCGCCTGTGTGCGGCCGCGTCGCGCCGGGGCGCGGACGGACGTTCGCCGCGAGGACGCCCACGGCGGCGGCTAGATTGGCGTACGAAGCGTGACGCGACAAGGGGAACAGAACACATGGCAGACAACGCCCATAAGCGGCCTGCGAAGGCCGCCGGCACCTACCGGATCGGTGGGGACCTCCAGGTCGATCGCCTCGGCTACGGGGCGATGCAGCTCACCGGACCGGGAGTCTGGGGCGATCCGAAGGACCCCGACGAGGCCGTCCGGGTGCTGCGCCGGGCCGTCGAGCTCGGCGTGACCTTCATCGACACCGCCGACTCCTACGGACCGTTCGTCTCGGAGTTGCTGATCCGCGACGCGCTGCACCCGTACGCCGACGATCTGGTCATCGCGACCAAGGCCGGCTTCACCCGGGCCGGGCCCGGCGACTGGCGTCCGCTGGCGCGGCCGGAGTACCTGCGCCAGCAGTGCGAGCTGAGCCTGCGCCACCTCGGCCTGGACTGCATCCCGCTCTACCAGTTGCACCGGATCGATCCGACGGTGCCGCTGGCCGATCAGCTCGGCGAGCTGGCGCTGCTCAAGCAGGAGGGGAAGATCCGGCACATCGGTCTGTCCGAGGTGACCGTCGAGCAGATCGAGGCGGCCCGCGAGATCACCCCGATCGTGTCGGTGCAGAACCTCTACAACCTGGCCGACCGCCACTTCGAGGACGTGCTGGAGTACTGCGAGCGCAATGATCTCGCGTTCATCCCCTGGTTCCCGATCGCGACGGGCAACCTCGCCCGCCCCGGCGGGCCGCTGGACGCCATCGCCACCGAGCACGGCGCGACGCCCGCGCAGCTCGCGCTCGCCTGGCTGCTGCGCCGGTCGCCGGTGATGCTTCCGATCCCGGGTACGTCCTCCGTCGCGCACCTGGACGAGAACGTCGCGGCGGCCGAGGTGAAGCTCACCGACGCCGAGTTCGAGGCGCTGGCCAAGGCCACCTGACCGGGCGGTCACGAGAACCCGGACCGGCCGGCGGGGTCGCGTCAGGCGAGCGCGGGCGGGTAGCGCAGCCCGTCCAGGGCGATCGCCAGCACGCGGTCCCGCTGGCCCGGCTCCGGGAACTGGAACGCGACGATGCCGCTGATCAGCCGCAGCACGTCGTCGAAGGTGGCCTCCGGGCGGACCACGCCGGCCTCCTGGGCGCACCGCATCATGGGCTGCCCCGCGGCGTAGATCTCGGCCCGGCACCGGCGGAAGACCTCGGAGTCGTGCGCCAGCTCCTCGGCGAGCGCCCGCTTCGTGGCCGCGTACGCGACGAACCGGTTCAGCCAGGCGACGAGCGCGTCCCACGGGGGCAGGTGCGCCACGTCCGCCGCGGAGTGGCTGAGCGCCTGGACCTCGTCGACGTAGACCGCCTCGAACAGTTCACGGCGGCTCGGGAAGTTCCGGTAGAGGGTGCCGATGCCGACTCCGGCCCGCCGGGCGATCTCCTCCAGCGACGCGTTCACGCCGGCCTCGGCGAAGGCCTCCCGGGCCGCGGCGACCAACGCGTCGTAGTTGCGCTGGGCGTCGGCCCGCTTGGGGCGCCGCGCGAGGTATTCCCCCAGCTCGCCAGTGCTGGCCATGGCGCAGGTCACCTTCCCTCGGTTGCAACCGGAGGCATCCCTCCGCTAAATTAGTGGAGGCACCCCTCCGATACTGACCGGAGTTGCGCCTCCGGAAAGCTTACTCCGGACGACCCCGCCGGCTCCGCCGAAGACCGGCGACCCAGACCCGCACCGATTAGCCGCGTCATCCCCGCCATCCGGTTCGACACCGGCTGCGCCCACCCGCACCACCACTGAATCGGCCCGCCCACCGCCGACCGACCCACCGTGTGGTCGCGACGGCCCACCCGACACGGGAGCGGCCGAGCAGCTGGGCGGCGCGACCGCGGCACCTGTCCTTCGTACCCACATGGGAGTTTCCCTCGTGACCCAGACCATCCGACGCGGCTCGCGTCGGCTGACCTTCCTAGTCCTCGCGGCCGGCGCCGGCTTCTTCGCGATGCTCCAATCGCTGATCACCCCGGTGCTGCCCACCATCCAGCACGATCTGCACACCTCGCAGAACACCGTGACCTGGGTGCTGACCGCCTACCTGCTCTCCGCGTCGATCTTCACACCGATCCTCGGCCGGGTCGGCGACATGATCGGCAAGGGGCGGATGCTCGTCGTCGCCCTCGCCGCGCTCGCGTTGGGCTGCCTCCTGGCGGCCATCGCGCCGAGCATCGGCGTGCTGATCATCGCCCGCGTGGTGCAGGGCATCGGCGGCGCGGTCTTCCCGCTCTCGTTCGGCATCATCCGCGACGAGTTCCCCGCCGCACGGGTGAGCTCGTCCGTCGCGACGATCTCGGCGATCATCGCCGCCGGCGGCGGCCTCGGCGTCGTCCTGGCCGGTCCGATCGTCTCCCTCCTCGGCTACCGCTGGCTGTTCTGGATCCCGATGGTCGTCGTGGCCCTCACCGCGCTCGCGGCGCACCTGTTCGTGCCGGAGTCGCCGATCCGCTCGCCCGGCCGGATCAACTGGGCGGGCACCCTGCTGCTCTCCGGCTGGCTGGTGGCGCTGCTGCTGCCGGTCAGCAAGGGCGCGACCTGGGGCTGGACGTCCCTTCCCGTACTCGGCCTGCTGGCGCTCGCCGGCGTACTGCTGATCGGCTGGCTGGTGTCCGAGGCGCGCTCCGCGAACCCGCTGATCGACATGCGGATGATGCGCCTGCCCGGCGTGTGGACGACCAACCTGGTCGCGCTGCTCTACGGCGGATCGATGTTCGCCGTCTACGCCTTCGTACCGCAGTTCGTGCAGACCCCGGCCAGCGCCGGCTACGGCTTCGGCGCCAGCGTGACCCAGGCCGGCCTGCTCATGCTGCCGATGCTGGTCGGCATGTTCGTCGCCGGAATCACCGCCGGCCGGCTGGAGGCCCGGTTCAGCGCGAAGGCGCAGCTGGCCACCGGCGCGGTCTTCAACGTGGCCGCCTCGGCCATGCTCGCCGTCGCCCACGACACCCGCCTGGAGATCGGCGTGGCCGGCGGCCTCGTCGGCATCGGCATCGGGCTGGCGTTCGCGTCCATGGCAAACCTGATCGTGGCCAACGTGTCACCGAGCCAGACCGGCGTGGCCACCGGAATGAACGCGAACATCCGCACCATCGGTGGCGCGATCGGCGCGGCCGTGGTGAGCAGCGTGATCACCGCCCACCCGCAGGCGAGCGGCCTGCCCCGGGAAGCCGGCTTCACCACCGGCTTCCTGCTGCTCACCGCCATCGCCCTGGCCGCCGCGGTGGCCGCCCTGATCGTCCCCTCGGGACGGCGCGCGACGGGCCGTCGCCGGCCCGCCCGGCCCACCGGTTCCGAGGTGTCCGGCGGACTCGCGACCGCGGGTCGCTGACCCGCCGCCAGGTCGACCCGGCCGCAGGGAAGAGGTGGCCTCCGCCACGACGCGAGGCCACCTCTTCCCTGCGGCCGCCGCGTCGCGCCGCCCACCGCGGTTCACCCCGCGCTCAGGGCAGGACGCGGAGCAGCAAGAGGTAGCCGCAGTAGGCCAGCGGCACCAGCAGGAAGCAGACCCCCACACCCAGCGCCGGGTAACGGGCGGACGCACCGTGGGCCAGCGGCGCCCTCCCCCATCGGCCCAGCGCCAGCCAACCGGAGATCAACGCCACGGCGGGCAGCCCGGCGCACATCCAGGCGTAGAGCGTGCCGGCGCCGAGCACCCCGACGCCCGCGGCGACCACCAGCACGAATCCGAGCAGCACGCCCACCCCTGCCGAGGCCAGGTACACGGCGCCCGCCCGGGCCACCGGCGACCAGGCCGGCAGCAGCACCGGCCGCCGGGCCAGCAGCTCCGCCTGGTGCCCGTACCGGTCCGCCTCGTCGGCGTAGCGCCGGGCCAGTTCCAGCTCCACCGCCGGGTCGGCCTCCGCGGCACGCGGCGCGGGCAGCCCGGGTGCGCTCGCCGTCGGCCCCGCCGGCCCCTGGGCGTACGCCCCGACGTCCGGCCGCGTCGGCGCGGCGGCTGCGCCGCCGGGCGTCCCCGTCCCGGCCGCCGGGGCCCCGGCGGCCGGGACGGGGACGCCCG
>NZ_JBEXFP010000044.1:0-56335 GCF_040606825.1 Micromonospora sp. NPDC005367 | reverse complement strand
GCCCTGCGCGACCGGATCGCCGAGCTGGAGGATCAGGTGCGCCGGGCGCACGGCGAGGACGGCAACGGCGGCTCCCAGGTGCGGGGGCGGGGGCTCGTGCGCGACGGGGGTGGCATGGTTCGCTGGGGGCCGTCCCAAACCCTGGACGCCTGGAGGAAACATGATCGAGTCGCTGCTGGTCGCCAACCGAGGCGAGATCGCCCGCCGGATCATCCGTACCGCCAGGCGGCTCGGCGTCCGGGCGATCGCGGTGCACTCGGAGGCCGACGCCGACCTGCCGTTCGTCGCCGAGGCCGACGAGGCGGTGTGTGTGGGGCCGGCCAACCCGGCGCAGAGCTACCGCAACGTCGAGGCGATCCTCGACGCCGCCAAGTCCACCGGGGCGCAGGCCATCCACCCCGGGTACGGGTTCCTGTCGGAGAACGCCGACTTCGCCCGTACCGTCGAGTCGAGCGGGCTGGTCTGGGTCGGGCCCGGCGCCGACGCGATCGCCGCGATGGGCGACAAGATCAATGCCCGGAACCTCATGGCGGCGGCCGGTGTCCCGGTCGCCCCCGGCACCACCGAGCCCGCCGCCGACCTCGCGGCGGCGGTCGCCGCCGCGGCCGAGATCGGCTACCCGGTGATGGTGAAGGCCGCGGCCGGCGGTGGCGGCATGGGCATGGGTGTCGCTACCGACGAGGCGGCGCTGCGCACCGAGTACGACAAGGTGCGCTCGTTCGCCGAGCGGATGTTCGGTGACGGCTCGGTGCTGATCGAGCGGTACTTCCCGCGGGTTCGCCACGTCGAGGTGCAGATTCTCGGCCTCGCCGACGGTCGCGTGGTCGCGCTCGGCGAGCGCGAGTGCTCGGTGCAGCGACGTAACCAGAAGCTGGTCGAGGAGTCCCCGTCACCGGCGGTCGACGCCGAGCTGCGGGAGCGGTTCCTCGCCGCCGCCGTGCGGGCCGGCGAGGCGGTGAACTACCGCAACGCGGGCACCGTCGAGTGCCTGCTGGACCCGACCACGCAGGAGTTCTTCTTCCTGGAGATGAACACCAGGCTCCAGGTCGAGCACCCGGTGACCGAGCTGGTGTATGGCATCGACCTGGTGGCGGAGCAGCTGCGGGTGGCCTCAGGGCTGGCCCCGACGTTCGACCCGGAGGCGCTGGTCCCGCGCGGGCACGCGATCGAGCTGAGGATCAACGCCGAGGACCCGAAGCGTTTCCTCCCCGGCCCGGGCGTGATCAGCACGTGGACCGAGCCGGTCGGTGAGGGCGTACGGGTGGACTCCGGCTACGCCGCCGGCAACACGGTCACCCCGTTCTACGACAGCCTGATGGCGAAGCTGATCGTCAGCGGGGCGGACCGGGCCGAGGCGATCGAGCGTGCGAAGGCGGCCGTGGCCGGGTTCGAGATTGCCGGCCCCAAGTGCAATCTCCCCTTCTTCGCCGAACTGCTGGAGCACCCGGACTTCCTCTCCGGCGACTACGACACCCGCATCGTCACCCACCTCCGCTGACCCCAACCCCAACCCCACCCCGGCCCGGCCCGGAGGCCCGGAGGCCTTGCCCGGCCCGGACTGGCCCGGACTGGCCCGGACTGGACCGGCCCGGACTGGACCGCTTGATCATGAAGTTGTTGCCCTGCGCCGCCCGGTGTGTCGCAGCAACAACTTCATGATCAACCCGTGGCGCGGGTGGGGTGACATGCTGGGGGTGAACAGGACCAGCACCGTCACAGTGAGGTGACCCCTTATGACGAGCCTGCCGAACTCCGTGTCGATCCGGGAGGTCGGACCCCGCGACGGGTTGCAGAACGAGGACCCGATCCCGACTGACGCCAAGGTGCGCCTGCTCGACGCGCTCTCCCACACCGGCGTCAAGCGGATCGAGGCGGTCTCCTTTGTGCACCCGAAGGCGATCCCGCAGATGGCCGACGCGGACGAGGTGTGGCAACGCGCCGACCGGGTCGACGGGGTGCGCTACTCGGCGTTGGTGCCGAACACCCGCGGCGCGCAGCGCGCGCTGGCCGCCGGGTTCACCGAGATCGAGGTGGTGGTCTCGGCCAGCGACACGCACAACCGGCGCAACGTCAACCGCTCGACGGAGGAGTCGCTGGACGACATCGCCGAGTTGATCGACCTGCTGCACGGTGCGGGCGCGCGCGCCGAGGTGATCGTCGCGACCAGCTTCGGCTGCCCGTACGAAGGGGACATCGACCCGCAGCGGGTCGCCGGGATCGTGGATCGGGTCGTCCGCGACGGGGCCGACCGGGTCGCGTTCGGTGACACCACGGGAATGGGTACGCCGCGCCGGGTGCGCGAGCTGCTGACGGCGGTACGCGACCGCAACGCGCACATCCCGGTGCTGTTGCACTTCCACAACACCCGCGGCACGGCCCTGGCGAACCTGCTCACCGCGTTGGAGCTGGGGGTCATCGAGTTCGACGCCAGCATCGGTGGCCTCGGCGGCTGCCCGTACGCCCCGGGGGCGAGCGGCAACCTCGCCACCGAGGAGGCGGTGCACATGCTGCACGACATGGGCATCGACACCGGCATCGACCTGGACGCGCTGGTCGAGGTCGCCGAACTGGCCGAGCGGCTGGTGGGCCGGCAGCTGCCGTCCGGTGTGCTCCGCGCCGGGCCACGTACGCGACTGGCCCGATAGGCGGGGCGGGTCCCGTTCCGGACCGTCGCACGGCGCAGGGGCCGGCACGACGCCGACCCCTGCACCAGCCTGCTGCCGGCATTTGCGAACCGGCGCTGTCGGCCTCTGCGAACCGGCGTGCTGCCGGTTCCCGGTCGGTCAGCCCACCGTCACGGCGGTGGCCGGCCAGCTGTCGCGGAAGATCTGGCTTCCGGTGCTGTCGGTGGCGCGTTCGGTGGCGATGCGGGTGCCGGCGAAGAGGTTGCTGACCCGGTTCGCCTCGGTCGTGCTCGGGTACGGGTTCGTGCAGCTGGTGCCGGCGCTGCCGCCGGACATCAGGATCGCGCAGTTTCCGTTGTAGTTGTCCGGCAGGCCGAGGATGTGCCCGATCTCGTGGGTCATGATGCGCAGCGGGCTGTACTGCTGGGCCTGCTGGGTGTCGATGTAGACCCGGCCGTTGCCGAGGCTGGTCCGGATGGCGTAGGAGCCACCGCCGGTGATCTGGTAGATCCGCAGGTTCGAGCCGCAGTTCGCCGACAGGGTCAGGTTCGTCGTGGCGTTGTTCCAGATCGAGGCGGCCTGGCCGGCGACGCCGGCGAAGCTCCCCGCCTGGCTGGTGTTGTAGCAGATGGTCATGGCGGCGGACGCCGGTGCCGGGTTTGCCACCGTGACGCCGAGGGTGGCAAGCGCCGTCGCGACGGAGGCGGCCGCAAGCCGGCCGATTCGTGAGGTCATGACGCACTCCAATCCGGAAGGTGCTGGGGTGCCAGGAGCCTAGCCATAGAGATAGGTCGATATCAATATCTGGCGGGATGGTCGTCGGCCGAGTGGTCCGTCGTGACCGGGATGCGCTAACCTAACGATCGTTCAGGTCGGTACGGCGAGGGGGTCGGCGTGACGCTCGACGGTGAGGCACTGGAGCAGCTGCGCAAGCGGGCCAAGGCCGGCGGGGCGGACAAGTACCACGCGGCGAACGCCGCCAAGGGCAAGCTCTTCGCCCGGGAGCGGGTCGCGCTCCTGGTCGACGAGGGCAGCTTCGTCGAGGACGGCCTCTACGCCAACGCGCTGGCCGACGGGCTCCCCGCCGACGGCGTGGTGACCGGCACCGCCACCATCGACGGCCGGCCGGTCTGCCTGATGGCGAACGACTCCACGGTCAAGGCCGGCAGTTGGGGCGCCCGGACGGTCGAGAAGATCATTCGGATCATCGAGCGGGCGTACGACACGGGCGTACCCATGGTTTACCTGGTCGACTCGGCCGGCGCCCGGATCACCGACCAGGTCGAGCTCTTCCCCGGTCGACGCGGCGCCGGAAAGATCTTCTGGAACCAGGTTCGCGCCTCCGGCTCCATTCCGCAGGTCTGTGCCCTGTTCGGACCGAGCGCTGCCGGCGGGGCGTACATCCCGGCCTTCTGCGACGTGGTGGCCATGGTCGAGGGCAACGCCAGCATGTACCTCGGCTCGGACCGGATGGTCGAGATGGTCACCGGCGAGAAGACCACGTTGGAGGCGATGGGCGGGGCGAAGGTGCACTGCGCCGAGTCCGGCGTCGGGCACTTCCTCTGCAAGACCGACGCCGAGGCGCTCGACGTGGTGAAGCGCTACCTGTCGTACCTGCCGGCGAACTGGACGCAGACCCCGCCGGTCGGCGAGGCCGTGCCGGCGCCCGAGAAGGCCGACCTGGCCGCGCTGGTGCCGGCGAGCGAGCGGCAGGCGTTCGACATGCGACGGTACGTCAAGGGCCTGCTCGACGAGGGGTCCTTCTTCGAGATCCAGGCGCTCTGGGCCAAGGAGCTGACCATCGGCTTCGGCCGGCTGAACGGCGAGGTCGTCGGCGTGGTCGGCAACAACTCGATGTTCAAGGGTGGCGTCCTCTTCGTCGACTCGGCCGACAAGGCCACCCGGTTCGTGCAGCTCTGCGACGCGTTCAACGTGCCGCTGCTGTTCCTGAGCGACGTACCCGGCTTCATGGTCGGCAGTGCGGTGGAGAAGCAGGGCATCATCCGGCACGGCGCGAAAATGATCACCGCGATCTCCGAGGCGACCGTGCCGAAGATCTGCGTCGTGGTCCGCAAGGCGTACGGCGCGGGTCTCTACGCGATGGCCGGCCCCGGCTTCGAGCCGGACGCCACGATCGCGCTCCCCACCGCGAAGATCGCCGTGATGGGCGCCGAGGCGGCGGTGAACGCCGTCTACGCCAACAAGATCGCCGCGATCGCCGACGCGGCGGAGCGCGCCGCCTTCGTCGCCGCCAAGCGCGAGGAGTACGAGCGCGACATCGACATCGTCCGCCTCGCCAGCGAGCTGGTGGTCGACGCGATCGTTGAGCCGTACGAGCTGCGGGCCGAACTGGTCCGCCGCTTCGCCGCCGCGCGCGGCAAGGATCGCAGCTTCTCCCGGCGCCGGCACGGCGTCACCCCGGTCTGATCGACCGGTCCCGCGTCTGCCGCCGGCGTCACGAGCGCCCGGTCGGCCTGTCCGTACAGGAGGAACCATGGACTTCCGGCTCACCGAGGAACAAGAGGCACTGCGGGAGAGCGTGCGGGACTTCGCGCGCGAGGTGGTCGCGCCGGTCATCGCCGAGCACTACGAGAAGCACACCTTCCCGTACGAGGTGGTCCGGCAGATGGGCAAGATGGGCCTCTTCGGGCTGCCCTTCGCCGAGGAGTACGGCGGCATGGGCGGCAACTACTTCACGCTCTGCCTCGCGCTGGAGGAACTGGCCCGGGTCGACTCCAGCGTGGCCATCACGCTGGAGGCCGCGATCTCCCTCGGCGCGATGCCGATCTACCGGTTCGGCACCGAGGAGCAGAAGGCCCAGTGGCTGCCGAAGCTGATCAGCGGCGAGGCCCTGGCCGGCTTCGGGCTCACCGAACCGGGCGTCGGCTCGGACGCGGGAGGCACCCAGACCCGTGCCGTGCTCGACGGCGACGAGTGGGTGATCAACGGCTCGAAGGCGTTCATCACCAACTCCGGCACGGACATCACCACGCTGGTCACGGTCACCGCGGTCACCGGCACCCGGCCGGACGGCTCGAAGGAGCTCTCCACGATCATCGTGCCCTCGGGCACCCCGGGTTTCACCGTCGCGCCGGGGTACTCGAAGGTGGGTTGGAACGCCTCCGACACCCACGAGCTGACCTTCGACGACTGCCGGGTACCGGCGGGCAACCTGCTCGGTGAGCGGGGCCGGGGCTTCGCCCAGTTCCTGCGTATCCTCGACGAGGGGCGGATCGCCATCGCCGCGCTCGCCGTCGGCCTCGCGCAGGGCTGCGTCGACGAGTCGCTGAAGTACGCCCGGGAGCGGCACGCCTTCGGCCAGCCGATCGGGAACTACCAGGCCATCCAGTTCAAGATCGCCGACATGGAGATGCGGGCACACACGGCCCGGTTGGCGTATTACGACGCGGCGGCGCGGATGCTCGCGGGTGAGCCGTTCAAGCGGCAGGCCGCCATTGCCAAGCTGCACGCCAGCACCATCGCGGTGGACAACGCCCGGGAGGCCACCCAGATCCACGGCGGCTACGGCTTCATGAACGAGTACCCGGTGGCCCGGTTCTGGCGGGACTCGAAGATCCTCGAGATCGGTGAGGGCACCAGCGAGGTGCAGCGGATGATCATCGCCCGCGACCTCGGCCTCTGAGGACACCGGCCGTGAGGAGGGCGGGCGGCGACGGTTGTCGCGAGGGCGGGCGGCGACGGCTGTCGGATTTCCGCTGACGAACGTCGGCAGCCCGACGCTGAGCTGCCGGACCTCGTACCTGGTCCGTAGTCTTCCACTCCGTGACTCCGGCTCGTGATCGCTCGCCCGGCCCGGCCGACGGCTTCGGCCTGCCGGAATTCCTGCGGGGGCACCGGCTCGCCGCCGGCCTCACCCAGGCCGAGCTGGCGAACCGCGCCGGGGTGGGCGTGCGGACGGTGCGTGACCTGGAACGCGGCCGCTCCTCCCGGCCTCAGCGGACCACCGTCGAGCTGCTGGCCGGGGCGCTCGAGCTCAGCGGCGCCGCCCGTACGGCGTTCCTCACCGTGGCTCGGGGGCCGGTCGGAGTCGAACCGGCCGCCCCGACGTCGGGCTCGGCGGCGGCCACCCGGTTCGGCACCGGGGAACCCGGGCTCGCGCTGACGTTGCCGCCGCCGGTCGAGTTGATCGGGCGCGACCGGGACGTCGACGAGCTGGTCGCCATGCTGACCGACGAGCGCGGTCCCCGACTGGTGAGCCTTGTCGGCCTGGCGGGAGTCGGCAAGTCCGCGCTGGCCCTGACCGTTGGTCACGCGGTGGCGGGCAGCCACCCCGGCGGCGTCGCCGGGGTGCTGATCGGGGAGGGGTCGGACGCGCACGACGTGCTCGCCATCTCGGTGGCCGTGTTCGGCGCGACCCGCGCGCCGGAACTCGCCGCCCGCCTTGCCGGCCGTCCGGCGCTGCTCGTGGTGGACGCCGCCGAGCGCGCCACTGGTTCGGTGGCCGAGGTGCTGCACCGGCTGATCGCCGCCGTGCCGTCGCTCCGGGTGCTGGTCACCGGGCGGCATCCGGTCGGCCTGTCCGGGGAGCGGGTGTGGCCGGTGACGCCCCTCGAGGTGCCGCCCCCGGAGGCGGAGGTGTCCGGGCCCGCGGCGCTGACCGGGTGGCCGGCGGCCGAACTCTTCATCGCTCGTCTCGCCCAGGTGCGCCGCGAGCCGCCCGCGCCCGCTGAGCTGCCGGCCATCGCGGCGCTCGTTCGCCGGCTCGGTGGCCTGCCGCTCGCCATCGAACTGGTGGCCGCGCGCGGACGGGTTCTCGACCCGGCCGAGCTGCTCGATCGGTACGGCGACCGCGTTCTCGACCTCGCCACCCCCGACACGTACGCGCAGAGTCGAGGCTGGGGGCGGCGCGGGGCAGAGCCGGACGCCCCCTCGGTGGCGGTCACGCTCCGGGACGCCGTGGCGGCCAGCTACCGGCTGCTCGCCCCGGAGGAGCGGGTCGCGCTGTGCCGGCTCGCCGCGTTCGGCCATCGCTGGTCCGTCGAACTGGCCGAGGAGATGCTCGCCTGCGAGGCGGACGCGGACGGCGCGGTGGCGATCGATCCCGTTCCGGTGCTGGACCGGCTCGCCGAGCTCGGCCTGCTGAGCGTCTGCGGCACCGGGCCGTTGCGGTTCCGTCTGCTGGACGCGGTCCGCGAATTCGCCATCGAGCAGGCCGCGGGGGCCGGAAAGTTGACGCACATCCGCCGTCGGCACGCCGGAGTGATCGCCGCGCTGGTTGCCCGCATCGTGCCCGACCTGGTCGGCGCCCGCCTCACCGGTGCTGTGCGGCGGCTCGACAAGATGAACGGTGACATCAGCGCCGCGCTGGCGCACGCGGCCACCGACGATCCACTGACCGCACTGCGGCTCGCGTCGGGACTGTCGCGCTGGTGGCGGTTCCGGGGGCGCGACGTGGCCGGGCGGCAGTGGCTGCGCAGGCTGCTGGCCGACCCCCGTACCGCTGACGCCGACCCGGCCCTGCGGGCGTGGGCGGAGCTGGGGGCGGCCCGGCTCGCCGCCGAGCACGGGTCCGCCGACGAGGAACTGCCCGCGGCGTGGGCGGCCCTGGACACGTTCCGGCGTACCGGCGACGTGCCGGGGCAGCTCGCGGCACGTACCGTGCTCGGCAGCCTGCTGATCCGCACCGGCTGCCCGGTGGAGGCTCGGGAGCAGGCCGAGGCGGTGCTGCAGTTGGCCACGCGGCACGGACGGATCCGGGACGTGGCGGTGGCTCAGACCTATCTGGCCTGGCACGAGGTCCGCCTCGCCGACCTGGCCGGGGCTCGGCGTCGGCTCGCCGCGGTGGACCGGATCGCCGCCGAGCGTGGGGAGCAGCGGCTGCGGGTCCTGGCGCGGGCGAACCTGGTCGAGGTGGCCCGGCTGGAGGGGCGGTACGGCGACGCCGTCGACCAGGGCCGCCGGGTGGTGGCGATGCTCGCGGAGCTGGGTGATCCGGGGCATCGCCGCCGGATGCTCGGCCGGGTAGGGCTGGCGCTGGCCCAGGGCGGCCGGGAGGATGAAGCCGCCGAGGTGCTGGCCGAGCTTCGGGCCTGTGCCCCGGTGCGACCACGGCTGCGTCCCCGGTGGGAACATCCCGTGCCTCGGCAGCGGCCGGCCGCCGCGCCAGCGGGCCTGGCCGCCGACCACGTCGGGTGGCGGTGGCCGCATCTGGAGGCGGGAATCTGCGCGCTGATCGAGGGCAACCTGGCGCTGCACCAGGGCGATCGGGAGTTGGCGGCCGAGTGGTTCAGCGCGGCGGTTGAGGCCGGTGCGGATGGTTACGACCGCCGCGACACGGTGGAGGCGCTTGTCGGACTCGCCGCGAGCACCGGCGACCCGGCTTTGTTGGACCGGCTGGAGCGGGTGTGCCAGGAGGGCGCGATGCGGCTGTTGCCGCACGAGCAGGAGTTGCTCTACGCGCTGGTCGCCGTCCGGGGAGGTCGGGCGTCCCGGTAGAACGAGTGGAGCGCGGCGAATGGCTTCGGCCCGTGCGGGCGGTCGGAGCCGGCTCGGCGGCTCGTGCGGGCGGCGGTCTCACCGCTCCGGGTCGAACCGCTGCCCCGGTCGGAGTGGCGCGGGCGAAGAGCCCCCTCGTTGCTAACCCCTCGCTGTCCGCCCGCGCCGGCACCCCCCGGTGATCCCGTGCTGAGGCGAAGACTAGCCAGCGAGTGCCGGTAGGTTGGTCCGATTTCGCAATCGGTGTCCGGTGGTCCGGCGGTTCTGCCGGTCTTTCTGCCGGTACGTCTTTGCCCGCGGTCAGGCGGCCGGCTCCTCCGCGTCCCCGCACCTGCCGCTCCCAGCGGTGGCGCAGGGATGTACGGCGTCGCGGACCCGTCGGAGGGCGTCGAGCAGCGCATCCAGCGACTTCGGGTCGAGTTGACCGATGAACCACTCCTCGATGATGCGCAGGTGCCCGGGGAGCACCTCGTTCAGGCGCTGAAGCCCGGCGTCGGTCACCACCGCGAAGGAGCTGCGCCGGTCGGAGGGGCAGGCGCGGCGGGTGAGCAGGCCGTCGCGTTCCATCCGGTCGACCACCCGGGTCACACCGCTGGTGGAGAGGGTGGTCTGGGCGGCGAGATCGGTCATCCGGAGCTGGTTGTTGGGCGAGCGGGCCAGCCGTGTGAGCACCTCGAACTCGACCGGGGATAGATCATGTTCTTCGAATTGGGCGGCGAACCGGGCTGACAGCGCGGCGTGCACCTCGTACAGGAGGCCAATGGCGGTGATCCCGGGGGCGTCGAACACGTTCATCACCCCTGCATCCTATCAGTTATTGACACGGGGAATATCCAGCTGGCTATAGTTGTTACGTCAGCCGTTGGGCTACTAAACCAATCTGGAGGAGCATCATGACCAGCAGCACCGAGGCTGTGACCCGCGAGTGGGAGGGTCTCACCATTCCCACCCCCGGCACGTACGCGCTGGATGCCGCGCACAAGCGCGTCGGCTTCGTTGCGCGCCACATGATGGTGTCCAAGGTGCGTGGCGAGTTCACCGAGGCCGCCGCCACGATCACCGTAGCCGAGGACCCCATGCAGTCCTCCGTCACCGCGACCATCCAGGCCGCCAGCATCCACACCGGCGCGGCTGACCGCGACGCCCACGTGCGCAGCGGTGACTTCCTCGATGTCGAGAAGTTCCAGACCCTGGAGTTCCGTAGCACCGGGGTGAAGTCCCGCCACGGCAACGAGTTCGTTCTCCTCGGCGAGCTGACCATCAGGGACGTGACCCGCCCGGTCGAGCTGCACGTCGAGTTCGAGGGCGTCGGCCGCAGCCCCTTCGGCCAGGACATCTTCGGCTTCTCGGCCAAGACGGAGATCGACCGCGAGGAATTCGGCCTGACCTGGAACGTCGCGATCGAGAGCGGCGGTGTGCTGGTCGGCAAGAAGATCAAGATTGAGATCGAGGGCGAGGCCGTCCGGCAGGCCTGACCCCGGTTCGTACGCTCGGGCCCGCGCCAGACATCGGCGCGGGCCCCGCGTCGTATTCATGTGCGGATCGTCACCACTCGGGCACGGAGCTGACCCGATGACGCGGCGCCCCAGCTGGGTAGAGATGCCGTGGGAGCTCATCTCCTGGCCGGCCCGGCGGTCCGGTCACACGGATCGACGGCTGTCCGCCTCTGGTCCTGGCGAGGTGAGCGCTCTTAACGTTATGGGCTGACAACGCGCGTCGGGACGGTACGGCTCGGTCGCGCCTTATGCCGGGAGGGGCACATGGGCAGGGACGTCGCGCAGGGCGCCTTCTCCCGGGAGGACCGCGTCCGCTACCGGCAGAAGGTCCGGCGGTGTCTGGACGTCTTCGCCCTGATGCTGGACGACTTCGGCTTCGACGCCGACCGGCCGATGACCGGGCTGGAGATCGAGCTCAACCTGATCGACTCGACCGCCGAGCCGGCGATGCGCAACGAGGAGATCCTGGCCCATATCGCCGACCCGCTCTTCCAGACCGAGCTGGGTCAGTTCAACCTCGAACTGAACGCGCTGCCCCGGCTCATCGAGGGCACCGGCTTCGCCGACTACGAGAAAGACCTGCGCGGCAGTCTCGCCCGGGCGGACGAGCGCGCCGCCAAGTCGGACGCGAAGATCCTGCTCGTCGGCACCCTGCCCACGCTCACCGAACAGCATCTGATCGCGGACAACCTCTCCACGAACGAGCGCTACCGCGCGCTCAACGACCAGATCGTCGGCGCCCGCGGCGAGGACATCGAACTCGACATCCGGGGCGTCGAGCGGCTGCGTACGCACACCGACTCGATCGCGCCGGAGGCCGCGTGCACCAGCCTCCAGTTCCACCTCCAGGTCGCACCGGACAGCTTCGCCGACTACTGGAACGCATCGCAGGCCATCGCCGCCGTGCAGGTGGCGGTCGGCGCGAACTCCCCGTATCTCTACGGTCGGCAGCTCTGGGCCGAAACCCGGATCGCCCTGTTCGAGCAGGCCACCGACACCCGCCCGGACGAGCTCAAGGCCCAGGGCGTACGACCCCGGGTGTGGTTCGGCGAGCGGTGGATCACCTCGATCTTCGACCTGTTCGAAGAGAACGTCCGGTACTTCCCACCGCTCCTGCCCATCTGCGAGGACGAGGACCCGGTGGAGGTCCTGCACGCCGGCGGCGTACCCAGGCTCGGTGAGCTGCGCCTGCACAACGGCACGGTGTACCGGTGGAACCGGCCGGTCTACGACATCAGGGACGGCCGCCCGCACTTACGGGTGGAGAACCGGGTGCTGCCGGCCGGGCCGACGGTGGTGGACATGCTGGCCAACGCCGCGTTCTACTTCGGCCTGGCCCGCGCGCTCGCCGAGGCGGATCGCCCGATCTGGAGCCAGCTGACGTTCAGCTCCGCCGAGGAGAACTTCCACGCCGCCGCCCGACGCGGGATGGGTGCCGTTCTGCACTGGCCGAGGCTCGGCGACGTACCGGTGACGGAACTCGTGCTGGACGTCCTGTTGCCCAAGGCCGCCGCCGGCCTGGACGGTTTCGGTGTCGCACCGGCCCAGCGGGATCGCCTGCTCGGCGTGATCGAACAGCGCTGCCGTACCGGTCGCAACGGCGCGGCCTGGCAGACCGAGGCCGTCTGGGTGGCCGAACGGCACCGGGGCATGGACCGCGACGCGGCCCTGCACCACATGGCGCAGCGATACGCCGAGCTTCAGCGCAGCAACGAGCCGGTACACACCTGGCCGGTCGACTGATCTCGTCGACGGGAACTCCGGGCGCGCCCGCGCCGGCGACCACCCGCGCCGGACGGGCCAGACGGGCCGGCCGCGCCGCCGGGTGATGCCGGACCATTGGGATCGCGGCGCGACCACTGTCACGTCCGGGCCGAGGCCGAGAACTAACCGGCGTGTTCGACCGACCGCCGGTGCGCCCATGCCGTCAGCCGGTCCGACGTGGCGGCCGGGCCCGGCGGCCGGGCCGGACCGCCGGCTCGACCGGCTCAGCGCCGGTGGCGGCCTCCGGCTCGTCCGGGTCGAGCCGATCGGCTTCCCCGGTACGCGGTGCGGGCACGTGGGGGGCGGCAAAATCGCCGGGTGGCGTGACGTCCCCGCCGTCGGCGGGCCCGGTGCCGGTCGGCGACGGCGTGGGAGCCGTGCCCCCGCTCGAATCGTCCGTGGTCCGGGCCGGCACCACCTGGTCGGCGTCGGTCGGGTCCGTCCGCTCGGTCGCCTGCCCCGCCGTCTCGACCGTCCGTTCGGATCCGCTTCCCACGCCGGTCGAGGGCTCGGCGGCACGCGACGCCGCATGTCGATCACGGGCCTGCGCGAGCGCCGCCACCAGCACCGAACCGCCGATCCCGACGATCACCGCGTACGGCGCGATCAGGTGCGCCGACACCTGCTCCGGGCTGATCGCGGACAGGCGCGGTACGGCCAGCAGGTACGCCACCGCCACGAACAGCGGCCCGGCCGCGCCGGAGACGGCCGCACCGATCCGGTGCTCGGCCGAGCGGGCGGGGCGCCGGGCGGCCAGCACGCCGACCACCAGTGCGGAGCCGAGGGACAACGCCGCTCCCGGCCAGTAGAGGTAGTCGCGGATCCAGAACTCCGGCCGGTCCGAACCGATCTGCCAGATGCCGAGCTGGGCGCTGGCCAGACCGCGTCCGGCGAGCACGCCGTCGACCACCGCGACGACGGCGAGCAGCCAGAGCCAGGCCACCGTGGCGATCACGTTGCCGGCGGCCGCCCGCGAGCGCAGCGCCCAGAGCGCGGTCAACACACCCATCAGCACGCCGATCGCCGCGTACCCGGCGGCGAGCCGCTGCGGGGTGCCGGTGTCCGGGGCCACCGCGACCCGGGCGGGAACCGCGACCAGCAGCACGGTGACGAGGCCGCCCAGTCCGGCCGCGACGGCGAGGGTGACTCGCCGAAGACCTCCCGCGCCGTCGGCCGTTCGCCGACCGGCCGGCACGACGTCGTCCCGGCCGTCGAGCTGTGCGCCCCCGGACCGGGCCGGCTCGGACGAACCGGCGGGTTGCGGTGTGGCGGTGTCCGAACCGGCTCCGGACTCCGTCGGTTCCGGCTCGCGGGCCGGCGCAGCCCCGGCGGTGAGCGCGCGCTCGTGCAGCCGGTACGCGCAGATCGCGCCGAGGATGGTCGAGGTGCCGGCGATCCAGGTGGCCCAGACCAGGCTGGCGACCCACGCCTCCCGGGCCGCACCGGCGTCGGCCGGTGCCCAGTTGATGATGCCCAACCCGTAGCCGAAGCCCAGTTGGGCCGCGCCGGTGCCGGCGGCAACGCCGACGGCGGTCGCGATCGATCCTCCCCAGCCGCGTCTGGCCATGCCGGGCAGCGTAACGTCCCGTCGTCGGCGCGGCGAGTCGTCGACAACCGTCCCGCCTGGACGGTGGCGGCGGTGACTAGGCGGGAATCGGTACGGTCGCCGGTGACTGGGGCGGTGTCGGTATGACGGACGGGAACACGAGCGGGACCCTCGGCGACAGAGGCGAGGGTGGCCCGGGACGGCTCGCCGTGGTGCTCGGCGGCGGCATGATCGCCGTACTGCTCGCCGCGATCGGTGCGACCGGCGGTTGGCTGTTGGCGGCCGAGGACGTACCCCCGGAGAAGCCGGTGGCGGCGCCGAGCGCGACCGGCGCTCCGAGCGATGGTCCCACCGAGCGGCCGACGCCCACGCGGACCACGCCGTCCGCGCCACGTACTTCGGCGTCGACCCACCCGGGGTTGACCGTTCCGCCGGTGATCGGCACCGACTTCACCGACGCCCGCGACGAGCTGCGCGACCGCCGGTTGGGCTGGCGACTGGTGTTCGGTGACGGCGTGGGCCGTACGGTCGAACGCACCGACCCCGAGGTCGGCCGCGAGGTACGCCGCGGCATGACGGTGACCCTCTACGTGGCCGGACCGCCACCGGAGAACGACGTGCCGGACGTGGTCGGCGACGACTGCGACGAGGCGGCGGATGAGCTGGTCGAGGAGGGCTTCTACCCGCAGTACGGGAGCGGGAAGCAGGGCACCGTGACCGGCCAGGAGCCGTCCGAGGGGAGCCTGGCGCGCTGGAACGACGAGGTTCGGATCTGGTGTGGGTCGGAGAAGCCGAGCCAGCCGACGCTCTTCCCGGGGCTGTGACCCCGGCGGCCTGACCAGGGGCGGAGGTTGCCCGCCGTCGCCTGCGGGCGGGTCGGCACGTTGATCCGGGCCGATGGTTGCGTGGCCCGCTAGGTTGGCGGACAGAGGATCTGGACGCCCGCCCGGCTCGGGAAAGGACGTGCGATGAGCGACGACCGTCAGGAGCCACCCGCCGGTGACGGTGAAGGCGACGAGACCCGTCCGCTCCCGCGCTCCGATGCCGAGCCGGGCGACCAGACCCAACGGCTGCCCGGCCCGACGGAAGGCGCCGGGGCTCCGGGGCCCCGCCGTGGACCTTCCGACGCGACGACCCCGATGGGCCGGGCCGGGGGCCAGGGCGTCCCGCTGCGGCCGGAGCGCGTCCCACCCTGGTCCGGCCGGGCCGAGGTGCCGCCGCCCCGCCCACCCGACTATCGCGAGCCGGCCGGTGAGTGGTACCCGGAGGACCAGGGCGGGCGACGCTGGTGGCTGCCGATCCTGTGGGGCATCCTCGCCTTGCTCCTGGTGGCTCTGCTCGGCGTCGCGTTGTGGGTGCTGAACAACGCGGCGGACGAGCGGCGCGGCCCCGAGCCGAGCGTTTCCCCCTCGCTGACCACCGTGGCGCCGACCAGCGTCACCCCGACCTCGGCCGAGCCGACGACCGCGTCACCGAGCAGTGCCTCGCCGACGGCCACTGAGGCGGTGGAAGTGCCGGTGCCGCCGCTGGCCGGCCTGCCGCGGGTGAGCGCGGAGGCGCTGCTCGACCGGCTCGGGCTGAGCTATCGGGTGGAGTTCCGCCCGTCGGAGTTGCCGCCCGGGCGCGTGATCGGCACGGTCCCGGAGACCGGCACGTTGGTGACCGAGGACGACGAGATCGTCCTCCTGATCTCCGAGGCCACCACCACGACGTCTCCGAGCAGCGTGCCACCGTCGGAGCCCACCCCGGCGGCTACCGCCTGACCAGCGGCGATGCCGCGGCACCGTCGAGCCGGCGGTCACCACATCCGTCGTCGGGTGCCGACCAGCCCGAGCCCGGCCAGCGAGATGGTCAGTCCGAGGATGCCGGACCAGAAGAGCACCCGCCGGGTGTCATCCGGCGCACGGCGCCCGGTGGCGGTCTCTCCGGCCAGCGTGCCGCCGCCGGAACCGCTCGCCGGGTCCCCTCCGGTCTGGTCGGCCGCGGCGTTCGGGTCGTCCGGGGCGCCGGTGCTCTCGTCGGCCAACGGGTCGCTGACGCCGGGCGTCCCGTCCCAGCCGGGCCCGTCGTCCGGGTCCGGTGAGGTCCCTTCGCCGATCACGGTGATTTCGGGAGCGGGTACCGGCTCTGGCTGCTGGGTGGTGGAGGAGAGAGCGGGGTCGCGTACCACGACCGCGAGAGTGGTGGCGGCGCCGAAGAGCGCCAGGACTCCGAAGGCGTAGGCGATTCGTGAGCGGTGTTGCCGCCGCGCGGCGGGCAGATTGAGCATGGCCATCCCAGGTTCAGGGTCCTGGATGCGCGGGGTGGAACATGCCGGGGTGGGCGTGCCCTGAGTCTAATGCGAGACACGCCCACAAAATGCGGGTTCGCGGTGCTCAGCCCACCCGGACCGGCGTACGGGAGACCGGCCGGCGCTGCCTGGCGGTGTGCGGTCGCTGCTGCGGCACGGGGCGCTGCTGCGGTACCTGCTGCAGCCCCTGGCCCTGAACGAAGATCGACCGTCGGTTGACCGCGTCCCCCGCCGCGTTCAACTCGTAGCCGTCGAGCCAGAGCCAACCGTCGTAGGTCGGCCAGTCGAGCACCCGGATCACCCGGAACTTGATGGGCCGGAGGAACTGGACACTCGCCGCGCGAGTCACGTGCAGTACGTCACCAGAGCGGGGAAGCACATGGGCTCCTGAAGGAAGTTGGCCGGCGGCCTCGCCGGCGAGTCTCGTCGGGGGGACTTTTCACGGGTCGGTGCGTCGAGGTTGTGCCTCGCGTACCGGTGGGTGGTGCGGGTGGTGGTGGTCGGGCCGTACCCGCTGGTGGCGTGCCGCCACCCGACCATCACCCGGCTGCTCCCGGGTACCGCGCCCGCCGCCACAGCCAGCTGGCGTGCAGCGGCGAGGTCATCACCCTGGAGCAGGTCTGGTTGTCGCCGGCCGGGTCGAACCGCTCGACAGGCCCCCCACGCTGCGTTGATCACCAACGGGTAGGCTGTCGAGACGGTGAGTAACCCGTGCCATACGGACAGACTGCACCAGCGACGTGCTTCATGCAAGTTGCACGTCGACTTTTGCCGATACGTGAGTGCGACACGTAAAACGGCGCTTGAAGCCGTCGGCCTCCGGGCGTCACACTGAGGAACGGTTTCGCCCGCCCGCGGCCGGTCGACGACCGGCACCACCCCGAGCCGCGAACCGTTCGCTGTCGAAGCTGCGCGCCACGGCGGACGGCGACCATCGGCGCGTTGACCGGAGGTACAGGGCGGGTGAGGGCGAACAGCCGACGATCCGGGACGACACTCCGCCGCGCACGTCGCGGGCCGGCCACCAGACAGGGCGGGGTGGGCCGGTGAGCGAGCGGCGCAGCCCGACCATCCGGCGGCGGCGGCTCGGTGCCGAGTTGCGCCGGCAGCGCGAGGCGGCCGGCATCACCATCGAGGTCGTGGCCGAGCAACTGGAGTGCTCGGCATCCAAGATCTCCCGGATCGAGACCGGCCACACGACGGCCACCCCGCGCGATGTGCGCGACATGCTCCGGATCTACGGAGTGGTCGGGGTGGAGAGCGACGAGCTGGTCCAGATCGCCCGGGAGGCCCGGCAGAAGGGCTGGTGGCACCCGTACAGCACGGTTCTGGTCGGGGCGTACGTCGGCCTCGAGGCGGCGGCCAGCTCGATCCGCGCGTACGAGCAGCAGGTGGTGCCGGGTCTGCTCGAGACGGAGGAGTACGCCGGCGCGATGATCCGTGCCGCCCGGCCGGACTTCAGCCCGGAGCAGGTCGCACAACGTGTCCGTGTCCGCCTCGGTCGACAGTCGTTGCTGACACAGGATGATCCGGTCGATCTGTGGGTGGTGCTCGATGAGACGGTGGTGAGCCGTCCGGTGGGCGGGGACGACGTGATGCGGAACCAGCTGAAACGGCTGGTCGAGGTCGCCGAGCTGCCGAACGTGACGCTGCAGATCCTGCCCTTCGAGGTGGGGGCGCACGCCGGCATGGACGGGACCTTCACCATCCTGAGCTTCCCCGAGCCCGGTGATCCGGATGTCGTGTACGCGGAGAACGCCACGGGTGGGCTCTTCCTCGAGAAGAGCGACGAACTGCAGAAGTACAGCTTCATCTTCGATCACATACGAGCGGCGGCCATTCGTCCGGAGGAGTCCATCGCACACATCGCGAAACTGGTAGAGGAGCCGTTGTGGAAATGGCGACCAAGGGGTTCTCTGTGGACCTGACGCAGGCAACGTGGTTCAAGAGCTCGAAGAGCGGGCCGAACTGTGACAACTGCGTGGAGGTGGCGTACGTGCCTGGGGCGGTCGGCGTCCGGGACTCGAAGGACAAGGCGGGGCCGGCCCTGCTCTTCGCTCCGGCTGACTGGCACGCCTTCGTCGCCAGCACCAGGAACGGCGGGTTCGGTTCGGACTGAGCCGTCGGGCAGAGCTGACGGGGCGGGTCCTCATCCGGATGGCCGGACGCGGACCCGCCCGTCGGCGTTTCGGGGCCGCCGACCGCGCGCTGCGATACCAGGTTTCGGGCCGCCGTGGGTGAGGATCCGCCGGAAATCCCGTCGCCACATGCGCCCCGCCTCGTTGAACCCGTCGGTACGGCGCCGGTCGACGACCGGCCACGGGGGATCGGGAACCGAGCGAGGCAGGCGAGACGCATGACGACGATCGGGTCAGAGAACCTCACCAACGGGCCGGGAAAGCCGGAACGGTTCGGTGGCAAGTACCGCGGCGCGCGCCGGGACACCGTCCTGACCGAGGTGGGCTCGACCGACTCCGAGCTATCGGGGCGGGAGACGTCCGTGTCCGAGACGTCGGCCTCTCCGATCACGCTGCCGTCGCTGGACCCGAACCCGCTCACCGAGCCGTCCTTCCCGCCGTCCGGCTGGTCGACCGAGCCCGGTGACTCGCTGGTCGACCACCCGCTGCTGCGCGGACTGCTGATGGAGCTGCCGCCGAAGGGCAGCGTGCCGCCGCCCGGCTGGCTCGACCGCTGGTTCGAGGCGACCCGCGCGATCCTGGAGCTGCTATACGTGCAGGGGACGACTCGCTCGCGTTGACGCCGTCTCCGGCGCTCGGGCCCGTTCGGCGAGCCGGTTGTGCCGTAGCGCGTGCCGAACACCGACGGCGAGGATCCCGAGTGCCCCGGCGGTGATCGCCGGCCCGGTGACGCCCGGCGCGGTGAACCGGTCACCGCCGCTCGCCACGATCATTCCGGCCACCGTCAGCAAGGCGGTGACCTGCAATGGCAGCCCGATCAGCGGATGTGCGGCCGCGGCCCGCAGCCCGTACGGCGCGGGCGTGCCCGGCGCCGTGGCGAAAGCGCCTGCTCCGGCCCACAGCCGACGTACCCGGCGTACGGTGCAGACGGCGACGATCAGCGCCGGGACGGCGGTCATGTCGAGCGCGGCGGCGGCCCGGTCGGCCGGGGTGTTCCCGGCGCCGAGGAGCCCGGCCACCAGTACGGTCGCAGTCAGCGCGAGCCCGCTCAGGACCAGACCGAGCAGCCATCCGCTGTGCCGGCGGACCGCGCGGGCGTTTGCCAGCCGGGGTAGCCCGTCCGCGACGAGGCCGGCGGCCAGCCACACTGCGGCGACCGGTGGCAGGACGGCGAGATGACTCTCCATGTTGCCAGGATTGCCCGTCCGGACGGCTCGCGAATCCGGGTGGCTCCCCCCTTCCCCCCGGACGCGCTCCCGTAGGGGTCATCCTCGCGCGTTATGAAAGATTCGACATGTTCAATTGGACGCCCCCATCGATCTACTCTCAGCTAGATCGGCGGTCGTCGATCTGAGCGGGCACCGTCTCGGACGACCGCCGGTCCGAGGGAGGTAGAGAGATGGGTCTTGCCCACAGGTCCGTACTCGTCGGCGTGGCCACACTGAGCCTGCTGGCCGCCGCCACACCCGCACCGGCCGCCGAACCGACCGGAACGATCAGAGCGGCGGGTGGGGACACCGCCGTGGCCGACAGCTACATCGTCGTCTTCAAGGACACCGCGGTCGGCCGGGCCGCCGTCGGTGACAACGCCGACCGCCTGGTCGGGCGGCACGGCGGGTCGGTCGCCCGCACGTACGACGCCGCGCTGCGCGGATTCGAGGCCCGGGTGGACGCGAAGGCTGCCGCACGGATCGCGGCCGACCCGGCGGTGGCGTACGTCGAGCAGAACCACACCGTCTCGATCGCCGGCACCCAGCCCAATCCGCCGTCCTGGGGGCTGGACCGGATCGACCAGCGGAACCTGCCCCTGAACAGCTCGTACACCTACCCGAACACGGCGTCCAACGTGCGCGCCTACATCATCGACACCGGTATCCGGTTCACGCACAACGACTTCGGCGGCCGGGCCGTCTCCGGCTACGACGCGATCGACGGCGGCACCGCCGACGACTGCAACGGTCATGGCACGCACGTCGCGGGCACCGTCGGTGGCTCCGCCTACGGTGTCGCCAAGGGCGTCCAGCTCGTCGGCGTTCGGGTGCTCAACTGCCAGGGCAGCGGCACCAACGCGCAGGTCGTGGCCGGCATCGACTGGGTGACCGCGAACGCGGTCAAGCCGGCGGTGGCGAACATGAGCCTCGGCGGCTCGGCCAACAGCGCGATCGACACCGCGGTCACCAACTCGATCAACTCCGGCATCACGTACGCGGTCGCCGCCGGCAACGGTGACATCTTCGGCAACCGGCAGAACGCCTGCAACTACTCACCTGCCCGGGTCGGCCCGGCGATCACCGTCGGCGCGACCCAGAACAACGATTCCGCCGCCAGCTTCTCCAACTACGGCACCTGCGTCGACATCCTGGCGCCGGGCGTGAACATCACCTCCGCCTGGTACACCAGCAACACCGCGACGAACACGATCAGCGGCACCTCGATGGCCTCGCCGCACGTCGCCGGCGTCGCGGCGCTCGTGCTCTCCGCCGGCCCCGGGCTGACCCCGCAGCAGGTACGGGACAGCCTGGTCGACAACTCCACCCCGAACGTGCTGACCAACCTGGGCACCGGCACCCCGAACCGGCTGCTCTACGTGGTGAACGGGTCCACCCCGCCGCCCACCAACGACTTCTCGGTCTCGGTGTCGCCGACCTCCGGCTCCACCGCGCCGGGCGGTTCGGTGACGGCGACCGTGGGTACGGCCACCACGAACGGCTCCGCCCAGTCGGTCAGCCTCTCCGCCAGCGGCCTGCCGAGCGGCGCGACCGCCTCGTTCAGCCCGTCGACGGTGACCTCGGGCGGCTCCGCCACCCTCACCATCGCCACAGCGGCGAGCACGCCGGCCGGCAGCTACCCGGTCACGATCAACGGTACCGGCGCTTCGGCGACCCGGACGGCCACCTACACGTTGACCGTGACGGGCACGAGCGGCGGCTGCTCGGGGACCAACGGAACCAACGTCGCCATCCCGGACGCCGGTGCCACCGCGTCCAGCTCGATCGTGATCTCCGGTTGCGGCCGCAACGCCTCGGCCAGCTCGCAGGTCCCGGTCAACATCGTGCATACCTACCGCGGTGACCTCGTGATCGACCTGGTCGCCCCGGGCGGCTCGGCGTACCGGCTGAAGAACAGCAGCTTCTTCGACGGCGCCGACAACGTGAACACCACCTACACCGTCAACCTGTCCAGCGAGGCGGCGAACGGCACCTGGCAGCTGCGGGTGCGGGACGTCTACTCGGGCGACACCGGCTACATCAACTCCTGGTCGCTGGCCCTCTGAGCAGCGGACGCAAAGGGCCCCTCCCCAGTCGGTGAGGGGCCCTCCTGCGTGTTCCGGGCGAGCGCGGTCAGACCGCGAAGCTCGCGGGGCGTTCGCTGGTCGGCGCCGGCGGAGCCGCCTGCCAGAGCCCGAGCTTCTGGGCGAACAGGCGACCCAGGAACGCGGGGTTGAGGATCACGTACCGGCGCCAGAGTCGCTTCGGCTCCAGGCCCAGGCGCCAGAACCACTCCAGTCCGGCCCGCTGCATCCACGACGGAGGCTTGCGCAGCAGCCCGGCGTGGTAGTCGAAGGCCGCGCCGACGGCCATGAGCGGCATGTCGAGCAGCGGCCGCATGGCGTACGTGAAGACTTCCTGCCGAGGGCAGCCGAGCCCGACCAGGACGAGCCGAGCTCCGCTGGCCCGGATCCGATCGGCGATGTCGACGTCCTCGCCCGGCTGCACGGGCCGGAACTTGGACGGCTCCACCCCGGCGATCTTGAGCGCCGGGAACATCCGCTCCAGGGCCGGGATCAACCGGGACAGCGTCTCCTCGGTCGAGCCGTACAGGTAGACCGGAAGACCCTCGTCGGCGAACCGGGAGAGCACGTGCAGGGTCAGCGTCGGGCCGTAGACCCGGTCGGTGAGGCCGGCGTGGTGCAGCAGGTTGAGTGCCCAGCGCACCGGCTGCCCGTCCGGCGTGACCACGTCGAAGGAGTTGAGCCGGGCGTTGTGCGCCGGGTCGAGCACGCCGGTCATCACGCCGTGCACGGCCAGCGCGGTCAGCGCCAGCGGCCGGCGCTCCTGAGCGGCCGCTACAACCTGCTCGGTCGCCTCGGCGTAGTCCGTGGCGTCGACCAGGACGCCGAGCACGTTGCGCTTCCGCTGCACGGTCATGCCGAAGGCACCCACTTGTCCACGTTGGCCTCGTAGATCTCTCGCATGATCATGGGTACGTCGTAGACCTGCTTCCACTCGGGATAGTCGGCCTGGAACGCCTCGTTCGAGCCGATCCACCACTTGTGGTCGCCGACCCGGTTGGCCTCGACGTACTCCGCGACCATCTCCTTGCCCGTGATTCGCCCGGCCTCGGCGAACGCCTCCTGCATGGAGGTGTTGGAGTGCCGCCCGCCGCCCAGGTTGTAGACGGCGGCCGAGCGGGGGTTGCGAAAGAACGCCTCGAACGCGGCGACCACGTCCGAGCTGTGGATGGCGTCGCGCACCTGCTTGCCCTGGTAGCCGTAGATCCGGTACGTCCGGCGCTCCATGTTGGCCCGCATCACGTAGCCCAGGAAACCGTGCAACTCGGTGGCCGAGTGGGCCGGGCCGGTCAACGTGCCGCCGCGGAAGCACGCCGTACGCATGCCGAAGTAGCGGCCGTACTCCTGCACCATCACGTCCGCGGCGACCTTCGAGGCGCCGAAGATCGAGTGCAGGCTGGAGTCGATGGACATGTCCTCCCGGATGCCCTGCTCGTACGGGTGCCCGGGCTCGATCTCCCAGCGGGTCGCGAGCTCCACGAAGGGAAGACTGTTGGGCCGGTCACCGTAGACCTTGTTGGTCGAGCAGTGGATGACCGGCGCCTCGATGCAGTGCTCGCGCACGTTCTGCAGGACGTTCAGCGTGCCGCCGGCGTTGACGTCGAAGTCGGTGAAGGGGTCGCGGACCGCCCAGTCGTGCGAGGGCTGGGCGGCGGTGTGGATCACCACTGCGATGTCTGAGCCGTACCGCTGGAAGAGCTTCGCCAGCGCGTCCCGGTCGCGGATGTCGATGGTGTTGTGGGTGTACGCCGAACCCATCTCCCGGGTCAACCGCTCCACGTTCCACGCGGTCGACGCCTCCGAGCCGAAGAACTGCTGCCGCATGTCGTTGTCGATACCGACCACGTCGAGACCGAGACCGGCGAAGTGCCGGACCGCCTCGGAGCCGATCAGACCGCCCGACCCGGTCACCAACGCGACACTCACACGCCACTCCTGGTCCATCGGAGGCAGAGACCATCGGAGCATAGCGTGACGCTCGACATGCCCCGATACGTCGCGAGGGCCCCGCGACCCGCGGAGCCCTCGTGTGGTGGTGGGGAAGGGGGGAGTTGAACCCCCACGCCCTTTCGGGCACACGGACCTGAACCGTGCGCGTCTGCCATTCCGCCACTTCCCCGTGGCACGACCAGATCACTGTAACCCGGCCCGACCTCGCCGCCAGCGGCGGGGCCCGGCACATATTACGCTGTCCCGGTCATCGCCACGACCGGTTACCGTTCGTGGCGGACGAAAGAGTAGCACGGTAGAAGTGGCCCGTCCGAACGGGCCAGGACAAGGCGGCCGAACGGCGTGTGAGCTGCGCGCGCGCCGGCCGGATACCATCATGTCCTCGGGACCCGAGGAGGAGCCGGTGAGCGTGCTGCAACGCTTCGAGAAGCGTCTGGAAGGCCTGGTCGAAGGGGCCTTCGCCAAGGTCTTCAAAGGGGTGGTCCACCCCGTGGAGATCCTCAACGCCATGCAGCGGGAGGCCGAGGCGCACAAGGCGATCCTGGCCGGTGGGCGCACGTTGGTGCCCAACCGCTACGTGATCGATCTCTCGCCGTACGACCACAGTCGGCTGGCGCCGTACGCGGCTGCGCTGGCTCAGGAGCTGGCCCAGTCGCAGGCGGAGTTCATCGGCGAGCAGGCCTGGACCGTGTACGGCGACGTGATCGTCGAGATCGAGCGCGGCGAGGGGCTGGACACCGGTATGTTCCGGGTCACCGCCGAGGTCTACACCGGTGGCGATGTAGCCCCGGCCCCGGGCCCCGGCTACGACGCCGGCCCGCCCGCCTATCCCGCCTACGACCAGGGCGGCGGCTACGGTCCCCCGCCGGGGCACGGCGGTGGGCACAACGTACGTCTGGTCTCCGGTGACGGGCGCACCTACCCGCTGCAGATGGGCTCGACGGTCATCGGCCGTGGCGACCAGGCCAACCTGCGGCTGCCGGACGTCGGTATCTCCCGGCGGCACGCCCGCCTGGACTTCGACGGCGGTCAGGTGGTGCTGACCGACCTCGGCTCGACCAACGGCACGATGGTCAACGGTCAGCGGGTCTCGGCCGTCGCCCTCAACCCGGGGGACATGGTCCAGCTCGGCACCACCACACTGACCTTCCGCGTGGACGGCTGATCCGCGTTGCCGGAGCTCGTCATCACCGTCGCCCGGTTCGGGTTCCTGATCCTGCTGTGGATCTTCGTGTTCACGGTGGTCGGCGTCATCCGCCGAGATCTCTTCGCGGGTGCCCGCTCGGGCCGGCTGGTCGCCGCGCCCCGGACGCTGGGCGCCGTGGCCGGGCAGGCGGCGAAGCCGGCCAAGGTGAAGCGAGGAAGGGCAGCCCACCAGCTGGTGGTGACCGCCGGTCAACTGGCCGGCACTCGAATCACGCTCGGTGAGGCGCAGATCACCATTGGTCGTGCGGAGGACTCCACCCTCGTGATCACCGACGACTATGCCTCGGCGCGACACGCCCGACTCGTGCCGCGTGACGGGCAGTGGTTCGTCGAGGACCTCGGTTCGACTAACGGCACCTATCTGGATCGCGCTAAGGTCACCGGACCGACCCCCGTCCCCCTCGGCGTGCCGATCCGGATCGGCCGCACTTCCCTCGAATTACGGCCATGACTCTGACCCTGCGCTACGCGGCCCACAGCGACCGCGGTCTGATCCGAGACGGTAATCAAGATTCCGTCTACGCCGGGCCGCGGCTACTCGCCGTCGCCGACGGCATGGGCGGCATGGCCGCCGGTGACGTCGCCAGCAACATCGTCATCGGTGCCATGGCGCCCCTCGACGAGGACGTCCCTGGAGACGCCCTCGTGGACGCGCTGCGATCTGCCGTCGGCACCGCCAACCAACAGCTCCGCGACACCGTGGACGCCAACCCTCAACTGGAGGGGATGGGTACCACGCTGACCGCGACTCTCTTCTCCGGCAGCAAGCTCGGCATGGTGCACATCGGCGACTCTCGTGCGTACATGTTGCGCAACGGCGAGTTCGCGCAGATCACCAAGGACGACACCTACGTCCAGATGCTCGTCGACGAAGGTCGCATCAGCGCCGAGGAGGCGAGCAGCCACCCACAGCGGTCCCTGCTCACCCGCGCGCTCGACGGCCGGGACATCGACCCGGAGTACTCGGTCCGCCAGGTGCTTCCCGGTGACCGCTACCTGATCTGCAGCGACGGGCTCTCCGGTGTGGTCAGCGCGGACACCATCGCGGAGACCATGCGGGAGTACACCGACCCGCAGCAGTGCGTCGAGCGGCTCGTCCAGCTCGCGCTCCGCGGCGGCGGCCCGGACAACATCACGGTGATCATCGCCGACGCCACCGACCAGGACATCGTCGAGGCGACACCGATCGTGGGTGGCGCCGCCTCCCGGGACCGGGGCATGGCGACCTCCGCGGACACCTCCACTCCGGCCGCTCGGGCCTCGGCGCTCTCCGCGCCGCGCACGCCGGCTCCCGAGGAGCCGCCCGACGAAGAGGAGCCGGAGCGGCGCCGGCACCGGCCGGTACGCGCCGCCGCGACGGGGCTCGCGCTGCTGGTGATCCTCGGTGGTGGTCTCTTCGGCGGCTGGAGCTACACCCAGCAGCAGTACTACGTCGGTGCGACCGACGAGGGCCAGGTCGCGGTGTTCCGCGGGGTCCAGGGCCAGATCGCGGGCCTGGATCTCTCCACCGTGCACTCGACCAGCCCCGCCCAACTCGACGATCTGACCCTGGCCGCGCAGGAGCAGGTCAAGCAGGGCATTCCCGCCAAGAGCGAGCCGGACGCCGAGCGCCGGCTGGCCGAGCTGACCAGCGACAGCCCGACCAACCCGAACCTGAAGCCGATCTGCCCGCCGAACTCGCCCACGCCGACCGCCTCGCCGAACACGGCGACCTCGCCGAACACGGCGACCTCGCCGAACACGGCGACCTCGTCGACTCCGGTGCCGACCGACGTGGCGACCACACCGACGCCGAGCGGCAGCGCCGCCGTCGGCATGCCGACGGCCAGCAGCCGCACCCGGACCGTCTCGAACAGCCCCGACCCCAGCCCCAGCGGCAGCGTGGCCGGCACCGAGCCGACCAGCACGCCCGACGCCCCACCCTCCGACTCGGTTCCGCCGGCGCTCGACCCGGCCGCCTGCCGGTCGCCTGAGTGAGCGTCGGCCCGACCCCGAGGACCCTTCCGTGACCGCAGCGGCCACACCGGCAGCCTCGCCCGCCACAACGGGCGAGCAGCCCGGCGTACGCCTGGCCCGGTCTCGGCGCAACGCCGAACTCTCCCTGCTGCTGCTGGCCATGGTGCTCGTGGCGGCGTACGGGGCGACCGTCGAGGCGACCATGCTCGACACGGTCACCCCGGACTTCTGGATTCCGGCTGCCGCACTCGGCGCCGTTTTCCTCGGTCTCCACCTGGTCATCCGGTTCCTCGCCCCGTTCGCCGACCCGGCCCTGCTGCCGGCGGTTGCCCTGCTCAACGGCCTGGGCGTGGGCTTCCTGCGCCGGCTCGACCTGGGTGAGGCCGCGCCCGACGCACGCGAGGGCCTGGCCGTCTTCGCGGGCACCGGCGGCCGTCAGCTCGCCTGGACGCTCGTCTCGGTGATACTCGCGGCCGGGCTGCTCGTCCTGATGCGCGACCACCGGTCGGTCTCCCGCTACGCGTACACGCTGGGGCTGGCCGGCATCGTGCTGGTGATGATCCCAGCGGTGCTGCCCCGCCGGTTCTCCGAGATCAACGGCGCCAAGCTGTGGATCAAGTTCGGCGATACCTTCTCCATCCAGCCCGGCGAGTTCGCCAAGCTGGCGCTGCTGGTCTTCTTCGCCTACTACCTGGTACGCAAGCGCGAGGTGCTGTCGCTGGCGAGCCGCCGCTTCCTCGGCATCGACTTCCCGCGGGGACGCGACCTCGGCCCGGTGGTCGTGGTCTGGCTGATCAGCCTCCTGGTCCTGGTCTTCGAGAAGGACCTCGGCACCTCGCTGCTGTACTTCGGCATGTTCGTGGTGACGTTGTACATCGCCACCGAGCGCGTCAGTTGGCTGCTCATCGGTCTGGTGCTCTTCTTCGGCGGCGCCTACCTCGCGTACGTCCTCGGTGACCTCGTCGGCGGGCCGTTCGCCAACTTCTACCTGCGGGCCCAGATCTGGCTGGATCCGTTCGCCGACCCGCACAACGACGGCTACCAGTTGGTGCAGGGGCTGCTCGCGCTCGGCACCGGTGGACTGTTCGGCGCCGGACCTGGCGGTGGCCAGCCGGGCCTGCTGCCCGAGGTGCAGAACGACTTCATCTTCGCCGGGCTGGGTGAGGAGATCGGGCTCTTCGGCCTCTCCGCGCTGCTCGTCATCTACCTGCTGATCGTCGAGCGGGGGTTGCGTGCCGCGCTGGCGGTGCGCGACTCGTTCGGCAAGCTGGTCGCGGGCGGCCTGGCGTTCACCCTCGGGCTCCAGGTCTTCGTGATCGTCGGCGGGATCAGCAAACTCATCCCGCTGACCGGCCAGACCACCCCGTTCCTCTCCGCCGGTGGCTCCTCGTTGATGGCGAACTGGCTGCTCATCGCGGTGCTGCTGCGGATCTCCGACGGGGCCCGTCGGCCGGTGACCGGTGGGGGCGCGCCCGCACGACCTTCGGGCGGCCGGCCGGAGCAACTGCACGGTGCTCCCACGGAGGTGATCAGGCCGTGAACGCACCCCTGCGCCGCGCCGGTGTCGTCGTCATGATTCTTTTCGGGCTGCTCTTCGCGAACCTGAACTGGATTCAGTCCTACAAGGCGGACGAATACCGCAACAGCGACTACAACGGCCGGGTCCAGGTCGCCGAGTACGAGCGCAAGCGCGGCAACATCGAAGCCAGCGGCACGGCGCTGGCCACCAGCAAGGACACCGGCGGCAAGCTGAAGTTCCTGCGCACCTATCCGGCCGGGGCGGAGTACGCCCACGTGCTCGGCTACAAGCCCGTCAACCTGGCCGAGACCGGCATCGAGCGGGTGGAGGACGAGTTCCTGGCCGGCACCAGCGACCAGCTGATCGGCGACCGGATCAAGGACCTCTTCACCGGTGACCAGACCGGTGGCGGCAACGTCCTGCTCACCCTCTCGAAGAAGGCCCAGGACGCGGCGTACAACCAGCTGCGGAACAACACGCTGGGCGTGAAGCGGGGGGCCGCGATCGCCATCGACCCCCGTACCGGGGCGGTGCAGGCACTGGTCTCCATGCCCAGCTTCGACCCGAACCCGCTGGCCAGCCACGACAGCAAGAAGGCCGCCGCCGCGTACAACGAGCTGGAACAGGACC
The DNA here is from genome assembly GCF_040606825.1 of Micromonospora sp. NPDC005367. NCBI lineage: Bacteria > Bacillati > Actinomycetota > Actinomycetes > Micromonosporales > Micromonosporaceae > Micromonospora > Micromonospora sp. NPDC005367. Next base: position 27,468 of record NZ_JBEXFP010000044.1, on the reverse strand, counting down.
CGAACGGCCCGCTGAAGAACCGGGCGCTCGGGGAGGTCCTGCCCCCCGGCTCCACCTTCAAGATCGTGGTTGCCGCGGCGGCGCTGGAGAACGGCGTCGGCAAGGAGACGAAGATCCCGGCCGGCTCCAGCTACACCGCGCCGACGTCGGGCACCCCCATCCGCAACGCGGAGCCGGGCATCTGCCCAGATCCGCAGGTCACTCTGATCGAAGCGGTGACCGAGTCGTGCAACACGGGTTTCGCTCAGCTCGGGGTGCGGCTCGGTGCCGATGCGATCAAGGAGAAGGCTCGGCAGTTCGGCTTCGAGCAGGAGGACCTGACCGTCGGCCAGCTCGGTGAGAGCGGGCTCCCGGTGGCGGCCAGCCGGACCGGGGACATGCAGAACCCGGATGGCAGCACCGACCCGGCCGCGTTGGCCCAGTCCTCCATCGGCCAGAACAACGTGCGGATGACCCCCCTGCAGGGTGCGCTGATCGCCGCCGCCGTCGCCAACAACGACGGCAAGCAGATGCGTCCGTACCTGGTGCGGCAGATGCTCGGCCCGGACCGGACCACCAGCTACTACACCGCCGAACCGCGGGAGCTGCGGCAGCCGATCAGCGGCCAGGTTGCGAACGACCTGCGGGACATGATGGTCAGCGTCGTTGAGCACGGCACCGGCCGCAAGGCGCAGATCAACGGCTACACGGTCGGCGGCAAGACCGGCACCGCCCAGTCCGCGCCGAACCGGCCCGACCACGGCTGGTTCATCGGCTTCGTGCTGGACAAGAACGGCACCCCGATCTCCGCCGTCTGTGTCGAGCTGGAGCAGGCCGGGCCGGGCGGTAGCGGCGAGGCCGCGCGGATCGCCGGCAAGATCATGCAGGCCGTCATCTCAGACCCCGGGAGTCGCTGACATGCTCAGCCCCGGGGTCCAGCTCGGCAACCGCTACCGCCTCGACGAGCGGATCGCCAGCGGTGGCATGGGTGACGTCTGGCGCTGTACCGACCAGGTGCTGGGCCGGACAGTTGCCGTCAAGAGCCTGCTCCCCGCACTGCTCGACGAGCCGGGCTTCGCCGAACGGTTCCGCGGCGAGGCCCGGACCATGGCCACCATCAACCACCCCGGCGTGGTGGACGTCTACGACTTCGGCAACGACCAGCAGATCGCCTTCCTGGTGATGGAGTACGTCGAGGGTGATCCACTCTCGGCGACGCTGAGCCGGGTCGGGCGACTCACCCCGGCCCGAACGATGGCCCTGGTCGCCCAGGCTGCCGACGCGTTGCACGCCGCCCACGAGAAGGGCATCGTGCACCGCGACGTGAAGCCGGGCAACCTCCTCGTCCGGCCGAACGGCACGCTGGTGCTGACCGACTTCGGCATCGCCCGCTCCGACCTGGTGGGGCAGCTCACCGCGGCCGGCTCGGTGCTCGGCACGGCCTCGTACATCTCGCCCGAGCAGGCCATGGGTCAGGTCGCTTCGCCCGCCTCCGACGTCTACGCGCTCGGCGTGGTCGCGTACCAGTGCCTCGCCGGCCGCCGCCCGTTCGAAGGGGACAACCCCCTCGAGATCGCCATGAAGCACGTCCAGGAGCCGCCCCGGCCACTTCCCGCCGACATCCCTCCGCAGGTGCGGTCGGTGGTCGAGCGGGCAATGGCCAAGGACCCCGGGGCCCGCTGGCCGACCGCCGCGGCGCTGGCCGGGGTGGCCCGCCAACTGAAGGCGGCGTTGTCCCAGCAGGCCCGGGCCGGCGCCCAGTCCCGGCCGATCTCGGGCGTCCCGGCCTCACCGGCCGCCCCGCCCGGGCGTGCCCAGGTGCCGCCCCCGCAGCAGTCGCGCCCCATGGCAGCGCCACACCGGCCGCCGGCCCTCGCGTCGCCGGTGCCGCCGCCCGGCGCCGCTCCGCGTCCCGGTGTAGCCGCGCCGGCCCAGCCGTCGCGTCCCACCGCGGTCGCTTCGGCCCTGGGACAGCCCCGGCCGCCGATGGCCGCGGCCAGCTACCCGCGCGGCGCCGCCTCGGTGCCGCAGGCTCCGGCCCGGCCGACGCCGCCCCCGGCCTACGTGGGGCAGGCCGGTCCGACGTCGCCCCCGCCCGTCCCGGGACGCTCCCGGCCGGGAATGGTGCTCGTGGCCGTCCTGGTGGCCGTACTGGTCCTGGTCTGCTCCGGCGTGATTTCCTACAACTTGCGTAAGAGGGGCCAATCGGCACCGATCACACCGCAGACAGTGGCCTCCGGCGCGCTACGGTTCGACGGACGCGAAGATCTGACCCGGGCGTCGTACCGTCAGTTCGATCGACTCCGACTGGCGAGCGGCGAGACGACGACGAGCGAAGGACGACAGACGCGATGACAGCCCAGGCCCGCCTGCTCGGTGGCAGGTACCAGGTCGGCGAGCTGCTCGGCTACGGTGGTATGGCCGAGGTGCACCGCGGTCGCGACCTCCGGCTCGGTCGGGACGTCGCGATCAAGATGCTCCGGACGGATCTCGCCCGGGACGCCACTTTCCAGATGCGGTTCCGCCGGGAGGCGCAGAACGCGGCGTCACTCAACCATCCGGCGATCGTGGCCGTCTACGACACCGGCGAGGAGACCGCCCCCACCGGTGAGACGCTGCCGTTCATCGTCATGGAGTTCGTCAACGGTCGAACCCTCAAAGAGGTGCTGGCCGTCGAGGGGCGGCTCCAGCCACGGCGGGCGCTGGAGATCTGTGCCGACGTGTGCGCGGCGCTGGAGTTCAGCCACCGGCACGGCATCATCCACCGGGACATCAAGCCCGGCAACGTGATGCTCACCCAGACCGGCCAGGTCAAGGTCATGGACTTCGGCATCGCTCGGGCCCTGGCCAGCGGTGCGACCACCATGACCCAGACCAGCGCGGTGATCGGCACGGCGCAGTACCTCTCTCCGGAGCAGGCCCGGGGTGAGGCGGTCGACGCCCGCTCGGACGTCTACGCGGCCGGTTGCGTGCTCTTCGAGCTGCTCTGCGGACACCCGCCGTTCGTCGGGGACAGCCCGGTGAGCGTCGCCTACCAGCATGTCCGGGAGGCGCCGCCCACGCCGAGCGACATCAACCCGGACGTCAACCCGGCGGTTGACGCGATCGTGCTGAAGGCGCTGTCGAAGAACCCGCTGAACCGTTACCAGAGCGCTGCCGAGATGCGGGCCGATCTGCTGCGGGCCGCCGCCGGGCGGCCGGTGCTGGCCACCCCGGTGATGCGCGAGCAGGAGACCATGCCGATGGCCCCGGCCGCGGCCGCAGGGGGCTACCCGGCCGGTGGCGGTGCGGCCCCGCCGACGCGGCAGATCCCGGCCCGGGTCGGCGACCCACGCCGCCGCCGGGCGTCGTCCTGGCTGATCGCGCTCTTCTCGGCGGTGGGTGTGCTCGCGGTGATCGCGCTGGTCGCCGCCCTGCTCATGAACGGCAAGGGGGAAGACCTGCGCAGGGTGCCGACGCTGACGGGCCTGACCCAGGCGCAGGCGTTCCAGGAGATCCAGAACGCCGGATTCGCCCCGCAGGCGGGCGAGCAGGTGAACAACTCCACCTGCGAGAAGGGCAAGGTGGTCTCGCAGAGTCCGGCGCCGGACACCCAGCTCGAGCCCACCCGCACGGTGACCATTCAGGTCTGCGGGGGACCGGCCATGCAGACGATCCCGGACGTGGTCGATTCCAGTTTCGAGAGCGCCAAGCGGCAGCTCGAGGGCCTGGGCTTCGTGGTCGACTCGAAAGAGAAGGACAGCCCGCGCGAGAAGAACACCGTCCTCGAAATGGATCCCAAGCCCGGCAAGGAGGCGGCCGAGGGCACCAAGATCACCCTCACCGTCTCCAAGGGCAACGTGGGCCAGGTGCCCCGGGTGATCGGCGCCACCGAGGACGATGCACGGGAGGAACTCGAGGACGCCGGTTACCGCGTGCGGGTCCGCGAGGGGAGCGAGGTGCCCGCGGACCAGGCCGGTCGCGTGGAGGAGCAGGACCCGGGCCCAAACAAGAACCTGCCGCGCGGCCGGGAGGTGACCATCGTTGTGACCATCCCGGTGCCGGACGCGCCGCCGACTGACTCGGGTTCGCCCACGCCGACGGCGACCCCGACCACGCCGGGAACGGGCAACGGTGGCGGCAGTGGTTTCCCGATGCTTCCGCCGCCGGGCACGTTCCTCCGCAACGACTGACCGTACGACCGGCCGGGCTGATAACCCGGCCGGTGAGCCTCGGGGTCTGTCGACCGGCCTCGGTCGACGACGGGTAGTTCCCGCGTGGCGGGTCGAGCTGTGGGTCAGACGGCGTTGAAGGCGGCCAAGCGGCGGGCGTCGACCTCGGCGGCCAGCGCCGGTGCCCGCTCCAGCGCCTCGGGGTGACCGCAGCCGGCCAGCCAGTTGGCGAGCATCAGGTGACCGCCCTCGGTGAGGACGGACTCCGGGTGGAACTGCACGCCCTCGATCGGAAGGCTGCGGTGACGCATCGCCATCACCACGCCGGAGCCGGTCCACCCGGTGACCTCGAGCTCGTCCGGCAGGGTCTCGGGTAGTACCGCGAGCGAGTGGTAGCGGGTGGCGGTGAACGGGTCCGGCAGGTTGGCGAGTACGCCGACCGAGTGGTGCCGTACCTCAGACGTCTTGCCGTGCAGCAGCTCGGGCGCCCGGGCGACCGTCGCACCGAAGGCCTCCCCGATCGCCTGGTGACCGAGACAGACGCCGAAGATGGGCAACTCGCCCGCGTACCGCCGGATGACCTCCAGGCAGATGCCGGCGCGGTCCGGGCTGCCCGGCCCGGGCGAGAGCAGGATGCCGGCCGCGCCCACCTTCCCTACCTCGGCGACGTCGATCTCGTCGTTGCGGCGCACCTCGCACTCCACCCCGAGTTGGCCGATGTACTGCACCAGGTTGAACACGAACGAGTCGTAGTTGTCGATCACAAGGACGCGCATCGTCTCACCGGCTCGAAGTGGTGGGTGGGGTGTTGTTCTGCCCGGTGTCGTACGGCAGGTCATGCTCGTCGCCGGGCGGAGCGTCGCCGGGTATCACGTCACCGGCCGGGCCACCGGGAACCTCGGAATCCTGGGTGACCTGCACGTCGTCGAAGGGGAGCAACGGTTCGGCCCACGGAAAGACCACGTACCACAACAGCGCCACCGTCGCGGCGGCCAGCAGTACGGACCCGGTGAGTTTGCCGACCACGCCGAACGGGAGCTTGCGCCAGATCCACGCGTACATCGCCCGTCAGCCTCCCAGCTCTGTCGGCTTACCCGCCGTCTTCGGCTGGGTCCGGTCCAACTCGGCGTGGATGATCAACCGCTGGTAGTTGTCGAACTTGGGGTTGCACGTGGTGAGGGTGAGCATGCGCCGGGTCGGCTTCTCGTCGGGCTTGCCCGGCACCGGTGCCACGACCTCGACCTGGGTGGGCTTGACGATCCGGGTCTGCGCGACCTTGTAGACGTACCAGTCGGTCTTGCTCTCGACCACTATCGCGTCACCGTCGCGCAGCTCGTCCAGACGCCAGAACGTGGCCCGGTTGCGGTGACCGGCGACCGAGAAGTTGCCGACCTCGCCAGGCAGGGCGCTGTCCGGATAGTGGCCCGGGGCGTACCTGATGTCGGCCTGGGTCACGCCCTCGACGACGACCCAGTTCTTGTCGAGCTTCGGGATGTAGAGACCGGCGAGCGGCTCGCCGTGCACGGGCGGGGACGGCTTGGCGGAAGGCGTGGCGGCAGCGGAGACCGTCGGATCTCCGGTCGGCCCCCACGCCTGCGCGAGCTGATGGCTGAGGTCGTTCTGGTGGGCGTCCACGATCGCCGACTTGCCCCAGACCTCGTAGCCGGCGAAGAGCAGGACCACCAGGCCGAAGGTCATCAGGACCTCGCCGGTGACCCGCAGGCCGCCGCGAACCCGTGAACCGAACGACGGCCGGGTCAGCTCCGAGTAGACGCTCCGGTAACCCTTGCCCGTCTGCTCCGGCCGTAGCTGGACGACTCGCTCGCCCCGCCGGGGACGTGGCGGTTCCGCAGGCCCGGCCTCGGCCGGCTCCTCGGTCTCCGGCGGCTTGGGCACCGCGCCCATCAGTGCGGTGGAGTCGAGCGCCGGATGCCGCGCCGGGGCGCCGGAGACGGCCGGGATGAGTGCGGTGGCTCCGGGGTCGGCAGCCGCCGGGCCGGGGGCGATCGGCGCGCCCGAGGGGCGTTCGCCGCGCGGGGTGACCGTGGGGATGAAGGCGGTCGGACTGTCGCCGGTGCTGGTCGGCGGACGCCCGGAACCGGGTGCCGGGGTGCCCGGCCCGGTCGCGGTGGTAGCTCTGCTCGGATCGGGATCGCGCGGGCTCGCGGGCCGGGTGCCCATGGGGTCACCGGTGCCCGACGGGGCGTGCGGGGACCTGCCGGAGGTGGCAGCACGATGCGCGGATCCGCCGCCGACCGGCGGGTGGTCTGGGTAGCCACCGGGAGCGCCGGCGGGCGGGTGGTTCGGGTGGCCGCCGGGAGCGGTCGGAGCGCCGCCGACCGGGTGGTTCGGGTGGCCGCCGGGGGTGGGGGGGCGGACGGCGGCCTCGGGGGGGCGCGGAGGTTGCGAGGCCCGGTTCGGGTTGTCGCCCCCGCCTGTGGGGCGCGCCGGTGGTCCGCCGGCGGGAGCGAAGGAGTTTCCCGTCCCGGCGGGGGACGTCGGCCGCGTGGACCCGGGCCATGGCGGTGGGGCGTCGTACTGCGCGACCGGCCGGTTCGGCGGCCGGTCAGCATCCGGGGCGAACCGCCCGGAGTCTCCTGGCTGGGTGCCGCCCTCCGGGGCGCCGCTCGCCGTCGGCGAGTTCCGCTGGGCGCGGTGCGGCAGCTGATCCGGCGAAGGGGGCGTCTGGGAGGTGGCGGCCGGGGGCTGACCGACTCGCGGCGGCAGTACGGGTTCCGGCCAGGCATTACGGGCCCGAGGCGCGCCCGGCTCGGAGCGGTCGACCTTGGGCAGGAACGCGGTCGGCTGGTCGGTCTGACCGCGGTGCCGCCCGTCGGGCCGGTCGTCGTCGTTCACTGGAGCACCTTCGCCGAACGGTTTAATGGAGCACCTTCGCCGAGCGCAGCCCGGTCGAGTCCTCGAACGCCGGCACGGTCACCGTGGAGACGCTCTCCCGGTAACCGAGCTGATAGTGCTCGACCGCGTCCCTGAACAAGCGGACTCCCTCAGACCCGGCGAGAGCCTGCTGCAGGGAAGCCGGATCGCCGATTGCTACGATCTTGAATGGTGGGGAGTACACCCGGCCGTGCAGCAGCAGGGTGTTACCGACGCAGCGTACCGCGCTGGTGGCCAGTACGCGGACGTTCATGATTGACATGGCCTCCGCGCCGCCCGCCCAGAGCGCGTTCACCACCGCCTGGACGTCCCCCTGGTGGACCACCAGGTCGTCGTTGCTTGCCCCCTTGGGTAGCCGCTGATCGTTGCGGCGCGGCGCGTCGTTGAGTTCGACAGTGAGGCCGACGCCGGTCAGCGCGGTGAAGCCGGCCGTCTCCAGGCTCCCCGCAGCCCGGTCCTGCTGGGCCTTGATCGGGCCGTCCTGCGCGCCCAGCGCGGTGGTCCGCTCCTCGATGTCCTGACGCAGGGTCGCCGCCCGCCGCTCGCTCGCGGCCACCTGCTGCCGGCGTTCCTCGATCAACTGGGTGAGCTGGGGGCGCCGGTCCTCGCGTAGGGCGATGCCGCCGGCGGTGGTCGCGGTGGTGGTGAAGAGCAGCCCGGCGGCGGCGGCGATCACCGGTACGCCGATGGACCAGCCCGGCCGCCGTTGCCGCGGGCGCCGTGGCAGTAGCCCGGCGACGGCGCGCCGGAGCACCTTCCGCCAGGAGGCAGCGCCGGATGTGTACTCCACCGAGCGTTCCTTCCCGTCATCCGCCGCGTCGCGACCGGGGCGATGATCCGAATACTTTCGCCTTTTCCGGTCACTCCGCGCACCGGCCTGACCCCATTCGTGGATTGGACGGGCCTTCCGGACTACGCTAGCTGTCGAACATTATTGGCCATGGACCGTCGCCTTCGCGCCCGGTTGTCAGGCCGGACGAGGTCGCAATAACCCCCTCTGGAGAGCGTCGTGCCCAAGTCTCAGGTTCGCAAGAAGAAGGTGTACACCCCGCCGACGGACGTACGCCCGACAGCTACGGCGGCGACGCGCAAGCCTAGCCCGGTCTGGCTGCCGATCGCGGCGGTCGCCTTGATCGTCGTCGGCATCGGCTGGCTGGTGGTCTACTACCTCTCCGAGCAGGCGTACCCGGTCCTGTCGTGGGGTTACTGGAACCTCGCGGTGGGCTTCGGCGCGATGGTCGCCTCCCTCATCCTGCTCTCGCGCTGGCGCTGACCCGCGGCCGGCGGCTCGCCGCCGGCCGCGCTCCGGGCCGATCCATCTCACTCGACGTGCCCCTGCCCGGCGGTTTCGGGCGGGGGCCCCTATGGTGTGCGCAGGGCGGCGCGGCCCGGGTGCGAGACGACTCACGTTACTGCTGGGTAACCTTGCGCGTAGGCTGCACCGCATGACCGGGCGGAGCGCGGTCATCGATCGGTCCGGTCAAGGGTGTGGCAGCGGCGGCTCGTCGCCGGTGGCCTGACCCCGGCCCGGTCGCCGAGTCGCTCGACAGGCAGCAGACCGGGAGGCCAACTCGATGGGCAGCGTCCAGATCGTCGCCACGATCCTCGCGGCCGCCATCACCGCTGTGGCGGTGTGGCTTGCGGTGCGCGCGGTCATGAAGATGACGGCCGTCATCCGGCTCGGGCAGCCCGCGCCGGAGCGGTTCACCGACAAGGGCACCCGCACCAAGAAGATGCTGGTGGAGACCGCCGGTCACACCCGCATGCTCAAGTGGGGCCTGGTGGGTGCGGCGCACTGGTTCGTGATGGTCGCGTTCATCGTGCTGTCGCTGCTGGTACTCGAGGCGTACTTCGAGGTGGCCAGCGCCGGCGGTGAGCTGCCGATCATCGGGCACTGGACGGCCTTCGGCCTGGCTACCGAGATCATCGGCGTGCTCGGCCTGGTCGGCATCCTCGTGCTGATGGGGATCCGGCTGCGCAACCGGCCCAGCCGGCCGGGCGGTCGCTCCCGGTTCACCGGCTCGACCATGTGGCAGGGCTACTTCGTCGAGTGGGTCGTGCTGCTGGTCCTGATCTTCGGGTTCCTGATCCGCGGCTTCAAGGTGGCCACCGACCACTTCGAGTACCCGGTCTGGGCCACCCCGGTCAGCCACGCGCTCGGCAACTCCCTGCCGGCCTGGGAGGCCGGCGTCAGCGTCGCCGCGCTCATCAAGATTGTCATCTCGATGACCTGGCTCATCGTGATCTCGCTGAACGTCACCATGGGCGTGGCCTGGCACCGCTTCCTGGCGTTCTTCAACATCTTCTTCAAGCGTGAACCGGCCAAGGCCGCCGGCTCCGGCCTCGGCGCCCTGCGTCCGATGACCAGCAACGGCAAGCCGCTGGACTTCGAGGAGGCCGACCCCGAGAAGGACCAGTTCGGGGTCGCCCAGGTGGAGCAGTTCACCTGGAAGGGTCTGCTCGACTTCAGCACCTGCACCGAGTGCGGCCGCTGCCAGTCGCAGTGCCCGGCCTGGAACACCGGCAAGCCGCTGTCGCCGAAGCTGCTGGTGCTGAGCCTGCGCGAGCACGCGTACGCCAAGGCGCCCTACCTGTTGGCCGGCGGCGGCAAGGACCTGACCGGTGAGGAGAAGGCCACCGCCGCGGAGCTCGCCCACGTCGACGTGCTCGCCCTCGCCGAGGCCGACAAGCCGCTCATCGGTACGGCGGAGGAGGGCGGTGTCATCGACCCGGACGTGCTCTGGTCCTGCACCACCTGTGGTGCCTGCGTGGAGCAGTGCCCGGTCGACATCGAGCACGTCGACCACATCGTCGACATGCGCCGCTACCAGGTGCTCATCGAGTCGAGCTTCCCGTCCGAGGCCGGCGTGATGCTGCGCAACCTGGAGAACAAGGGCAACCCGTGGGGCGCCCCGCAGAACACCCGCGAGGACTGGACCAAGGGCCTCGACTTCGAGGTGCCCCGGGTCGGCGAGGTCGACGACTTCGAGTACCTCTTCTGGGTCGGCTGCGCGGGGGCGTTCGAGGATCGGGCGAAGAAGACCACCCGAGCGGTCGCCACGCTGCTGAACGAGGCCGGCGTCTCCTTCGCCATCCTCGGCGAGGGGGAGACCTGCTCGGGCGACCCGGCCCGCCGGATCGGCAACGAGTTCGTCTTCCAGATGCTCGCGCAGCAGAACGTGGAGACGCTCAACGAGGCGTTCGAGGGCCGCGAGAAGAGCAAGCGCAAGATCGTCGCCAGCTGCCCGCACTGCTTCAACACCCTCGGCAACGAGTACGGGCAGCTCGGTGGCGAGTTCGAGGTGGTGCACCACACCCAGCTCCTCGCCCACCTGGTGGCGACCGGGAAGCTCACCCCGGTGCAGCCGGTCGACGGCGGGGTCACCTACCACGACCCGTGCTACCTCGGCCGGCACAACCGGGTGTTCGCCCCGCCGCGAGAGGTGCTCGGGACCGCCATCGAGGGCGAGCTCACCGAGATGCCGCGCAACAGCGAGCGCTCCTTCTGCTGCGGCGCCGGCGGCGCCCGGATGTGGATGGAGGAGAAGATCGGCAAGCGGATCAACGTCGAGCGCGTCGAGGAGGCCATGGCCACCGGCGCGAAGACCGTCGCGGTCGGCTGCCCGTTCTGCTCGACCATGCTCAGTGACGGCGTGAACGGCAAGGGAGCCGGCGAGCAGGTCGAGGTGATCGACGTGGCGAGCGTGCTGCTCCGCTCGGTGAAGCCGGAGCAGACCCAGGGCGACAAGGCAGCCGAGCCGGTCGCCGGCTGAGGCGTACGCCCGGAGCATCCGCAACGACGACGGCGGTGGCGCCTGCCACCGCCGTCGGTCCCGTCACGGCCCGACGCCGGCCACGCTCCACGCCCGAAGCGAACACCCTTGGTACGTGCCCCGTCGCGTTGGTGTGACGACGCGCGGGCGCGCCTTGATTCCGCTCCGGCGCTTCCCTATCGTGGGGCACCGACCGCTGTGGGTCGTCTGCCCTCGCCCACTTCCCCTCTGCGAGGCGCCCGGCGGTCGATCGCTAAGGAGTCGGTGCCGGTGGCAACCATGCCCCCTCATCGTCACGCACCGGGACGTTCCGCTCGTCCGGGTGGCCTTCGTCGGGCCGCCCACCGTCTGCTCACACTGGTCGCCGCTGCGGCCGTCGGCGCCGGTCTGCTCGCCGCGCCGGCCCACGCCGAGCCTTCGGTCGAGGAGATCGAGGCGCAGATCGACAGGCAGTGGGAGCAGCTGGAACCCACGATCGAGCAGTACAACAAGGTGCGGGCGCAGCTGAAGGTCAACCAGAAGAAGTCGGCCGGCCTGGAGAAGAAGATCGAGCCGCTCGCTCTCCAGACCGAGCTGGCGATGACCCGGGTCGGTGACCTCGCCTCCCGCTACTACATCAGCGGGCCCTCACAGGACCTCGGCGCGCTGCTGATCAGCGCCAAGCCGGACACGCTCACCGAGCAGCTGACCATCCTGGACCGGCTGGCCCGGCAGGAACACAAGCAGGTTGAGGGCATCCTCAAGGTCCGCGCGAAGTACGACGCGGAGAAGGAGAAGCTGGACGGGCTCATCGAGACCCAGACGAAGCAGAAGGACGACCTGGCCGCCAAGAAGAAGAGCATCGACGCCGAGATCAAGCGGCTCGAGAAGACGCTGCCGAAGTCCGTGGTCATGCCGGAGAACTGCCCGACCGTCAAGGGAGTGGTCAGCGAGGCGGCCCGCACCGCGATCCAGACCGCCTGCAAGCAGGTCGGCGACCCGTACGTGTGGGGTGCCACCGGCCCGAACTCGTTCGACTGCTCCGGCCTGACGCAGTACGCCTACAAGGCGGCCGGGATCGGCCTGACCCACTTCACCGGCGCCCAGTGGAACGAGGGCAAGGCCATCCCGCGCTCCGAGGCGCGCCCGGGTGACCTGGTCTTCTTCTTCAGCGACCTGCACCATGTCGGGCTCTACCTCGGCAACGATCAGATGGTGCACGCACCACGGGCCGGCAAGCCGGTCCAGGTGGCGAGCATCAACTACATGCCCGTCGCCGGTTTCCGACGACCCGGCTGATCCACCACGTACGCCGAGGGCCCCCGGTCGACCGACCGGGGGCCCTCGCGTTTCGTGTAACGCTCATCGAGCCGGGCGCCGGAGCCGGGCCGGCGCGATGCTCGTCAGCGGGGTGCGCCCACCGCGGACGGGAGCAGCAGCACGTCGTCGAGGTTGACGTACATGATGCGGTGGCCGAACTGGATCTGCACGTACCGCAGGTCCCCCCGGATCACCGTCCAGTCGCCCGGGGACGAGCCGTCGAAGGTGGATGCCTTGTAGTACTCGCTCGGCAGCACGTCGCCGACCGCGTACCGCTGCCCGGCGGTGAGCGTGTACTGCATCGGGGAGATCGTCTGGTATGGCACGCCGTCCGGGTACGCGGCCTGCTCCGGGTAGGCCCGCCCGTAGACGGGGATCGTCGCCTTCCCCGGCTTCGGAGTCACCACGAACCCGGTGGCCCACTTCGCGGTCGGCGCCGAGGCGGGGTTGTGGAACCATGCCTTCTGGCCGAGGTACCAGATCGCCGTCCAGTCGCCGCGCACCTCGGCCACCGCGTACGTCTGGCCGGCCGAGGCCCGGGCGCCGTGGTCGGAGATGTACATGGTGTTCGGCGAGCCGTCCGGACGGAGGCCCAGGTCGTTGACGAGCGGGGCGTCTTGGCTCGGCGCGTTGTGCAGGACGACCGCGGAGGAGCCCCGCAGCGGGCAGGGCTCGGCCGGCGGCAGCGGGTCCGGCACGCCCGGCGGCTGCTGGTTGCAGCCGACGAACGCCGGCCGGTTGGCGGCGAGGTCCGGGTCGATGGTGACCAGGCCGGTCCGTTTGGTGCCGGTGGTCCGGAACGGCGCCTTCAGCAGATCGAAGTAGTGCGACCAGTCCCAGTACGGGCCCGGGTCCCAGTGCATGCCCGCCACGGTCGAGGCGACGGTGCCGGGAACGTTGTCGTGCCCGATGATGTGCTGCCGGTCCAGCGGGATGCCGAGCTTGAGCGCCAGGTACCGGACCAGCTTGGCCGAGGCCCGGTACATCGCCTCGGTGTACCAGGTGCCGTGGCCGGCGAAGCCCTCGTGCTCGATGCCGATCGACTTGGCGTTCACGTACCAGTTGCCGGCCTGCCAGCCGACGTCCTTGGTCCGAACGTGCTGCGCGACGTGGCCGTCCACCGAGCGCAGCGTGTAGTGCCAGCCCAGGTAGTCGGCCTGCTGCACGAGGCCGACGCTGGGCCCGTAGTACCCCTCGGTGTCGTGGATGACGATGTACTCGATCTTCTGCTGGGCCGGCCGGTTGCCCAGGTCGTGGTTGCCGTAGTCGCCGGCGCCCGGGCCGTACTGCTCGTACGGGGCGGGAATCCACTCGCAGCCGAGCCGTACCGGGCACTCCACCCGGTCCGGGCGCTGCGACTTGCGCAGCCCGAGACGGTGCACCGTGTCCGCCCGTGCGGTCACCGGGCGCGCGGCGAGGGTGACCTGGTGGCCGTCGTCGGTTCGCCGGGTCGCGCCGACGCGGATCTGGTCGTACACCTCGTCGGCGAAGGCGGAGGCCGTCTCCTCGGTGTCGGCTCCCGAGTAGCGCGCCACCGCGCCGTACCAGGTTCCCGGGTCGGTCTCCGCGCCGACCGGGCCGCCCAGCTGCTTCTGGTACGAGGCGAGCAGCGCCGCGCCGCCACGGATGTTGGCCGCCGGATCGGTACGGAGTGCCGTGGTGTCCGCCCCGGTGAGCGCTGCGGCGGCCTGAAGGGTCTGTAGCGCCGCGGACGCCGGCGCGCTGGACGGTTCGGCTCCACCGGGCGCGGCGACCGCCAGTGGCCGGGAGGTGTCGCCGCGCGGGTCCTCGTCCTGCTGGACGTGGTGGCTCGGGGTCAGGCTCGCGACGTGAGCCGCGTCGGTGAGGTGCAGCGGCCCGTAGCCGCCGCTGGTGCTGGGTGTGCCGGCGTGGGTGTCCCACCTGGACTCCAGGTAGGAGACGCCGAGCAGGACGGTCTCCGGCACGCCGTACTCCGCGGCCGCGGCCGCGTACTGCTGCTGACGCTCGCCGGTCGGGTCGGTTCCGGCGAGCGGTGCGGCCCCGGCCGGACCGCCGGTCAGTGGCACGGCAGCGGTGGCCGTGACCATCGCTGCGGCGAGCAGGGCACGCCTGCTCCTCGACATGGTTGATCGGTGCATCGAACCCCCAGTTACGGACGGGTCAAGGTATTGGTCACCTTGACTCCGCCGTGCCCTCGGGGTCAATACCTTTCCACTGGTCGAAGCGCTCGGAAGAAAACCTTCGTTCTCGCACCAGGGGTGCGTCCCGCTGCGTCACCACGGAGTGTCACGGCTCGACGGGTTGCGGATCGGTAACGGCGCTCTCTAGGCTGATCAATCGTCGGCCGGCAGCAGGTCCGTCCAACCCGGGCGGTAACGGTCCGACACCGCCGAGTCGCTCGCTGAGCGAGCCGGGGACCCAGGTTTCCGGGGTGAATCCGCAGCCACTGCGGTAGGGCGCCGACCTTCCCGCCCGAACCCGTCAGCTAACCCGGTAGGCGGTCAGGAAGAAGGAGTACGGAGCCCGGTGGCACACCATGCCCCGCGGCCTCCGTCCGGACGGTCGGCGACAGCCGGCCCGACGACGGGTGCGCCGCGTCCACGCTGGTCCCGCATCACCACCGTCCTCGCCGCCCTCATCGGCGTCGGCGTCGTCCTGACCGGCGGCGCCACGGCGGCGCACGCCGACCCGTCGGTCGCTGAGATCGAGCGTCAGATCGACCAGGACTGGAACAAGCTCGAACCCGTGATCGAGCGGCACAACGCCACCCGTCAGGAGCTCGCGGCCAAGCGCAAGCAGGCCGATGCGCTGGCGGCCCGGATCAAGCCACTGCAACTCCGGATCGACCAGGCCATGAACAAGGTCGGTGTGCTCGCGGTGCGGGCGTACAAGGGCGAGAACCTGTCCACCGTCAACGCCCTGCTCGGCAGCCAGTCACCGAGTGACGTCGTCGGCCAGCTGGAGCTGCTCGATCGGTTCGCCCACAATCAGCAGACGGACGTCGCCCAGGTCGTCGACCTGCGCGACGAACTGGCCCGGCAGAAGGCGCCGCTGGACGAGCTCGTCACCCAGCTGACCCGGACCGAGGCCCAGCTGGCCGAGAAGAAGAAGCAGATCAACACCGAGATCGACCGGCTGCAGAAGCTGCGGATCAAGGTGTACGGCAACGGCGGCGGCGGGCCACTGCGTCCGGCCCCGTGCCCGGCCACCTATCCGGGTGGCGCCGCCGGGGTGGCGGTGAAGTTCGCCTGCGCCCAGATCGGCAAGCCCTACGTCTGGGGTGCCGACGGTCCCGGCTCGTACGACTGCTCCGGGCTCATGCTCGCGGCGTGGGCCAAGGCCGGGGTGTCGCTGCCGCACAACGCCGCGCAGCAGCGCAGGGTGACCAAGACGGTGAGCCGTGCGGACCTGCGCCCCGGCGACCTCGTCTTCTACTACAGCGATCTGCACCACGTCGGCATGTACGTCGGCGGCGGATGGGTGGTGCACGCCTCGCAGGCCGGGGTGCCGATCAAGATGAAGAAGGTCGACGACGGCCCCATCCACAGCTTCGGCCGTCCCGACTGATCGTTTCGCGCAGAAGCCCCTTCCACCGGGTGGGAGGGGCTTCTGCGTGCGCCCGACGGGGCACGAGGCTCGGTCGGATTCCGGGCCCGACCGCCGGTCAGCGGGTGGGCCAGGTACGCCAGTTCTGCCAGGCCCGGCTCGGCGTCGGGCCACGCTGGCCCTGGTAGCGCGAGCCGTAGACGGCCGAGCCGTACGGGTGCTCGGCGGGTGACGAGAGCCGGAAGATGCAGAGCTGACCGATCTTCATGCCCGGCCAGAGCGTGATCGGAAGGTTCGCCACGTTCGACAGCTCCAGCGTCACGTGGCCGGAGAATCCCGGGTCGATGAAACCGGCGGTGGAGTGGGTCAGCAGGCCGAGCCGGCCCAGGCTCGACTTGCCCTCCAGCCGGCCGGCGAGCTGCTCGCCGAGCGAGATCACCTCGAGCGTCGAGGCGAGCACGAACTCCCCCGGGTGCAGCACGAACGGCTGCCCGTCGGGCACCTCGACCACCGATGTCAGGTCGTCCTGCTGCAGTGCCGGGTCGATGTGCGTGTAGAGGTGGTTGTTGAAGACCCGGAAGAGCCGGTCGAGACGTACGTCGATGCTCGACGGTTGCACCAGGGTGGGCTCGAACGGCTCCAGCCCGAGCGTGCCGGCCTTGATCTCGGAGACCAGGTCGCGGTCGGAGAGCAGCATCGCACCACCATAGCGAGACCCGCTCGGAAGGTTCGAATCCGGTGCCGGTGACCAGCGCGTCGTGTCGCTTGTCGAACATTTGTTCGATAGAATGTCTACATGGCTTCCTGGTCCGATTTCGCAGCTGACGAGCCCCGGCTCGCCGACGGGATCCGCGTTCTCATGCAGCAGTACGGTCCGGGCTTCGGCTACCTGGCCACGGTCCGTGCCGACGGCGGACCCCGGGTCCACCCGGTGTCGCCGGTGATCACCGACGAGGGGCTCTTCTGCTTCATCATCGACTCGCCCAAGCGGCGTGACCTGGAGCGGGACGGCCGCTACGCACTGCACTCCTTCCCGCCGGAGGAGACCGACGACGAGGCGTACGTGGCGGGGCATGCCCACCCGGTCACCGATCAGGCCCGGGTGGCCCGGCTCGCGGCCAGGGCCATGGCGGCGTCCCAGGTCGACTGGCGGCTCTTCGAGTTCACCGTCGACGTGGCCATGCTGGCTCGGCGCGACTCCGGCAGCGCCGGTGGGCCGGGCGAGGGGCGCGGCCGCCCAGCCGTGCAGGTCTGGCTCGACCCGCACGCGGACGACCAGCCGGCCGATCTGATCCCGGCCGTACCGCAGGCCCGTCCCGCCCGCCGCGAGCGCCGCGACGTCCACCGTTCGGCGGCCTGAGCGCGTTCCTGGGGAGCGATACGCCGGTGCCGGCCCCGCAGATCGTGGGCCGGCACCGGCGGTAGCGTCGTCAGGCCGCACGGTAGGCGTTCCACGCGGTCAGCATGCGGCTCGCCTGCCCAGGAGTGAACTGGTGCATGCACGAGTCGTACGTGTAGTCCATGAAGTTCGTGATCGGGTCCAGGCCGGCGGCACTGCAGGTGTCCCGCCCGGTCGGGCACTCGTACGCCGGCGTGGCCTCGGCCGGGGTGTCCCCGACGCCGTCGCCCGAGCCGGAGCAGCCGCCCTGGAAGGTGTGGTAGAGGTTCAGCCAGTGGCCGACCTCGTGGGTGGCGGTGTCGCCCTGGTTGTAGTTGGTCTCGTTGCCGCCCGGCAGCGACTCGTTCAGCACGACCACGCCGTCGGCGCTGTTGAGCCGTCGCTGCGGGAAGGTCGCCCAGCCGAGCAGGCCGGGGGTCACGTCGCCGAGGTAGAGGTTCAAGGTGTTCTTGCCGCCCTCACGCAGCGCCGACTTCATCGAGCGCTCGGCCGAGGAGCCGTCGAGGATCGGGTACCACGAGGGGTTGACCACACGGTTGATCTTGGCGAGCTGGAAGGCGAAGGCCGTCGCCGCTCCGCCGGTCGCGCCGCTGTACGCCTGGTTCAGCACGGTGATCTGGTTCTGGATCATCGAGTCCGGGATGTTGCCGCCGGCCCGGGTGCTGTTCTCCTGGATCACGTGCACGACCACCGGGATCGTGACGGTGGCGAACGGGGCGACCGCGCCCGTACGCCGGTTGGCGCTCTCACGGAGCGCGGCAGCCAGGTCGGCCTCGCGCTCCTTGATCTGCGTGGCCGTCAACTCGTTCGGCTCGTGCTTGGCGGTGCCGCCCGCCTTGACGCGGGCATCGACGTGGGCGTCGGCCGGCTCGGCACAGGTGCCCGCAGGGGCGGCGGCGGAGGCCGAAGCGGCCGGAAGGACGCCCACGGCGGCCGTGCTGAGCAGCAGCGCGAGGGTCGTGGACGCGACACCGGCGGTACGCCGGGTCAGCAGGTTGGGACGGAGTCCCATGGGCCCACCTCTTTCTGGCGACGCGACGGGAGGGATGTCACGTCGCGGCTGAGAACGTGAGGCAGACGTTACAAGCCATCGAGACATTTGAGAACAGCCATATCTTGCGATGGGGAAACCAGTTCCTCGGGCGTGATCAGCGGCTCAGGTGCCGGCGGGCCCAGTGCGGCCGGCGCAGGGGTACGGGGTAGTGCCTCGCGGGGGTGCCTGGATGCGGCGGGCTGCTGACTCGGGTACAGTGGTCCCGCCTGCGGGTGTAGTTCAATGGCAGAACATCAGCTTCCCAAGCTGACAGTGCGGGTTCGATTCCCGTCACCCGCTCCATGCGAAAGGCCCTGATCAGGACGTGAGTCCCGATCAGGGCCTTCGATATTCTGAGGTCAGGGATCATGCGGCGTGCCATTGGCGTGCCATTAGCCCCGGTCGAAGGAGGGCACCTTGCCTGCGAAGCTGACCCGGGACGAGGCGGTTGTCCTCGTCGAGCGGATCATGCGGTACGACTTTGCGGACTTCGCGGAGCGGGACGACTGGCTGGACCGCCTCGAACGTGACCTGGGCTACCCGGACATTTCGGATCTGATCTTCACGGTTAACCCGGAGTTGGCGGCGACTGAGGTCGTTGACCGGGCCTTGGACGACCAGTCGATCCAGATGCAGGCAACCCCGTGGACAGAGCCGACGGCTACCTAGCTTCACTTGTTGTCGCGCTCCTTGTCCTTCTTGCCCTTGGCCTTGCGCTTGCCGTGGCCATCTGACTTCTTGGCCTTCTTGCGATCGGCCCGCATCGCTTCGTGCAGCGCCTGGGCAATGGCCCGGTCGGCTTCCGCCGTCGCGTGCTGGTAGATCAGAGCGGCTTGCGGCGATTCGTGACCCATCCGGGCCATCAGGTCGCGGGTGCTGGCACCGGTGCGGGCCGCCAAAGTGTTGCCGGTGTGCCGCAGGTCGTGGAAGTGTAGGTCTGGCTGACCGATGCGGGACACGCTGGCCTTCCAGGCAATGAGCTTGTTCAGGTTGCCCCGCCAGATCGGACGCCCGCTCTCCGTCGTGAACACGAACGCGTCCGGGGCGTCGTCGACCTCGGCGGCCAGGTGGTCCCGCACGACGTCGACGACGGCCGGCGGCAGGCTGACCGTGCGCCGGCTGGCCCGGGACTTCGGCGGACCGAGGACCAGGCCTATGCCGCGCTGTTCGGTGTACGCCTGCCGAACTCGGATAGTGCCGGATGCGGTGTCGATGTCCTGCCGTTGCAGCGCGGCGACCTCACCCCAGCGCAGGCACCCGAAGGCGGTGACCAGGACCAGGGCGCGGTACCGGGGCGGCACGATCTCGGCCAGCCTGAAGACCTGGGCGAGTGTGAGCACCGGCCGCTCCGCAGATTTCTCCTGGTCAGCGCCAGGGACCCGGCACGGGTTCCGGCTCAGGATCTCGTCTTCCTTGACCGCCGTCATCAGCACCGCGCGTAGCAGCCGGTACGCCTTGGCCGCCATCGTCTCCGAGACGCCGTTGCCGAGCAGTTTCGCCCGCCAGTCCCGGACCATCGGCGTGTCCAGCCGGCCCAGCTCAACCCCGCCCAGGTACGGCATGATGTGCTTGTCCAACAGCCAGCCGTACAGGTGGATCGTTCGGGGCCGCAGGTTTGGCCGCTGGTCGATCCACCGCCGCGCGTAGTCGCCGAGCTTCACCTTGGCCCGTTCCGGGTCGATCCACTCCCGCCGGGCCATCTGCGCCTCTACCAGCGTGAGGTACCGGTCTGCGTCGGATTTGCGGGCGAACGTCTCCGGCGCGTTCCGCATCCGGCCGTCCGGCCCCGGATAGCGGGCCTGATACCGCCCGGAAGGCAGCTTGCGGACGTTGCCGAACCGCCGGTGTCCTTCCTTGTTCGCCATCAGGCCACCCGCCCCAGGTCACGCCACACGGTGGAGGCGGTCATCGGCTCCACCCGACCGGCATCGACATGGCCGTCCACGTCCGAAGCCTTGAGGCGGACGCTGCGCCCGACCTTGTGGAAGGCGATGCGCCGCTGCGCGACCAGCCGACGCACGTAGCGAGCGCTCATCTTCATCCGGGCCGCGGCTTCCTCCACCGTCAGCACCTCATCCACCGCCGTCATACCTCCCCGCTTTCGGTGGTCTTGTCGTCAGTTGCCGAAACATCGGGCGGGTCGGCAGCACGTCTCGCGGCGTCCAGCTGCGCCCGCCATTGGATGCGTTCGGAGATGGCCCGCAGCACCCGGTGGCCGAGGGGTGGCACGTCGGGGTCGGTGGGTCGGGCGAGTTCCCAGGCGTGCCGCACGGTGTCGGAGCCGGCCGGGGCGGTGTCGGCGTCCGTCGTGACGCCGAGCAGCGCCTTGACCCACTCGCGCCGGTCGGCCCGGTGGTCGGCCAGGGTTTTGCCGGACCACTGTCGGGAGATGAGGACGCGTCGGCCGCCGATGCCGAGGGTTTCCCGTTTGTGGACCTTGTTCTTGCAGTTGCCCGGCTTGAGCCCGGCGCGGGCCTTCTTGGGTTGGATGCCGTAGAGCAGCCAGTTGGCGCACCGCTCGGAACAGGGCGTGTGCCGCAACTCCTGCCAGAGCCGTTCCAAGTGAGCGCGCTGCCGGCCGGTGGTCACCTGGTGGCAGTCGGTGGCCTGTTTGGTGAGGTACTTGGTGATGTAGCCGACGCATCGGTCGGCGTCCTTGGTGCCGGCGAGTACGCCCTTGGCGTCGACCTGGCTGCCGAAGCGGACGACGTGCACGGGTTGGGCGTCGGGGTCGGCGTCGATCAGGTCCAGGGAGTCATCCCAGGTCGGCAGGAGCCGGCCGGTGGTGGGGTCGGTGTAGCCGCCCGCGTCGGCGTCCCACTGTGGCGCCCGTCCCGGTTCGTAGACGAGCTGGTCGACGGGCGGCCACCAGACTTGGTGGTAGGTGGCGGCGGCGACCTGGCGGACCAGTGCCCGGGGGATGGTGCCGCGCATGGCGAAGTGCGCGTGCGGCGCAAGGCGGCGTTGCGGCTCGACCGCGCCCGCGTATTGGACGTTCCAGCCGACCGCCCGCCGCAGGTTCTGCCAGAACCGATCCAGGAGCCGAGGGAGGTGCACGGCATCCCAGGCGGCCCGCCGGTAGTCGTAGCTGTCGGGGTCGACGGGGGTGCCGTCGGAGTGAACGCGCCCGTAGGAGCTGAGGGTGAGGGTGAGGAACATCGACGGCCGAAACACCATCCCGGCGTGCCCCTCGTAGGTTCGGCCAATCGTGCGGTTCTCGACCGGGAGGCGGGGCAAATCGGGTGCGTCCTGCCGCCGTTTGGTCGACCGGACCCGCCGCTTGCCGTCGCCGTCCTCCTGGTCCTCGCTGGCGTGCGGCGGGGCGGGTCGGCCTCGGAGTCCTTCGGTGGTGATCTGGCCTTCCAGTTCCGCGATCGCGTCGTCCAGGTCCGCGACCTGATCCCACTGCGACGCCCGAGCGGCCTCGTCACGGGCGAATTCCAGGTGAGCGCGGGCGACGATCAGCCCGCGTTGCGCGTCGGTGGCGGGGGCGGGTCCGGGGTCGGGTTCGTCGTCACGGTGCCAGCCCTCCCGGATCTGCTGCTGCCGCAGCCGGCGGGCACGGGTCGCGCAGGCGGGGCACTTGGCCTCTTGGGTGGCGCCGCAGGGCATGTCGATGACTTCGGTCTGGCCGGTGTTGAGGTCGGTGCGGCGCAGGGACACGGGGCGGGTGCAGACGCCGTAGTCGGCCGCGAGGTCTTTGACGACGTCGACGGAGCGGGGCATGAGCATCCGGGCGGCCCGGGAGCCCGGCCTCGGACCCTCCGCCACGGGGGCAGGTTCGAGGCCGGGCAGCGTCGGGGTGAGGGTCATCGGCCCACCCCCAGCGTCGGGGTGAGGTCGCGGACGCGCAGGGCGGGGCGGGGGTCGGCGGTGGTGTGGTCGTCGCGTATCGGGTCGAAGGCGGCGACGCCGGTCCGGGTGCTCTTGGCCCTGTACATGGCCGCGTCGGCGTCGCCCAGGGCGGCGGCGAGTCCGGCCGGGTGGGCGGGGGCGAGGCCGATACTGGCGGTCACCGACACCGCGATGCCGGAGGGAAGCCGGACTGGCGTGGCGATGGCGGCGGCGAGCTGGCGGGCAGCCGCGGCCGGGTTCGGGTCGAGGAGCAGGGCGGCGAACTCGTCTCCGCCGAGGCGGGCGGCGATGCCGTGGACCGACCGGAGGCGTTGCGCGACGGTGGTGAGGACGTGGTCTCCGGCGGCGTGGCCGTGGGTGTCGTTGACGGGCTTGAAGCCGTCCAGGTCGACCAGCACCACCCACGGGCGTAGCGGGGCGAGCTGGTCCCATGCGTCGGCCAGGCCGGTGCGGTTGGCGAGTCCGGTGAGCGGGTCGCGGCGGGAGGCGCGCTGGAGGGCGGCGAGTTCGTAGCGGGCGGCGGCAAGCCGGTACTGATCCCAGCAGAAGACAGCGAGCCCGGAGACCAGGAACAGGGTCGAGAAGAAGTGCTCTTTCATCGAGTCACCTCCCGAGTCAGCGGAGTGCCGTTGCGGCGGACAAACGCGGTGGAGGGCACCGGGGCGACCGGGGCCGGGCGGGTCGGCTCGACCGGGACCAGGGCGACGGGCTCAGGGCCGACAGCTGGCGTCGGATCGGCGGGCCGGGTCGGCTCGACGGATGGAACGGGCACCGGGGCAGGTGCCGGGGACGGGACCGGGGCGGAGTCGGCGGTGGGGGTGGTCGGGCGGCTTTCGCGGCGGATGAGGGCGCGCATGTGTACGGCCAGGCCGGCGACGGCCGGCGGCAGGGCGCCGACGATGGCGGCGAGGATGGGTTGCCACACGTTGCGGTCGGCGGCGGGTTGTTCCGACCAGACGGTGAGCGCGTGGAACGCGGATTGTGCGGCGACGCCGATCCCGGCGGCGGCGTAGGTGTTGACCCGAGCGAACTCCGCCACACGGGCGGGGACGGGCGCCATCCACAGGACGAGGGCGACGACGACGTAGCCGTCGACGGCGACGGGCATGAGCCAGGCGAGGTCGGCGGCCACGTCGAGCAGAGGGAGGTGCAGTTTGGCGGAGAAGCCGGCGAGGCGGGCCATGGCGATCCACGTTGCGGCCGACAGGCCGAACGAGGCCGACAGCACCGCCCACGACGCGGCAGCGGCAAGACGCGGCTCACCCGAGGCCGGGGTGTTCGCGGGAGTGGTGGTCATGCGGCACCGTCCAGGACTTCGCCGTCGATGACGCGCAGGCGGCCGTAGGTGTGGGCCATGTTGCGGATCTCGTCATCGCTGAGGTAGGAGAACCGCACCCGCATCGGGGTGGGATCGCCGTCGATGACCACGAACCCGACACCGGGCAGGGACTGCGGGATGCGGTCGCACAGGGCTCCCCGGTCACGCATCCCCTCACCCAGCACCAGATCCACCTGCGCCGCTTCGGCGAGGCGCAGGCCGATGCGGGTGGGGAACAGGTCCCGGAACGGCAGCACCTCTTTGCGCGGGTCCTGGATCGCGGCCACGACGTGCACGCCGACCGCTCGCCCTTGGCTGAGCAGGATCGAGAGAGCGGCCTTGATCCGGTCCTTGAGCTGCCGGTCGGTCAGGTAGGCGGTGAGGTTCGCCAGCTCATCGATGACCAGGACGATCAGTGGCTCATCCGGCGTCGGCGTGTGCTGCCGGGTCCTGCCGAACAGCTTGCCCGCCCGTTCCTTGGCCACGGCGGCGGCTTCCTCGATCAGCTCGCACATGGCCGCGTAGTCCTTGCAGGCGAAGCGGGTGAACATCGGGGCGCCCATCCCGAGTTCCATGCCGCCCTTCGGGTCCAGGCCCCACACCTGGACGAGTCCGGAGGTGACTCCGGCGGCGAGGGAGCGGACCACGGACCAGATGACCGAGCCCTTCCCGGAGCCGGTGGCGCCCACGACGAGGACCTGAGTGCCGAACAGCCGCAGCTCGTAGCCGTCGCCGTCTTCGCGCCGGCCGACGGGCAGGGCGGTGAACTCCGGGACGGCGGGCACCGGCATGGGGCGGACGAGCTTGGCGAGGGGATCACCGCGGAACAGGTGCAGCAGCACCACATCCGGCCGCCCACCGGGCACGGCCTTTACCTGCCGGACACCGAAGGTGTGAGCGAGGCGTTCGGCCACCTTGGCGAAGTCGTCGGGGATCTGCCC
The DNA here is from genome assembly GCF_040606825.1 of Micromonospora sp. NPDC005367. NCBI lineage: Bacteria > Bacillati > Actinomycetota > Actinomycetes > Micromonosporales > Micromonosporaceae > Micromonospora > Micromonospora sp. NPDC005367. Next base: position 3,297 of record NZ_JBEXFP010000044.1, on the reverse strand, counting down.
GGTGACCATCCGCACCGTCACCACGTCCACCCCGGAGGAGCAGCGCACCCGGCGTAGGACGGGCAGGACGGTGTGCGCGTCGAACGAGACGGCGAGTTTCGCGGTGACCATCGCGGCGTGCCAGTTGCGTCGGTACACCCACCGGCGGTAGCGGGACAGAGCCGGCCACCAGCCGAACCGCAGGAACGAGGGCCGGTGCCCGAACGCCCACCCGGTCGAGAGGGCGGCGACGGCACCGACGACGACGACCGGACCGACCCAGCCCCAGCGCAGGTACAGCCAGGCGAAGAACACCGCCGGGGCGGTCACGTACCAGAAGCGGATCAGGACCACGGCCAGCCGGGCGAGAGCCTTCGCGGTCCACCACGACAGGGCCAGCCACATCGGAATCCGCACGAACGGCGTACGCACGTTGATCGGCGCGGAGTCGATCCGGTCACCCCGGATCACGTTCACCAGCGGCATCGCTCAGCCCTCCCGCATGGAGGCGAGCAGCGAACCCTGCCCAGGAGCGACCGGCCGGCGACGCACCACCCGACGACGCTGCGCCGGACGGGCGGGCATCAGCGCGACCAAGTCCACAGGCCCGGGCTCCGGGGCGGGTACGTGGCGGGTCATGGTCGGCAACCACCGGCCACGACCCAGCACCGCCCGCAGGTCGACGCGGTCGGAGACGTGCGGAGCGATCAGATCGGGGTCCAGGTGCCGCAGCTTCACCACGGTCCGGGCCAGGGCCGCGGCGGCGGCGGAGATCTCCACCAGCGCGGCGACCCGGATCGCGTCGGCGGGGATGGTGGTGTAGACCTCGCGGGCGGCCCGGATACCGGGGCCGGCGAGGCGCATGACGGTGCGGCGGTGCGTGGTGCGGCGGGGGGCGGGGCGCGGGTTCCCGGCGATGCGGGCAGCGTCAGCTAGCGTGGGCATCAACCCACTCCTTTCAAGAGGTTGCGGGTGAGGCGCGGGGCGGGTTTGGTCTTGGCGGATGAGGCCCGCCCCGCGCGACGTGATCTGGTCAGGCCGCCTGCTTCACGGCGGCGGGCTCACTCATGGCACCGGCGCGGATCGACCACGCCTGACGAGCCCGGCACTTCCCCGACCCCTTGCACCGCTGCGAGTCGACGTACGGGGTGAGGGTCACGTCGGTGAACTGCACCGCCGGCGGGTAACCCGGGATCTTCGACGCCGGCGGCACCGGCTGCACCGGGGCGGCGATCTTCACCTTCACTTCCTTCGACCCGCCGAACTTCCCGGCCTCCGGGTCCAGGTCCAAGACCTTGACCACCCACAGGCGCTCGCCCGACTCCTTGTCACGCGCCTGGTCGTCGCCCTGGCCGCGCTTGTCGAAGTCCGTCACCGCCTCCACACCCAGGCACAGCGCCCCGTGCGGGAACACGTAGTCGAACGGAACCGGAACCTTGATCGTGTTCGGGACAGCCACTGTCCACTCCCTCTCGTTTGCCGCCGGCCCCTCGGCCGGCTCTGGCGTTTGCTACGGCTCGCGCCGCATGCCATCACGCTAGCCGCACTTTTAGTGCGGGACAACACTTTGAATACGGGAGATCGAGGATCGCGCATAGAAATCGCCCGCCACCAACCAGAATGGGTTGATAACGGGCGATTAAGTAGCTATCGGGTTCGTCCTACATGGATGGCATGGCTGAGCTCAGTCCAAGCCGATCCGCAAGTTCACGAAGCCCCGGCTCGTCGGCCAGATCCGACCGCAGCATGTCCGTCACGAGCCGTTGCACCAGTGGATGAGCCGGCGCTAGCTCCGGTGCTACCTCGACTGCGCGAGAAAGCGTCTCGACCACACCGGGCACGTTCCGTCGCTGGGCATGAGCGCGGGCCACGTCGATGAGGAAGCGGCCCTGTCGCTCCGGCGAGAGGCTGGACGGATCTACGTTCGCAGCGCCCCGCAGCGCTCGCCCCGCATCCCCCAGCTCGACCGCCACCGCAACCTCGTGAAGCGCAACGTTGGTCGAACCGAACTCGGTGTTGTAGTCGTTCCGGTCCACCCCGAGCCGTTCTGCCGCACGACGGGCGATCGCGAGCTCTTCATAGGCCGCTTCCGCATCGTTCCGCCGGGCAGCCACTACGGCTAGTTGCAGGTGGAGCGCACCCCAGATGGAGAGCGCTTCCGGCTCGCCCGCCTCCGCCCGGTCCTCTAGCGCGGCGGCGGCTGTGGCGGCTGTCTGCTGTGCGCGGTCAAGCCTCCGGGCGGCCTGGAATACCAGCGTCAGGCGAAACGCTCCCTCGGCCATAAGCAGCGCGTCGCCGGACCGCTCGGCGGCACTGATCGCCCGGTCGGCGGCCACCCATGCCGCGCCCGGCTCGGCCATCCGGGCAAGCACGGCAGCGCAGGCGTGGTAAGCCCGCGCGAGAGCCGCAAAGACTGCCTGTTGCGCCTCACCCTCCGTCGTCCGCGCTGCGGTTTCCAGGTCCGGCAGCAGGCCCACCAGCATGGCGCCCACTTGGCTGAATTCGGAAGCGTGCGTGTACGTCCAGGCTTCCGCGACTCTGGCCGACAGCTCATCGACGTCAGCCGGCTCGTGGCTCGTACCGAGCACCGCCGCCAGGGCGTGACTGGAACTGAGCGCAAGGCCCAGCTCGGTTGCGGCGGGTAGTTCCTCGTGCGCGGCAGCGACAACCGGTGCCTCGGGGGCCAGCTCCGACAGCGGCACCTCCAAGACGCCTGCAAGGCGTTCAAGGACCGTCATCCGGTCGATCTTCCGCACGCCGCGCTCAACCTGGGATAGCCACGTCTCCGAACGGTCGATCAGGCGGGCGAACTCCCGCTGTGACAGCCCACGACGTTGCCGGTAGAAGGCGATCCGTCGACCGACGGCCCGCTCCGAGGGTGTGCCGTCACTCATGACCCGCTCACGCCCTTGTTCCCGAGCGGGTCCAAGAACTCCACCCGGACACCCGACAAGTACTGCTCGCGCTCTGACAGGAACCGCAGGGTGTGAGGCTGACGCTCGTGAGCGTCGAAGGCCGCGCGGTCCCGATAGACCTCGTAGAAGACACGCGCCAAGGGCTCACCCTCTACCCGATGCGTGGCGTACACGAGCGTGCCCGGCTCGTCCTGCTGGATCCCGGGCAGCGTCTCTGCCGCGAGCCGATCGAAGCCTGCTGCAGCGTCCTCATCCTTGAGGTCGAAACGGACTACCAGCGCGAACATGGGCAACCTCCGGGTAGTGAGCCGCACTCTATGTACGCCATGGTACTGGCGATGCTGGGCATAGGTGGTTGCCGAATTGCGCTCTATCAGATCAAGGCGGCCCGCAAAGCGGGCCG